>CANKLK010000022.1 GCA_947482805.1 Flavobacteriaceae bacterium
AAATTTGCACCTCGGTAAAACGAGCATCAACTAACTAACTACACCCGAGGCACTTCCAAACAAGAGTGCCACTGGTCAAAACAACTAATTACAATGTCGCATTTAGAACCAGAAGCAAAGATATTTGCGTGTTCGCAAAGCGTCTATCTTGCCGAACAAATAGCTGAAAACTATGGTGTTCCGCTTGGTAAAGTTACGTTCTCAAAATTTAGTGATGGTGAATTTCAACCCTCTTTTGAAGAATCAATAAGAGGATTGCGTGTTTTTATTGTTTGCTCTACATTTCCTAGCGCAGACAATTTAATGGAACTTTTGTTAATGATTGATGCTGCGAAAAGAGCATCAGCAAGACACATTACTGCCGTAATTCCGTATTTTGGTTATGCAAGACAAGACAGAAAAGACAAACCAAGGGTTCCGATTGGAGCAAAACTAATAGCAAAACTATTAGAAACTGCCGGAGCTACTCGAATCATGACAATGGATTTACACGCTGATCAGATTCAAGGTTTCTTTGAAAAGCCAGTCGATCATTTGTTTGCATCGACGATCTTTTTACCTTATGTGAAGAGTTTGCAATTAGACAATTTAACAATTGCTTCTCCTGATATGGGCGGTTCAAAAAGAGCCTATGCCTATTCTAAGTTTTTAGAATCGGATGTGGTGATTTGTTACAAACAAAGAAAAGCGGCTAATGTGATTGACACAATGGAGCTGATTGGTGAAGTGAAAGGACGAAATGTAATCCTAGTTGACGATATGATTGACACCGGAGGAACATTGGCCAAAGCAGCAGATTTGATGATGGAGAAAGGAGCATTAAGTGTGAGAGCCATTTGTACTCATGCTATTCTTTCGGGCGAAGCTTATGTAAAAATAGAAAATTCTAAATTATTGGAATTGATAGTGACCGATTCAATTCCGTTAAAGAAGAAATCAAATAAAATAAAAGTGGTTAGTTGTGCGCCTCTTTTTGCAGAAGTAATGAATATGGTGCAACACAACAATTCCATCAGCGGGAAGTTTTTGATGTGAGTCAAAAGTTTAAAGCCGAAAGTCAAACGTTAAAAGAAGTGAGTTCTTTCAGACTTTGGACTTGTGACTTTAGACTGTAAAGCGTTAGGGATAGAGGCAAGCACCGCGTGCAGCCGATAGCCCGGCACGAGGAACGAGGGCAACGCCCAGACAAAAAGAATTTTTTTATTAATTAATATATTTTACAATGAAATCGATTACGATTAAAGGATCACAAAGAGAAAGCGTGGGCAAGGTAGCAACCAAAGCGGTACGTAATGCTGGAATGGTTCCTTGCGTTATTTACGGAGGAAGTCAACCAATTCATTTTGCAGCAGAAGAAAAAGCATTCAAAAGCTTGGTTTACACTCCAAACGCTCACACAGTTGTGATAGATTTGGATGGTAAAACAACCAATGCAGTTTTGCAAGACATTCAGTTTCACCCAGTTTCTGACAGAATCAATCACATTGACTTCTTTCAATTGGATGACAACAAAGAAATTATTATGGAAGTGCCTGTAAAAGTAACTGGAACTTCTCCAGGGGTACTTTTAGGAGGTGTTTTGAACTTGAATCAACGTAGATTAAAAGTGAAAGCTTTACCAAAAAATCTACCTGATTATGTTGAAGCAAACATTTCTGAATTGCAAATGGGAAATAAATTGTATGTAACTAAATTACCTACACCTAATTTCAAATTAATGCACCCAGACAATACTGTTGTTGCTCAAGTTAAGATTTCTCGTGCTGCTATGAAAGCGGCTCAAGAAGCTGCAAAAGCAGAAAAAGGAGCAGCAAAAAAGAAAAAATAATTAATTTATTTTTTCAATTTAAAAAAGCATCAGTTTGTACTGGTGCTTTTTTTATGAAATGAAATTAGTTTACTTTTACAACATGAATTGGATTAAAAATCTGTTTATAAAAAATACAATCTCTGAAAAGGCAGAAGAAATGAGTAAAAAATTCCTAATTGTCGGACTTGGTAATATTGGCGCCGAATATGTAAATACAAGGCACAATATCGGTTTTAAAATAGTAGATTATGTTGCCTCTAAACAAGGCGTGCCTTTTGAAACCGCTAAATTAGGAGCTGTTGCTGAATTCACAATAAAAGGAAGAAAGCTTATTCTGTTAAAGCCCAATACATATATGAATCTTAGTGGAAAGGCAGTTCATTATTGGATGCAAAAAGAAAACATTGCCAAAGAAAATATTCTGGTCATTACTGACGATTTGAATTTGGCATTTGGCACTATTCGAATAAAAGGAAAAGGGACAGATGGTGGACATAATGGTTTAAAAAACATCCAACTTATTTTAAATACTTCAGAATATCCGCGTTTCCGTTTTGGAATTAGTGACGAGTTCAAAAAAGGACAACAAGTAGATTATGTACTCGGCGAATGGAATGAAACTGAAAAAGAAAAACTTCCGGAACGATTTGAAGTGGCTAAAGAAATAGTAGAATCTTTTGCTTTGTCTGGCTTAAATGAAACGATGAATAAATTTAATGGCAAATAAAAAATCATTTCTCTGATGTAGAGAAATGATTTTTTATTTGCAAGCTTAAAACTTTTATTATTGAATCACTAACTTTTTAGTCACTAATCCCTTATCACTTTTTATATTAATAAAATAAACACCACTAGTTGGGTTGTCTAAATTAATAAGCTGAATTAAATTTGAAGATTGCTCATAGTTGTTTTCATAAATGGTTTTTCCTGTTATGTCAAATACTTCAACTGAAAAACTGTTGGCTAGCTCTTTAAATTCAATGGTAAAGCTTCCTTTATTAGGATTTGGGTAAAGACTAAACTGATTCTCTAAAAATGTCTCATTTGCTAAAGCTGTTGTAGAAAGTTGAGTTTTAATCAAATTATACCATGCCAACATTCTTGTTGCTTGTCCTGCAGTAAACATATACATGCATGCATCGTCGGTATAGTCCATGTAATTCATTGTTAATTGAGTGTCTACACAGCCAGAGACAGTGCCAAGAGCTGGACAGTCATAAGCTGCAGTATTTGCTGAGGGTGTATCACAAACTCTATCACCGGAAGTAGCACAATTTGCTCCGTCGCAGGATTGGAAAGTGTGATTTAAATTCAAGAAATGTCCTAACTCGTGGGTTAACGTTCTTCCTTTATTGAAAGGTGAGGTTGGTACAAAATTAGAGCAAGTAGTTGGGCTTGGCGATAAACTAGCTCCAAATGAATTGTTGTCAATAACAACCGTTCTGCCAAATTGTGGTTGACCCCCTAGTGGAGAGAACCCCAAAACGCCTCCTGAAATATTTGTTACTACAATATTCATATAACCAGCCCATGTAATATCTTCATTACAGCCATTTGTACAATTTAGTACTCCAGATCCAATAAAGTCTGTTCCAAAGGTAACCGCTAATTCTCCATCAAGTAACCCTGACTCTGCAGGATGATTTTCTGTCGCAATTACAAATTGCACATTTAAATTTCCGTTTGATATCCCGGGGAAAAATGCGCTATCATTATTATTCCATATAGAAATATCTGTATTAACCGCATTGTAATCTGCATTCAAAATATCAATTTGTTTCTGAGCCAAACGACGCAAACATGTCTTTATGGCTTCTGTAACAGTACCAGCAGTAGGATAATGAACAGCCACTGGAATTCTAATTACAGCATTTGTATTTCTTAATGCATTAGATTCTAATCTTTGCAACTCAACTTCAAAATTATTCTGTTGTTCAATATAAGCAGCTCTTTTTGCTGGGTCATTCATAATGGTTTGCATCAATTCTTGTGATCCACAAGTTCTATGTTGCGCTAAAGCTACTTGAGAAACAAGTAATACGAAAAGTAATTTTAATTTCATTTTTTGTGTTTTATTTTAAACGTTTTCAAAATTAATTAATTATTTTAAATATCAATATTTTACATTCATAATTTTCATTTCAGCAATATAAAAAAACAAACTAATTATTAGATTTAAGCGGTTTACTTATAATTACTTCCTTTTATATAAGTAATCTATATAACTAAAAAAGGAGGCGAAATAACTAACACCTCCTTTTCAAACTATTTTATAATTAGTGAATTATTCCACCACAATTTTTTTGGTTTGTTTTATTTCTCCATCTGTAACCGTCAATAAATAGACACCGGATTGTGCGTTGTTTAACTGAATGTTTTGATTAAATGTAGCGCTATTTTCAAAATTGTTTTCTAAAATAACTCTTCCTCTCATATCGTGAACTAACACTTTAACTCCGTTTCCATTTGAAGCGTTGCTTGTAAATTGAATATTAAAGTTACCATTATTCGGATTTGGATAAACCGCAAAATCAGTAAAGCCAACCGTTGGAGTTGATAATGTGTAAACATCAGTACAAACTTGAACGAACCAAGAGTTCAATGTTCCGGTATCTACATTATAAAAATCTTCAACTGATAACGTCCATGTTCCGTTTGCCTGTCCGCCATTAAAAGCAGTCAAAGGGGATGAAGGGGAAAATGTTCCGGTCATATTAGCCACACAAGTAAATGCGGGAGAACCGTCATTCAGAGTAACATTGAAATTATTATTACCTGCACAAGCTCTATTCCAAACTGGAACTTGAGTTGCTCCTCCGGGACTATTGATAGCAATAACTAAATCATTCGGCCAAGTATGTGTAACGTTCAATCCAATATTTACATCAGAAATGACACCAGTTATAGGTACATTTATAGTATTTGAAACTGATCCTCCTGATACTTCTGCTCCTGCTCCATCAGGAATTGGTAATGAAGTAGAATTCGTATAAGTATTACAAGAGGTACTAATAGTATAACCAAGTGAAATATTTTTTGAAACTGCATAAAATATATTAGTCACAGATTCAATCATTATTCTACAAGTTGGTGAAAGTACTGAAGGCAAGGTAACTGTCTCGGAACCATCATTTACCGTATTCCCAGCTAAAACAGTTGGAAAAGTTAATCCGCCATCGGTAGAAAATAAAATATTGACAACCGTGGCATTAATTCCGCTTCCAGTAGTTCCCGCAACATTCCAAGTTATGGTTTGGGTTGAACCTGAATTCCAGGAAACATTCGCTGTGTTTGGATTTGTAATTGCAAAAGCTCCTCCAGCATCAACAACTGTAACTACAGTAGCTGCGCTATTTGTTTGGCCACCATAAATACCCGTATTATTATCTCTCACCGTGAATGCAAAAGCTAATGATCTTGCTACAGTTGATACCGTTTCCCAGGTATTAACCAAATTTCCTGCTAAAACATCTGAAAATTGGGGGAAGTATCTAACTGGTGAAGCACTTGGAGGACGAGATCTGAAATTTGGTCCATCTGTTTTGGTTGGTGATGGAAGAGTAGAAGTTCCTCCAACTACTGTTGCATCATTATTTTGTTCCCAACAATAGGTTAACACTTCTCCTGCTGTTCCTGTTCCAGATCCTGTAAGCTTAAATGCTGTTCCAACAGGTATTGTAAATGCCGGTGCAACTGTTACTCCGGGTCTGGGATTTAAAACTGCTAAATTCGTGCTTACCGGGCAAGTCTTACCCCCCAAATTAGATTGTATTTGAGAAAAACTTTTAAAATGAAAATAATCGTCTGAGTTTTGTTGCATGTCAATCCCGGCTCCACCAAGTCCGGCGTAAGCCATGATAGTCGATCCAGACCCTGGTTCTACATTTACTGTATTGTTTTCAGCAGTATGAGTAAACGAATGATTAGCCCCCATTTGATGTCCCATTTCGTGTGAAACATAATCAATATCAAATGTATCACCTTGTGGAATACCGTCTACAGGCGAGGTTATTCCGCTACCTTTTGTAGCATCAACACAAACACAGCCAATACAACCCGCACTTCCTCCGCCACCAGTTGCTCCAAATAAATGTCCGATATCATAATTTGCAGCCCCAATAACTGTGTTTAGGGTACTTTGTAATTCTGCGTTCCAGTTATTCATATTAGCTGCAGCAGAATATGGATCAGTAGTAGCATTTGTATAAACTACCAAATTATTATTAGCGATGATTAATAATTTTACTGCTAAATCTCTTTCAAAAACGCCATTACATCTTGTCATCGTGGCATTCATAGCTGCTAACGCTCCACTCACTGTTCCTCCGTGATATTGTCCGTATTCGCCAGTACATGACAATGCAAGTCTCATTGTTTTATAGGATTGAGCACTTGAGAGTTTTCCATTTACTAATTTATCAGATAAATTCTGGCTAATAGCAATATCCTCTGTACTACAGTTAAAAGGTAATTTTCCAGCAATTCTGGTTGCAGAGTCAAAAATCACATACACAGAATTATCTTTGGTGTAAGGCTCAATAAATTCTGTTCCTTTATCTGCTCTAAAGACCATAGTTTGGATTCCTCTTGGAGAAACGCTGAAATTTAAAACTGCTGAAGGATCCGTTATTCCTTTTCCAATATAAGCCCTAATTTCAGGAAATTGAGCTTGTAATGCCGGTTCAAAATTTGAAGATTCCCAAACCTGGAATTTTTCTAATTCTCCATTACTATTTGGAAATTGAATTATAGTGCCTGCTTGACCAGAAGATCTTTGTGAAACAGTAGCAAGTGATTGCTTAAATTGAACAACATTGAATTCTAATAGTTTTTGGTTAACAGAATAAGGGGTTTTTCTTATTTTTTCTGAAGTAATCGCTTTATTGTTTTCGAAAAGTTTCCATGAGTTATTTCTTTGTGAAAAAGAAAAGTTAAGGGATAAAATGAAAACAACTAAGAGTAAAATTTTTTTCATGATTTAGTTTGTTAATTAAATAGTGAGTAAAGATAGTTATCTTTCAAATATTTGCAAATTACATGTCGGTTTTTTGAATTATTCCCGTTAAATTTTAACATATCCCTATTAATCCATGTTTTTTCTGTGAAAATTATTATATTAAATTTCTAAAACATATTTTTGCGAAATACATTTTGTCCTTGAAAATATTCAATTCCATAAAATCATTCAATGCCACTAAACCAACAATTGTAACTATTGGTACTTTTGATGGAGTACATCTTGGGCATCAAAAAATAGTGGCGCAAATTACCAAAAATGCTCACGCTTTGAATTGTGAAAGCTTGGTACTTACTTTTTTCCCGCATCCTAGAATGGTGCTTCAGGAAAGCACCGAGATGAAACAACTCAATACCTTAAATGAAAAAATAGCGCTCTTGGATAATTTAGGAATTGACAATCTGGTAGTGCATCCTTTTGACAAAGAATTTTCAAGGCTAACCGCTGAAGAATTTGTCAAAAAAGTTTTGGTTGATGTATTTAAAATCAAAAAGATAATTATTGGTCACGATCATCGTTTTGGCAGAAATAGAACTGCTACTATTGATGATTTAATAAATTTTGGGGAAACCTATGGTTTTGAAGTGGAACAAATTTCAGCAGAAGAAATCAATGAAGTTTCTATTAGTTCTACCAAAATAAGAAATGCTCTTTTAGAAGGTAATATTGAATTGGCAGCCAACTATTTAGGATATGATTATTCATTAACGGGAATAATTTTTAAAGGCAAGCAACTTGGCAGAACAATTGGTTATCCTACTGCAAATATTACAATAGAAGAAGATTATAAACTCATTCCAAACAATGGTGTTTACATTGCCAAAAGTGTGTTGAACGGCAAAACTGTTTTTGGCATGATGAATATTGGAACCCGACCAACAGTAGATGGAACAAAACAAACTATTGAGATTAATTTTTTTGATTTCAAACAAGATTTATATGGACAAAAAATTACGATCTCTCTTTTACACCGAATGCGCTCAGAACAAAAATTTGAATCAATAGACGCGTTAAAAAACCAGTTGGGTAAAGATAAAAAAACTGCTCTTTCTTTTATAGAAAATTTATAACTATCATTCTTTAGTTTGGTTTTAAACTCTATATCCACAACATTTGTTAGCAACAACAACCTAAAATCCAACTCAAAATTGTAACTTCCATACAATTTAACTACTTTTGATGCACTATAAAATTGCACTTATGAGCATCACAAAACACAATTGGACTACCGAAGAAATCATTGCTATTTATAACAAACCTTTGATGGATTTGCTGTACGAAGCAGCAACAATCCACAGAGAACAGCACGATCCAAATGTTGTTCAGGTTTCCACTTTATTATCTATTAAAACCGGTGGCTGTCCTGAAGATTGTGGTTATTGCCCTCAAGCTGCTCGTTATCATACTGATATAGAAGGCAACGATTTAATGTCGGTAAGCCAGGTAAAAGCGCAAGCTTTGCGTGCCAAATCGAACGGTTCTTCTCGTGTTTGTATGGGTGCTGCATGGCGTAATGTAAAAGACGGCGAAGAATTTGACCAAGTTTTAGAAATGGTAAGAACTATTAACAAACTTGATATGGAAGTTTGTTGCACTTTGGGAATGATAACTGAAAATCAGGCCCAGCGACTTGCCGAAGCAGGTTTATATGCTTATAATCACAATTTAGACACCTCTGAAGATTATTATAAAGAAGTAATTTCTACCCGAGGTTTCGAAGACCGTTTAGAAACTATCGAAAATGTCCGCAAAACAAATGTTACTGTTTGTAGCGGTGGGATTATTGGTATGGGAGAAAGTATTGAAGACAGAGCTGGAATGCTGGTAGCGCTTTCCACTTTAAATCCACAACCGGAATCGGTGCCTATAAATGCTCTAGTGGCTGTTGAAGGAACTCCAATGGAAAACGAAAAACCAGTCGAGATATGGGAAATGATACGAATGGTCGCTACTACCCGAATTGTAATGCCAGAAACTCAAGTACGCCTTTCTGCAGGAAGAACTGAAATGTCACGCGAAGGACAAGCCATGTGTTTCTTTGCTGGAGCGAATTCAATTTTTGCCGGTGATAAATTATTAACTACACCAAATCCGGATGTGAATGAAGACATGAAGATGTTTGAAACACTTGGATTGGTGGCACAAAAACCATTTATCAAAGTAATGCAGCCTACCACAGTTGAAGCTGCAGACTCACAATATCAAGCTTTAGGAGAAAAACCAAAATGGACTCGCCCTGGGCATACTATTGAAAGAAACTTAGAAGCATCAACAAAAGGAAAGTAATATTACCTATTCTTTTTTAGGATTAGAAATAAAAAAACCGGTCTCGTTATTAGTAACGAGACCGGTTTTTATTATTTGTTCCGTGCCGACAGGCAGGTTTATTCTATGTTCTATTACAATATAATTTTCCTTGAAATAGTCATTCCATTTTCCAACTTAATTTTCACAATTAATGTTTGTTGGCTCAACGAAATATTAGATGTTACAAAATTAATATTGTTTATTTCTTTTGCAAAGAACAATTGTCTGCCTAATACATCATATATAGTTACTTCTTGTATGTTTTCAATAGAAGACTTAATCGTTAATTCACCTTGATTACCCACAACAATAACACTATTTTCGATATTGCCAAAATCAGGATTCCCAAGAGCGGTGTTTGTATAGCGCAATACAAATCGATCATTAAATTTCCCTGCAACCGAAGAAAAGCTGTATGGACTTTGTCTTAAATCGTAAATGATGTTTAGTTCCTTATCTTCTAGGTAAATTGGTTGTTCATGTTCAAACAAGCCATCAACTGCGGCAATAGCAATTTTATAATCTCCCGCTGATAAAATATTAACTCCAATTGGAACCTGGTCGTTCTGGTCAAAAGGTATTGGTCTTCCTTGTATTATTAAAGTTTCATCTTCTGAAAGAGAGTAAATATTTTTCTCTTTAGCAATGTTTTTAAAAGCATCATACATTCTGTCTAAACCAATAGTTGCTTCAGCCACATATCCCACAACAGTTCGAACAGGAACATTATTAGAGTCAATTAAGTCCAACCATATTCGGTTCTTATCCGCTGTTTCAGACTGCATTGTTCGGTAAAACTGACTATTATTATATGTTTTATTTCTCATACTGTTCTTAAAAGTTACGGTTTCAGTTCCTGTAATACCATCATTCATTGACACAAAAAAGCCTTGGCCTGATGCTATATAACCGTTAAATCCAGATGGCCCGCTTGTTGTGGCGGTGCCATTGTGTGTAATGTAATCATTAGCTGTATAATTGTATGTGAAGGAATCATAAAAAGGATTAGTAGTAGAAACTGGTGCGGTTCCATGTGTCCATAAGTAAACAAATCCTTGAATATTTGTATTGTACGTTAAAAAATCTAACGCTTTTATAGATGAAGGATATGGATTACCTACAAGATTCCAATTATCATCAAATTTAGTAACAGTAACAGAATTAGCTCCTGGATAATTTATTCCTTGATAAGAACCTCTTGTAATCGAGGGCGATACAATACCACTATTTACTTTACCTGTAAAGACGCTTGTGATACTAGTAGCAGCCATACCAAAAGAACTAGAACCTCTAACAATATATCCTGTAGCTGGAAGCATTGCAGCTGAAGCTGTTTGCCAGTTTCCGGAACTCGTAGGGCTATTAATATTTGTTGCCAACGGATTCCATCTGTATTTAAATCCTGGAGATGGAGATGAATATAAATTGTCAATGGACTGTCCAAATACTGGCGATGACCAATAAACATAATCAAAACCACGTATACCGGAAGCTGTTCTATAAACTTGTGTATTTCCATTATTTGTTACTACTCCACTGTCATTCACCATAACCAATGACCCATTGTTTTGAACCAATAAATTTCCTCCAGAATTAACAGTTAAATCGTTTATTATTGAGACATACGTTCCTGATTTTATATCTAGAGTAAATCCATTATTCACTGTCACACTGCATGCTTCGAAACTTCCACTGACCGAAGTATCATAATTATTGTTTATAATTGCAACTCTACTAGTGCTAGGTGTACCATTTGACCACGTATTTCCAACTTGCCAAGTTGTACTTAGCACTGCACTAATCATTACAGCATTTGAGGCCGAATAACATGTTGCGCTATTTTCTCTTATCTGACAATAATATTGGTAGTCAGTTAAACTAGAGACATCTGAAATATTCAAAGTAGCACTTGTTGATCCCGTGTAAACACCTGTGTCTGTTATGGCGGTCCAAGAAACTGAATTCGGCGCAACAACATACCATTGATAAGCTAGCGAATTACCACCTGCGGATCCTTCAGTTCCAGCAACAGTAATCGAAGTAGCTAAACAACTTGGTGTAAAACTAGGATTGACCGTTACGGTTGGGGGAGTTCCTGCCAGAAAATTATAAACTCCTATATCAGAGTAGTCATTAGTTGAGCATGAAGCTGAACCTGTTCCTAACCAGTCTGTAATATTCCAATCAGCACTATCAAAGGCAAATTTTGGAACAATGGCTGTGTTTTTTCTCTTAAAATCGACTCCTCGATCTCCTATTCCTAAACTACTCGCCCATGTTGCATTAGTAAACACACCAAAAGAATCTATCATACTTGAAGTACTAATCTTATATAATCCAATATAATCATTTCCTCCCGAACTAAAATTTATACCTGAAATACCTGTCTGTAAATTAGCTAATGTTCCATCGCCACCTGGTATTGAGCAAGAAAAACCGCTTAAAGATGAGCTAACAACATAAGTTGATAAATTTGCTAAGGTTCCGGATAGCGTCTGTGTACTATATGAGGTAGCACTACCATTAGCAAAAAACTGTAAACTATAATTCGATAAATTAATAGGCGCACCTGTTCCATTATAAATTTCAATATAAGTTAATCCCCCATAAGTTGCATCTGTAACCTCACTAATAAATAAATCCGAAACTGTTGATCCGCCCTGACATGAAGTAGTAAGATTATTGATAACAGTAAATGTATTTGATCCTTGACAACCCAGAGAATTGGTTGTAACTAAAGTTCCTGATACAGCGCCTGATGGAACAACGACGGTAACTTGAGAAGATGATATTGAAGCGACTGTTGCCGAAACACCATTAAAAGTAGCTGTAGCCCCAGTTAAATTATAGGGAGAAACTGCTGTGACCGTCACTACAGTACCAACTGGTCCTGAAGTAGGAGTTATGGTATTAGATGTAGGTGCACAAGTACCATTTCCCTGTATTGTAAAGGTATATGGATTTTCTCCGCCTGTGAAGTCATTGCTAACAATAGAAACTGTAGATGTTAATGTTCCAAGACTAGTTGGATTAAATGAAATTGTAAAATCAACAAAACTAGCACCACTTATAGTATAAGAAGCACTTGCTGTAACTGTAAAATCAGTACTATTAGATAAAGTAATACTAGTTACGGAGAGCGGTAAAACACTTAAATTTTCAATTCTAAATGTTTTAGTTTGAATTGATCCTACATTAGTAGAATCAAACAATGTATTGTCTAAAATTGAAGGTGTAACATCTCCTGATAAAATATTTGGGTTAGATCCTACAACACCTTTGATATTTATTTCTGGATAAGCTGAACCTGCTGAGAAATCATTAGCAGCAGAAGGAAAAGTTGTTCCTGAAACTGTACAGGTATTAGAACCAATGCTGCTTCCCCCAATATCTATCCAGTTTGTGCCATCATGACGAGCTGGAAAACAATTTGCTTCTGTTCCTGTAATATCCCCAGAAGAAGCATAGGTTCCTGCAAACGTATAATCGGTCGGGGTAACACCAGATGCTGAAACTTGCCAATATCTGGATAAGTAATGTGTTGCGCCTACATTACTAGGATGAACGGCATCTATTACTCTAACTCCAACAGTTCCCGCATAGGATCCTCCTGTGAAAGTGATAGTGGCTGGTGTATAATCGGTAGTTCCGGAATTATCCCCTATAGGATAAGTATATGTACCTGCAGCACTTAATGTTCTTATCAACTGTCCGCCGGTATCATCTGCTATAACAAAACTAGCCGATCCCGGGGTTCCGCCAATACTTGCTCCTAAAGCTAAAGTTAAATTGTTCGTGCCTAAATCTACATGACCATTGGTTAAAGCTAAACTGGTATTTATGGTTAAAGGCGTTCCCAACACACAACCGACAACAGATGGTTGCCTGTTCATGGTAAATGTTCCCAGATTTTGAAAACCTGTAGTAAAACTTAATGTGCCTATACTACCAGATGCTGTTGTTCCTAATATTGTTAAGTTAGAAGTCGCACTTCCTTTGAATGTTCCAGTACCTGCAATAGTTCCAGTACTTGTTGGAGCCCCTATTGTTAAATTTCTCCCGTTGATATCAATAACATCAGCACCACTAGCTCCAAAACTAATAACATTTGCTCCTGTAGGAGAAGAGGAAATTATGACATCACTTGCCAACTGAACTGTGGTACCTGCAGTTCCACCCGATGTCACTACAAACGGAATCGTTAGTGCCGTAGCAGAGGTTACAATTTGGGTTATTGGAACTATAGGTGAAGTAAAATTAACAAACCAAATTGCTCTGTTATTCCCTGTAAAGGTTCCTGCCCCTGTATTGGTATAGTTTCCACCTACTTTTAAGTCATCTCCAAGAGTTCCAGAAGAACATAAGCTAATGTTACCCGCATTAGTCACATTGCCTTTAACACTTAATGCTCCGCCTGTAGTAATCGCTCCATAACTAAGAGATGAACCAGCATCAATAACCAAATCCCCATTGATTCCTTTAGGTCCGGTATTAGTAGCTCTGTAATAATTCAAAGTAGTGTTATTACTTACTTGAACATTGTGAGGATAACCTGGTGTTGTTCCAATGGTAGCTATATCCGAAGTCCACTCTGCGTTGCGATTGTAATTACCCGTAGCATTATACTGCAATAGAGAACTAGCACCATATATAGGCGAATTGGTTACAATTGCACCTCCTGAATTTATTTGCAAGGTACCATTAATAGTCGTTATCGAACTTCCTGGGTTAAAGGATTGACTTAATTTTACAATGGTATTTATATCAGTAGTTAAAGTAGGACTAACACCTCCTGCAGAAATGATTACCTGATTTGTTGTGATGGTAAAACTACCACCTGGAATTGTGCTTGTAATTTTTCTGGCACCACTACTCCAACCTAAAATACCACCTCCGGAGAGGGTTAATGTCTGTCCGTTTAAATCTATAGTAGTAGTTGCATTGGCAGAATTCAATCCTAATCCAACATTTGGTCCTAAAGAACCTATAATTGATATGTTAGTTCCTGTAGCAATTTTTAAATTGCCCGTTCCCTGAATAGTTAATGCAAAAAAAGTTTCTGTTCCTGTAGCCGAAACAGTAACCGTTTGTGTTATACTTGAACTAAAATAAACCGTTCTATTGTTATGAGTAAAAGTAGCTGTAGAAACTCTTGTCCAGTTGCCTGCTATGTATAAATCGGCGGCGGCATTTAAAGTAAAGTTACCAATATTAATATTTAAATCACCAGCCATACTTCTGTTAGTTGCGGGCATAGTAAGCGTTGTAGAGTTTTGTATTGTAACGTTTTGAGGAGTACCAAGACCTGCTGTAGGCGTTGCACTAGTTCCCGTCCATTCATTACCAACACTCGCCGAACCGCCTTGGTTATAAACCAATGTTGAACTACTTCCATAAATTGGTGCATTGGCAAACGAACCTCCAGTATTAATTTGGCAAGTGCCGCTCAAGGTTAAAGTAGTAGTCGTTAATGTAACTCCGGCTGCTGTGGCAAAAGTTCCGGCAACAATTCTGCTGGCAGCAGAAACAGAACTTATCGTCAATCCGCCTTGTAGAACATTTACATTAAACGGATTGGAAGAAGCAGCCCATGATGAGTCAGTATCGCTAACAGTGTAACCACTGCTGTTATTATAATTTAAGGTGCTAGGAGCACCTCCATAAAAAAGACTATTACCCGTGACCGAACCTCCTGTATCTATCTGAAACGTTCCGTTAACGGTGGTAGTACCATTGTTATTATAAGCAAAAGCGCCTGTAGCTAAAGTACCACCAGAATTTACAGTAGTACTAGTACCTGCATTTCTAGTATTAATTGAGGCATTATCAATTGTTACTATATGTCCAGAAGCTATAATAGCATCCGTATTTGAGGCAGGTACAACACCACCAACCCAAGTTGAAGTAGCAGACCAATTTCCGGATTGTGCTGATGTTATTACTGACGGTGGACAAACTACCGCACCACTAACTAACGCGGCAGAATAATTATACGCTAAATCTGTGTGAATAACGGCATATCGATAAGTGGTTCCTGCTACAACTGTGTTGTCAGTAAAAGAAGTAGCTGCAGCACTTACTGATGTGGAAATAACAGTCCAATCGGTGGAGACCGTACTCGGCCCATTAGCTCCTCCTGTAGTGGAATATACCCCTTGGTTATTCATTACAGGAGTAGTTGGCGTACCAACTGCAGTTCTCAGAATAATTGTATTCTGTATTCCAGTAGCAGTATCTGACCCATTGGTCCAAGAAAAATTGACAGAACTGGCTAATGTAGCCCCTGTGGTAAATAACGTTGGAGCAACAGGTGCTGTTAAGTCAGGTGTTGCTGAAGCTGAGGTATAAATTATGATGTCATCCCAATAAAGAGTGGTTGCTACATTGTTTGTTGCCGTTCTTGTAGTGACACCTCTAACTAAAAAGTCTCTTGGGCCACCATTATTATTTTGTCCTGACGAAACTGTCAACCGCGATAAAATATTATTTAAAGCACCCGCTGCAGTTACGGCGCTACCTACATTAATTCCATTTAAATTTCCGCGCATTTGTGCTCTGGAATTTGCATCAGATCCTCTAACCCAGCCAATCGCATGACCATACCAAGTATCGGGAACACTTATGATAGTAGCATTTATGTTATCCTGACCAGCTGCATTAGAACTAGTAGTTACTGCCAATGCATAAGTTCCTGTTCTAGCATTGGTAGTTGTAACTGTAGATGTTCCAGACACTAAAGGCGCCGCCCAGTCCGTAACAGCATTAATAACACCATTCTCAAAACCTCCATTAGCTGGGCTTTGAGCAAATATAGAAGCAGAAAAAAGAAGTACAAAAGTGAGTAGTAATTTTATAATTTTCATATAATTAAATATCTTTTCATTGTATAACAAAACAAGCACTAAAAGGCAAAGACATATAATCGGTAGAATGGGGATTACAAATTTATGTTTAAATAACTAAATTACAATGGGTTTAGATTAATAAAATGTTATAAATCTTAGATTTGATTTTTATTTAACACGAATAACGCAACTCTAACGTTGTAGTTTTGATTTTTCTTAAAGGAAGACGAAATTTTATAAATTAAATCTTAAATTTTTTAGCACTATTTTATTAGTTACTTTTGTTAGTATTGGTCACAACATAACAACATGAACGAAAAGCTAACTCGCAACGAAGCCCAACTCAAAATAGAATATTATTGTTCATATCAGGAACGATGCCATCAGGAAGTAGTTCAAAAATTATATGATTTGGGCATGAAATCCAACGAGGTTGATGCTATAGTTGTGCATTTGTTACAAAACAATTTTCTAAACGAAGAACGCTTTGCGCGAAGTTTTGCCCGAGGGAAATTCCGTATAAAGCATTGGGGCAAAAACCGTATTGTTAACGAACTCAAACAACGGCAAATTTCGGCACCCAATATCAAATGCGGCTTAACCGAAATCTCAGTCGAAGAATATCATGACACTTTTGACAAACTAGCCCAAAGGCATTGGGAAACCATCAGAGAAACCAATGCGCAAAAAAAGAAGAAAAAGTTTTGTGATTACTTATTGCGAAAAGGCTGGGAAAGTAATTTGGTGTATGATAGGTTGAAGGAGTTGGAGAAGTAGTTTTCAGTCGCAGTCTCAGTTTTCAGGGAAAGTTTACCACTTATCTGTTTGTGAATTGGAACACAGATGAAACAGATACTACGGATAAACACAGATAAAAAAATCCGTGAAAATCTGTTTAATCCGCGTCATCTGTGTGCTAAAAAAGTTTAACCACTAAGACTTTGTGACCTTTGCGTAAAACTTTGCGTGCTTTGCGGTTAAGTAATCCCACTGTAAACTGAGACTGCGACTGCGACTTAAAACTCTCTACTCACCAACACACTTACCGCATTCCCCCCAAATCCAACCGCATTTATCAGCACGTTTCGGATAGCTTTACGCGGATTTTGTTCGGTAACAAAAGGAACGCCTATAAACTGTTGGTGTTGCATCATTAGTAGCGCCATTTCAATATTGAGCATGCCCGAAGCACCAAAAGTATGTCCCACTTTCCATTTGTTGGTCGTCAGCATTGGAAGGTTTTTGCTGAAGACTTTTTGAATTGCTTTGTATTCTGATTTGTCCCCTTTTAGCGTTCCAGGCGCATGCATCACGATTACATCAACTTCATCCAAAGCTATATTTTTTAACGCCATTTTCATAGATTTCTGAAAGCATTCCGCTTCATCGGTAATTGAAATACTGTGTTGCAAAACGTCGGTTGCATACCCAAATCCGGTAATATAGCCTAAGGCATTTTTATGTTCGCCTCTTTCCAAACAAGCCATTGCGGCGCCTTCTCCCAACACCAATGAGTTTTTGGTTTTGGTTAAATCAAAAGCTCTGCAAGCATAATATAAAAGGTCTTCGACAGGCTCAGACTGACATTGTGTATCTTGATTGTGTCTTCCTATATGATTGTCACGCTGAGCTTGTCGAAGCGGAGCATATATCTTCAACGCCTGCATTTGAGCAATCGTAAACGCTGTTAAGGGAGCTTCACTTCCGCCTACCAAGAACCTATCGGCCATGCCCGCTTGTAACCAAGCGATTCCGTTTAACAACGCATGGAGTGCCGTGGAGCAGGTTATGGAATGGGATAACTCCGGGCCTTTAGATTTCAAATCATGAGCCACCCAAGTTGAAATATTCCCCAAAGTAGTTGTTGGTGAAGTCAATGTTGGTGTTCTTCCGGTTGCTAAAAATTCCTGATGATGCTTCTCAAAAAGTTGGGTTGCACCACGAGAAGACCCAATGTTAACTCCAAATTTTGAGTTATGCCAACCTGCTTTTTTCACCGCTTCTCTGGAAGCTAAAATAGCATAAAGGACGGAATTGTCAAGTGATTTATACTTAACATCTGAGTCTCGCAATGTTTGAACTTCATTAGCTAAAGTTTCAGACAATGGCGCAACCAAAGCCGAAGTATTCCCTAGTTGCTTTTCAATAATTAAGGATCTTGGATTTAAATATTCCTTCCAAATGTCATCAGAAGTCTTTCCTAATGGAGAAAAAGAAGCTATGGAAGTTATGGCAATGGGAGTTTTCAAAGTTTTATTTTATTTAAACGCAAAGGTCGCAAAGTTTTACGCAAAGGTCGCAATGAATTTAATATTTTCAAAAATTGGCACACAGATAAAACGGATTGGACAGATTATCACGGATATTTTAAATTAATGCCAAAAAAATCTGTGTAAATCTGTAGCATCCGTGTAAATCTGCGGCTAAATCATTTCGATTGCTTTTTCGATTGTATAATATACTTTTTCTAATTGTGTATCGGTAATAACATAAGGTGGCAAAATGTAAACGATGTTTCCAACAGGCCGAAGAATGATGCCGTTTTCAATAAAGAAATTGTAAAGTTTGTTGCGCATCGAACCGTAATAACTTTCCTGAGTTTCGGTTTTAATTTCTAACGCAAAGATGACGCCGAGAACTCTGGTAGTTTTTACTTTTGGATGTGATTTTATTTTTTGTTCAAAGTCTAAATGCGATTGATTTATCCGGGTAATATTGTTTTGTGTTTCGGCTGTCTGCAACAAATTGATACTTGCCAAAGCTGCCGCACAACCTGTTGGGTTAGCGGTAAAAGTATGACCATGAAAGAAAGCTTTATTTGTGTCATCTCCATAAAATCCATCGAAGATTTGCTGAGTGAATGTTGTTATTGCCATCGGAATGGTTCCACCTGTTAACGCTTTTGACAAACACATCATATCTGGTTTATTGTACAAATAATCAGAGGCAAATGTTCTTCCTGTTTTACCAAAACCCGTCATTACTTCGTCAGCAATCGTGAATACATTATTGTCTTTACACATCAAAATCATCTTATCTAAAATCTCAGCCGAATACATTACCATTCCCGCTGCGCCTTGACAAAGTGGTTCAAAAATAAAAGCTGCAAACTCATTGGTTGCAACCAAATTTTGTAATGCTTGTAAACTTTGTTCTTCGTTACCTTTTGTCGGCACAGGAATGCGAACAACTTCTAACAAAGAACCTTTGAATGCCTCGGTAAAAAAAGTAATCCCGCTACTTGCCATCGCTCCAAAAGTATCGCCATGAAAGGCATCTTCAAAAGCTATTATTTTTGTCTTTTTGATTCCTCTGTTATAATTGTATTGCAAAGCACATTTCAGTGCCACTTCCACCGCAGTCGAGCCATTATCAGAATAGAATAGTTTCTTTTGATTATTGGGCAAAATAGTCATTAGCTTTTCGGCCAATAAAACAGCTTGGTCGTGCGTAAAACCGCCAAACAACACATGCTCCAAAGTCGTCAGTTGCTTATAAATAGCATCGGCAATCACTTTGTTAGAATGACCAAACGGATTTACCCACCAAGAAGCAATCGCATCTATATATTCCTTACCGTTTTCGTCCCAAAGTAAAGCGCCTTCGCCTTTGATAATAGCCGGAAAATCAGGGGCAGTTTTGTGTTGCGTATAGGGATGCCAATTGTATAGTTTGTCTTTTTCAGTTAATGTCATTTTCTACCATTAAGAATTTAAGGTTTTTCATTAAGTATAGTTAAGCTTAATGTATTTCTTAATTAGCTTAACTTCTTAATGTTAAAATTATATGTTCATAAGATTATCAAGGAATTTATCGGCATAATATCGAATAACATTTTGGTCAAAATAAGGTTCATTCTCAATTCTGCCTATGAATTTTGCTCCAGATTTTTTAAGGATAATTTCCTCTGTGGCTTTGTTTTCATCGCCCGAAAAAATGATACCGGCAACGCTGATTTTTCTGGTTTTCAACGCTTCAATAGTGAGCAAAGTGTGGTTGATGCTTCCCAAATAATGTCGCGAAACCACTATCACTTTATAATCTTTTTGGATTAAATCGACAATACAATCGCTGTCGTTTAGCGGAACCAGTATTCCACCTGCACCTTCAATTACTAGGTGATTGTCTGTTTTTGGTTCTATTATTTTTTTTAAATCAATAACAATTCCATCGAGCTGCGCAGCAAAATGGGGACTTGCCGGCGTGTTTAAGGCATACGCATTAAGATGGAATTGGGTTTTAGTATTTGAAATTTGGGATTTAACTTTGTGTGTATCACTAAAGTCCAAATCTCCTGCTTGTATGGGTTTCCAATAATCGGACTGCAGTGCTTCGACTACAATAGCTGAGGCAATCGTTTTGCCTACATCGGTACCGATTCCTGTGATAAATAGTTTCATTTGTAGCTTTTTATTTTTTTATTCATCATCATCAACAGAGTACAAATTTATATCTCTCAAAATTTCATTAGCTTTATCAAAATCCTCTGTCTTAACAAACATTCTTATACCACCAAGTGCATTACTATAAAATGGGTTAGAATCAATGGTTATCTGATCCCTCAAAAACACTTCAACTCCTTCACTTTCAAGTTTACCTTGGTAAATAATGGCTTCACTTGAGTATTGAAAGCGGCGTAAAAATGTAAATTTTTCTTCTTCCATAGTTAGAAACCATTGTTGTTCTATTTTTTAAGTTTCACAGAGATTCACTGAGGTTTTTAGAGATTCACGGAGCTATTTCTCTGTGTATCTCCTTTTGCTCTGTGTGTCTCTGTGT
>CANKLK010000023.1 GCA_947482805.1 Flavobacteriaceae bacterium
ATCCGTCACATAAAAAGAATACTTAGAATTTGCATTAAACTCAACCGTTGAACATGCCCAATTTTTTTTGTCATAATCAGCCCACATGTGTTCACCAACGACACGTATTGATTTTGTTGGCGTAAACTTATATGTTGCTTCCGCTGCTGCAATATTCGTGTGAATAACACCATCTGTTCCTTCTACTAACTGTTTGTTATAATATTGATTGATGTAACTAAAAGCAGATTGCCATTTTTTATTCCATTTTTTAGTAATTTCTAAACTAAAGTCAGTATAGTATCTTTTGCCAAAACTGAAAAAATCAGTTTCATAATCTTGCGGATTAAAAATATAAAATGTACCGCTCAAAGCATTCCAATTTGAAGCATTTACTGCTATTTTCATTCCATTTTTTCCGCCTAAAGTAGTTCCTTTTTTTATATCGTAGAACACATCTATTTGCCCACCTATTTCTCCTGCCTTAACCAAATCTTGGTCGGCTAAAAACACACTTGGTTGTGCCTGATAAACATAAATATTGGCTAAATTATAATGTTGTTGTTTGGTTAAACTCGGAATAAAATTCATTATTTTATCATTAAAATTATTCCCTTTAGCGCCTCTTTCCGAAAAGAAACTCATGTTTTCTAATCTTCTGAAAGTAGCATCAATTCCAAATCCTTTTTTAGAATAACCGGTATTAATCAACAAAGCACTTCCGGGTTTTACAAGTCGGTTGTTTACTTGATTGTTTACCTGAACTACGGCATCTTTTGATTTGTAATTCATTTCAGTTGAAGCGTAAAATGAATTATGGTTAAAGTTTATCCTTCCGGCAAAAGCATTGGTCAAATCATTAAATTTTTGATCCGGGATATCAACTTTTTCATCTCTTCCAACATAGCTGAAACCTAAAGTCAAATCAGAAGTCTGAAATTTGAAAAGCTCTTTTAAATCAAATTCTATGTCCTGTCCATAAATTTGACTGTCAGCTACATCAAAACCTGTTCTTTGTTGCCCGTAAACTGATTTTAATGTGATGAATTTTAAAGGTTTGAAAATCAATCTTACACCACGTAAAGCGTTGTTAATTCCCAGAGCTCTGTCTTCCCAACTCCTTAATAATAATCCGCTGCCAAATTGTTCATAAAAATAACCTGCTGTAATGTCAATTTTTTCGGTTTTGTATTGAATAAAATAGGTCGCCACATTAGTTCCGTTGTAATCGGGATTCATGTTTAACAACGCATTTTGCTCATAGCTTTCTCCCTGAATTCCAAATGACCAGTTTTTATATTTATAATTTAAAAATAAATAATTATTTGACCTAATTGGTTCATCTGGATGAGCCGTTGGGTTATTAAACTCATCCTTGAGTCCTTTATCGTTCAAATACCATTGGGCATTTGATTCGAATCCTCCTGAGAAAACACCATTAGTTTGTGAAAACGACTGAAGAGAAAATAATAAAAGGGGAATAAAACAAACTGCCTTTTTCATCTATTTAAGTGATTTTAATTTTTTAAGCAATTCCAATTCATTTCCGGGTACATATCCGTTTTGAACATGAACGATCTTATTGTTTTTAACCACTATGGTATAAGGAACATTTACTATGGATAGCGCTCTTTTTAGGTCTTGATTAGAATCTAAGAGTATAGTAAAATCCCATTCTTTCCCATTGGTTAATGGTTTTACTCTTTTTTGTGTTCTAGAATCATCTATGGAGATGGCCAAAACTTCAAAATTAACCTCCTTTTTCCAATCATTTTGTACGTCATTTATCTCATCTAACTCATTAATACATGGCGTGCACCAAGTGGCCCAAAAAGACAAAACATACAATTTGTCTTGCTCTGAAAAATCTTTGACAAGGGATATTTTTTTTCCTTCTAAATTGGAGAGGGTTACATCGGGTAAATTGCTTTGCGCCTTTAAATTTAATGCTATGAAAAATGCGCAAATAATAAATTTAGTCATGGTTTGGTAGTTATGTTCGACAAATAAATGAATAATGTGATAGAATATGAAATTTTTTTCATTTTTTTGCAGTATAATGTTCATTTTGAAATAAATAATTATGAAAAAATCTTTTTACTTAAGTTTATTCTTCCTTTCGGTTTTTTTGACCTCTTGTGGAGATACCAATGTAGTTGAAAATATTCCTGACGGAAGTGTAGATACTCCTCCTATTTCAGGATATTTCAAAAAAAGAGTTTTAATTGAAGATTATACCGGAACATGGTGCGGAAACTGCACCCGAGTTTCATATGCCATTGAACAAGTCAAAGCGCAAAATGATAAAGTAGTCACAGTTGCAATTCATAATGGAAACGACCCATATCATTTTGCTGGAATTGCGCCTTTAAAAAATTTAATTTTACCTAATAGCCCACTAGCTTTACCGGTATCGAGATTAAACCGAATGATTGTATGGACGTTTCCAGAACCAACAAATGTTCAAGAAGCTATAAATCTTACAGGAAACAATTCTGGTTTAGGGATTGCTATGAATTCTTCGATTGAAAACGGCAATATTAATCTTGATGTAAATGTTAAGTTTGCCTTAAACTACACGAACTTAAAACTAGTAGTGTATCTACTTGAAGATGAACTTGTACATTTCCAACGTAACTATACTACTTATTATGATAATGTTAACCCAATTACAAATTATGTCCATAATCATGTTTTAAGAGCATCTATGACTGACATTCTTGGGGAAACTATTTCAGGAAATACTTCTGCTGGAAGTTCTTTTACAAAAAACTTTTCGATTCCTATTCCTGCAAATGTTGCCAATCCGGCAAATATTAACTTTGTGGCTTTCTTGGTAGGCGATGACAATGTAGCACTAAACGCAAGAGCAGCCGATGCAAATGAATCTCAAGAATTTGAAGAGAATCCATAATACTTCATGATAAAATAAATAAATTTAAGGTTGCTCAAAAGGCAACCTTTTATTTTTATGTAAATTTGTTTAAACTTTTTTTAAAATGACTGACACTTCAAATGGTAATATCATCGTTGAGATTCAAAATAAAATTGCCTCGGTAACTTTTAGCCATCCGGCAAGCAATTCTTTTCCTAGTGATTTACTGCAAAGACTAACAGAGGAGTTGAACGCCTTGAGTGTTGATAATAATGTCAATGTAGTAATTCTGCAAAGCGAAGGAAAAACTTTTTGTGCCGGTGCATCCTTTGACGAATTGCTTTCTATAACTGATTTTGAAACCGGCAAAAAATTCTTTTCGGGTTTTGCCAATGTAATTAATGCGATGCGTAAATGCTCCAAAATTATTCTCGGGAAAATTCAAGGAAAAGCTGTTGGCGGTGGCGTGGGCTTGGCTTCGGCTTGTGACTTTGCATTTGCTTACCAAGATGCTTCGATTAAATTATCCGAAATAGCCATCGGTATAGGACCATTTGTCATCGAACCAGCCGTTTCAAGAAAAATTGGAAAAACTGCCATGACACAACTGACCTTACAACCCAACACCTGGCAAACCGCCGATTGGGCTGTTGAAAAAGGGCTTTTTACCGATGTTTTTGATAGTTATGGTGATTTAGATGAGGCTATTTTGGCTTTCGCCAAAAAATTAGCAAGCTATAATCCGGAAGCATTAGCCGAAATGAAGAAAGTTTTTTGGGAAGGCACGGAAAACTGGGATAACCTTTTGTATGAACGCGCCGCAATCTCAGGAAAATTGGTGCTTTCCGAGTTTACAAAAAATGCGTTAAACGAATTTAAAAAATAAAAAATGACGCTCATTAACCTTATTCAGCAAATTAACATTGATGAAAAAATAAAAAATACGTTAGATAAAAGTTATTAAATCGGTATTTGGATTGGCTATCTATTGCCATTTATAGTTCTAGTCGGACTGGCTTAGCTTTTTTGTATTTCAAAGCTAAAAAAAGACAAAACAAGCGGTAGATTTATTTACTAAATTTGCAACATAAAATTTCCTAAATGAGTAACATAAGAATCACCAAACAATTTTCTTTCGAAACGGGACACGCACTCTATGGCTATGATGGCAAATGTAAAAATGTACACGGACACAGTTATAAACTCTCAGTAACGGTGATTGGCAAACCTATTTCAGACAATTCCAATGTGAAATTTGGAATGGTGATTGACTTTTCGGATTTGAAAAAAATAGTGAAAGAAGAAATTGTAGATATTTTTGACCACGCTACCGTTTTTAATCAAAATACACCGCATGTTGAATTGGCTGCCGAATTAAAAAATCGAGGGCATCATGTAATTTTGGTAAATTACCAACCTACGAGTGAAAATATGGTAACCGATTTTGCCCAAAAAATAAAAAGCCGTTTGCCGAAAGACATTCTTTTACATTCACTTAAACTTCAAGAAACCGAAACCTCTTTTGCTGAATGGTACACTTCGGATAACGAATAAAAACATGACGATTTCACCCAACAAAAAAATATACTTCGCTTCCGACCAACACTTTGGTGCACCAACACCTGAGTTGAGTTTTCCGCGTGAGCAAAAGTTTGTAGCCTGGCTTGATGAAGTTAAGAAAGATGCCGATGCGATTTTCTTGTTAGGCGATTTGTTTGATTTTTGGTTCGAATACAAAACTGTTATTCCAAAAGGCTTTGTTAGAGTCTTAGGCAAATTGGCCGAAATTCGCGACAGTGGCATCCCGATTTATTTTTTTGTAGGCAACCACGATTTGTGGATGAACGATTATTTTGAAAAAGAATTGAACATTCCGGTATACCACAACAATCAAGAGTTTACGTTTAATGACAAAACATTTTTAATTGGTCACGGCGATGGCAAAGGTCCGGGTGATATGGGTTACAAACGCATGAAAAAAGTATTCACTAATCCGTTTTCCAAATGGCTGTTTCGATGGTTGCATCCGGATTTTGGCGTGAAATTGGCGCAATACTTATCGGTCAAAAACAAATTGATTTCAGGTGAAGCCGATGTAAAATTTTTAGGCGAAGAAAACGAATGGTTAGTCCAATATGCGAAACTCAAACTCAAAACCAAGCATTATAATTATCTTATCTTTGGTCACAGACATTTACCAATGGTTATCAAAGTAGGTGAAAACTCCGAATATGTAAATCTGGGCGACTGGATTGGGTATTTTACTTATGGGGTTTTTGATGGTACGTCCTTTGAGTTGAAAGAGTATTAATTCTCTAATCCTTTTTACTTTTGTCATTCCTAATACGTCCTTGTCATTTCAAAATGGAACGAAGTGGAATGAGAAATAACAAAAAAACTTTACCTCAAATCCTTCAACCTTAACTGCAAAGTAACATTGCCATTGTAATCGTTTTCATCAATACAATAAACGGCATCAAACGGTTTTTGGTTTTTTACCAATTGTAATTTATTGCCTAATCCAAAGCCAATGGCACCAACCCGTGGCGCAGCCGAATCGAGCGAAGCTAATCCTTCTGAGTTGTTTTGCTTTATGTAAAGTTTTAAATGCTCTTCATCTTTACCTAATTGCTTGGCATAACCGGTATCTTTTAGGTTTTTGCTCATAAAAGTTGGTGTCATGTTTTGCGGACCAAAAGGTTCAAACTGATTTAATAATCGAACTAACTTTTCATTAATATCCGTTAAATTAATTTCGGCATCAATCAAAATTTCAGGAGTTAACAAATCGGGGTGAATCGTTTCAGAAACAACTTTTTCAAAGGCATTTTTAAATTTCTGATAATTCTCTTCTTTTAAAGTCATTCCTGCAGCATACATATGGCCGCCAAATTGTTCGAGGTGATCTGAACTTGCTTCCAACGCATTATAAATATCAAATTCTTTTACTGAACGTGCAGAAGCTGCCAATTTATCACCACTTTTGGTAAAGACAATCGTCGGACGGTAATACGTTTCTATCAAGCGTGATGCTACAATTCCGATGACGCCTTTGTGCCAGTTTTCATTGTAAACTACAGTTGTAAATTTATCGGTTTCCTCATTTATTTCTATCTGATCTAGTGCTTCAATTGTGATTTGCTTGTCTAAATCTTTTCTGTCGGTATTGTGTTGTTCTATTTCGGAAGCAAATTTTTCAGCTTGGTCAAAATCGTATTCTGTTAATAAAGCTACTGCTTCGTTACCGTGTTTTATTCTTCCGGCAGCATTTATTCGTGGAGCAATAATAAAAACAACATCGGTAATTGTTAAGACTTTCTTTTTTACATTTTGTACCAATGCTTTAATTCCGGGACGCGGATTAGTATTAATTACTTCCAAGCCAAATTTGGCTAAAATCCTATTTTCACCCGTCATCGGAACGATATCAGCTGCAATTGCTGTTGCTACTAAATCGAGGTAAATCAGTAAATTGTCTATCGCTTGGTTTCTATTTTCTCCTAATGCCTGAATCAATTTAAAACCGATTCCACAACCACACAATTCGTCATACGGATAGGAACAATCTTCTCTTTTTGGATCCAGAATTGCAACCGCATTTGGCAATTCATTGCCCGGTCGATGGTGGTCGCAAATGATAAAATCGATGTTTCTTTCATTTGCGTAAGCGATATGATCAATAGATTTTATGCCACAATCCAGCGCAATAATTAGAGTAAAACCGTTGTCGTCCGCAAAGTCTATTCCTTTAAAAGAAATACCATAACCTTCATCATAACGGTCAGGGATGTAAGTTGCGACATTCGGATAATAACTTTTCAGATACGAAGAAACCAGCGAAACCGCTGTTGTGCCATCGACATCATAATCGCCAAAAACTAAAATATTTTCTCCGTTAGCAATCGCACTTTCAATTCGGGCAACCGCTTTATCCATATCTTTCATCAGATACGGATTGTGCAAATCATCTAAACTCGGGCGGAAAAACTGCCGCGCCTGTTCAAATGTTTCAATACCGCGCTGCACCAAAAGTGTAGCAATCAGCTCATGCACCTTTAATTGGGTTGCCAAAGTATTTACTTTTTCGGAAGATGGTTTTGGTTTGAGTGTCCAGCGCATAATTTGAAGTACGATTTACGAAGTTAGTGAAACAAAAATACAGGAAAGACCAAAACATATGATATAGTTTTAGTGTATATTTTTTGAGTAAAAACTAAAACAATATTCGCTACTTTTGAGACATAAAACACTTTCCATGCAAATTCAAGGTCAAATTGTAGACATACCAAATCGCAAAATATATTCGGGAGAAATTACTATTGAAAATGGTAAAATCACTTCCATAATTGAGGTAGCACACAACGTCAAAACCTATATTCTTCCGGGTTTTATTGATGCTCACATTCATATTGAAAGCTCTATGCTCGTGCCTTCTGAATTTGCCAAAATTGCGGTTTTACACGGGACAGTTGGCACGATTTCTGACCCGCATGAAATTGCCAATGTATTAGGAAAAGACGGCGTGCATTACATGATTGACAATGGTAAAAAAGTGCCGTTTAAGTTTCATTTTGGCGCCCCATCGTGTGTTCCTGCAACGTTTTTCGAAACAGCGGGCGCTGTGATAGATTCGGAACAAATTAAGGAATTAATGGCATTACCCGATATTTATTATCTGTCCGAAATGATGAATTATCCGGGTGTTTTGTTTGATGACGAAGAAGTTTTGAAAAAAATAGCCTGGGCAAAACATTTCAACAAACCAGTTGATGGTCATGCGCCCGGATTAAGAGGCGCTCCCATCGAAAAATATATTGCTTCGGGAATTTCAACAGACCACGAATGTTTTACCTATGATGAAGCTGCTGAAAAATTATCACTTGGAATGAAAGTGCTAATTCGTGAAGGAAGCGCGGCAAAAAACTTTGAAGCTTTAATCGATTTGCTTCCAGAAAATTATTCAAATATGATGTTTTGTTCTGACGACAAACATCCAGACGATTTGATTGTTGGCCATATTAATTTGCTTTGTGCCAGAGCGGTTGCCAAAGGTTTTGACTTATTCAAAATATTGCAGATGGCTTGTATCAATCCGGTGAAACATTATAAAATGAATATTGGTTTATTGCAAAAAAATGATGCCGCCGATTTTATTGTGGTGGAAGATTTAACCCATTTCAAAGTACTGCAAACCTATATCGATGGAGAACTCGTTGCCGAAAACGGAAAATCCTTTGTAAAAGATGTCGATTTTGAAAAGCCTAATAATTTCAACACTGCCAAAAAACAAGTTATTGAGTTCGATATTAGCAGTTCAGCTTCAAAAATCAGAGTTATTGAAGCTTTAGAAGGACAATTAATAACGAATGAAATTCATCACAAACCAAAAATTGACTCGAGCGATAGCGAACAGGCGAAGCAAAATGGAAAAATTGTTTCCGACACAGAAAACGACATCCTGAAAATGGCGGTTATCAACCGCTACGAAAATGCTCCGCCAGCAATTGCTTTCATTAAAAACTTTGGTTTGAAAAAAGGTGCGATTGCGAGTTCAGTTGCGCACGATTGTCATAACATTGTGGTAGTCGGAACATCTGATGAAGAGATTTTGAGTGCTGTAAATTTAATAATTAGCAATACTGGTGGGATTTGCGCTGTGAATGGCAATGATAAAAAATCTTTGGCCTTACCTGTTGCCGGAATCATGAGTGACCAAAATGGTTGGGAAGCAGGACGTTTGTATCAAGAAATTGATGCGATGGCAAAGGAATTGGGTAGTGGTTTGAAAGCCCCGTTTATGACACTTTCATTTATGGCTTTATTGGTAATTCCGGATTTGAAATTATCGGATAAAGGTTTATTTAGTGGGAATTCGTTTGCTTTTGTGGATTTGGAAGTTTAAAAATATAGATAATAGAATATAGACTAGAATAATTATTCAGAGTCTATTTTCTTTGTTCTATTCTCTTTATTCTTGCCTTCAACCACAGTTACTATTTCTCCTTTCGGTGGTTTGGATTCAAAATGTTTTAGTACTTCTGCAGCAGTTCCGCGAATTGTTTCTTCATGTAATTTTGATAATTCTCGTGAAACTGAAACTTGTCTTTCAGCTCCAAAAAACTTCACAAATTCAGCTAAGGTTTTCGTTAGTTTATGAGGTGAAACATAGAAAATCATTGTTCGGGTTTCTTCGGCTAATGCCAAATATCGAGTTTGTCTTCCTTTTTTTTCAGGCAAAAAACCTTCAAATACAAATCGGTCGTTGGGGAAGCCACTATTTACCAATGCCGGAACAAAAGCTGTTGCGCCGGGCAAACAATCGACTTCAATATTATTTTCAACACAAGCACGCGTTAGTAAAAAACCGGGGTCAGAAATCGCCGGAGTTCCTGCATCAGAAATTAGCGCAATGCTTTCGCCGCCTTTTAAACGCAAAATTAAATTTTCAACCGTTTTGTGCTCATTGTGCATATGATGGCTGTGCATGTGCGTGGAAATTTCAAAGTGTTTTAGAAGTTTTCCGCTGGTTCGCGTGTCTTCGGCCAAAATCAAATCGACTTCCTTCAAAACGCGAATGGCTCTGAAAGTCATGTCTTCAAGATTGCCAATTGGCGTTGGAACTATATATAATTTTGACATAGAAAAAACACAGATTATAAACACAGATTAGCACAGATTAGCACAAATTAAATCTGTGCTAATCTGTGAAATCTGTGTTCTATTTAAGAGAATTTCTTCTCGACAATTTCCATGAAGCGTTCAATATAATCTTCTTCACCAACCCAATAATTGTAATCAGGAAGCACCATTTCGTTAATAAAATTTTTGGCTTCTTCAAAGGTGTCAAACGTATTCAATTGCGAAATCACACGATTAAAATCTTCGTTACTATCGTTAAACAGATGTTGTACAAAACCAATCCGGTCGTTCAATCCAATAGCGATAGATTTTGTTGTCATCTCATTAAATGCGTCTGTTTCAGCTTCTATCTTTACTTCTTCCGCAACAGTTTGCTTTGCCTCTTCGGTTTCGCTCGAGTCAGATGTAAATAATGACACTTCATTTGTTTTTACAAAAACCGGTTCAGTATACTTACCAATATGATCTTCCAGTTTCTCTTCTGGTTGTGACTCAAAAGCAACTTCTGCCGGAATATCTTTCTGTTCTTGTTCCTCCTCTTCCGTTTCTAATTCAAAAATAGATTTAAAAGCTGATTCTTCATTAGCGATTGGCTCTTCTTCGTCTATTGATTGTTCTTCTAAAACTTCTTCCGGTGCTTCCAAAACAACACTTTGCTCCGCCAGTTCGCTATCGCTCGGGTCCTCTTCAGATTCTGTTTGCTTCGCTTGTTCGTTATCGCTCGAGTCTTCCTTAACTTCCACTACTAAAACTGGAGCTATTTCTACTTCTAGGGATTGTTCGAGCTTTTCTTCTAAAACAATTTCATCTACATCAGATTTTACCGATTCAAAATTGTCCTGATAGAATTTCAACACTGACAATGTTTCGTGTAATTTTTGTGATTCTTTATACAATTGGTCGACGTCCGACTTGTTTTTTAGCTTTAAAATTCGGTGGGCAATGCTGATTAATTCTGATTCTAATCTTTTTTTCATATGGAAGATTTTATTGTTTTTTTAGGGAATATGCAATCGCTATAACTTTATTTTATTTGAATTTACATCTGCTGGCGATTTCATGCCTTTTGAAATATTATGGAAAACAGTCGTCATATTTAATAATTTTCTTCCGGGCATTTATTTTGCCTATGGAAGAAGTAACCTTGGTTAAAATTTTTTACATTTGAATCGACGTAAAACTAAGAAAATTTTAAGCCGGTTTGTTTTCGTTACAAAGTAATAAAAACTATTCATTTTTAGCGCAAGAAAAATACAAAATGTTTCTCGAAAATACTGTAAATCATAAAGAACAATTTGGTTGGATTGAAGTCATCAGCGGTTCGATGTTTTCGGGTAAAACTGAAGAACTCATCCGAAGATTGAAAAGAGCGCAATTCGCCAAACAAAAACTAGAAATTTTCAAACCTTCTATCGACACGCGATATAATGAAGAAATGGTAGTTTCCCACAATAAAAACGAAATTCGTTCAACAACAGTTCCCGCAGCAGCTAACATCAGAATTTTGGCGCAAGGTTGTGATGTGGTCGGAATTGATGAAGCACAATTTTTTGATGATGAAATTGTTGCTGTTTGCAACGATTTAGCCAATTCAGGTATTCGAGTGATTGTGGCAGGATTGGATATGGATTTTAAAGGAAATCCATTTGGTCCGATGCCAGCATTGATGGCAACAGCCGAATATGTGACCAAAGTTCATGCTGTTTGTACGCGTACAGGAAACCTGGCACATTATAGTTTTAGAAAAAATGACAACGATAAATTAGTAATGCTTGGAGAAACTGAGGAATATGAACCGTTGAGTCGGGCCGCATACTTTAACGCAATCCGTCAAAACATGATTGTTAAAGACCCAGAAAATTTATCAGACGACCCGAGCGCCAGCGAATTGGCGAAGCAAAAATAAATCCTACTCTTGATACTAACCATCAGAAATATTGTCTCAATCATCAAAGCCCAATGGGTTGAACAAAATGAAACTGCTATTGTTGATTCTATTTCCATTGATAGCCGTTCGTTGCTAAATGATGAAAACACTTTGTTCTTTGCTCTTTATGGGCCTAATCATGATGGTCACTTATTTATAGAAGAACTTATTGCTAAAGGAGTTTCTCATTTTGTAGTGAGGAAAATCCCAGAAGGATTAGAACTTAAGGCTAAATTTTTAATCGTTGAAGATACTTTAGACGCCTTACAAAAGTTTGCAGCTTATTATCGAAGTCTGTTTGACTTCCCTATTATTGGAATAACGGGAAGCAACGGAAAAACAATCATCAAAGAATGGTTGAATTTTCTTTTAAGTCCTGATTACAATATTATTCGAAGTCCGAAAAGTTATAACTCACAAGTTGGTGTACCTCTTTCAATTTTGGGAATCAATGAAAAGCACAATCTTGGCATTTTTGAAGCCGGTATTTCTCAAATGCATGAAATGGAAAAACTCCAAAAAATTATTCAACCAACAATTGGAATTTTATCCAATATTGGATCGGCTCATGATGAAGGGTTTTCAAGCGTTGCGGAAAAAATTAAAGAAAAACTAAAGCTATTTATTTCGGTTAACGTCCTGATTTTAAATAAAAACAAAACTATTTGTGCATTTATTAATCCAAAAATAAAACAGTTCAGCTGGTGTTCAGACGACAAAAGTGCTGATGTTTTTATCACCAAAAAAAATATAGGTGAAGTAACTGAATTATATGTTACTTACAGAGAAGATACTTTCCCGATTACCATTCCTTTTCAGGATCAAGCATCAATAGAAAATGCTATTCATTGTATGATGGTGATGCTTTATTTTGGGTATAACCATAAGGTAATTCAAACTAGAATGGCGCTGTTGTATCCCGTAGAAATGCGCTTGAAAGTTAAAAACGGCATTTATAATTGTACACTTATTGACGACAGTTACAGTTCAGATTTTCAATCGTTGAAAATTGCTTTGGACTTTTTAGAAAATCAAAAGCAACATAAAAAGAAAACTTTAATTCTGTCGGATATTTTTCAAAGTGGTTTAGGGAATGAAGAATTGTATTCTCTAGTTTCTCAATTAATTATTTCAAATAAAATCAACCGAGTAATTGGAATTGGAGAAACCATTACGCAATACAAAAGCAAATTTATCAATTGTATTGCGTTTAAAAATGTATCCGAATTCATAAACGTATTTGACACTTTAAATTTTGAGAATGAAACCATTTTAATTAAAGGCGCACGCAGTTTTCACTTTGAAGAAATTGTAGCTATACTCGAAGAGAAAACACATGAAACAGTTTTGGAAATTAACCTCAACGCCATCAGTCATAATCTTACTTTTTACAAGTCGAAATTAGACCCTAAAACCAAAATGATGGTCATGGTCAAAGCGTTTGGCTATGGTAATGGCGGTTTTGAAATTGCAAAATTACTCGAACATCATAAAGTGGATTATCTTGGTGTGGCTTTCGCCGATGAAGGAATTTCGTTGAAAAATGCCGGAATTAGAGTTCCAATAATGGTTTTAAATCCGGAAACTACAAGTTTTACAGCTATTATTCAGCATCATTTAGAACCGGAAATTTATTCTGTAAAAGGATTAAAAGCTTTTTTAAAAATTGCCGAACAAAAGAAACTCAAACATTTTCCTATACATATCAAAATCGATACAGGAATGCACCGATTAGGATTTGAAGAAGATAATCTGGAAGATTTAATCCAAATTCTGAAAGGAAACGAAACGGTACAAATTAAAAGTATCTTGTCACACATGGCAACGAGTGACGATTTAAATCACGATGCGTTTTCAAAATCACAAATTGCCTTGTTTGAAAAACTGTCAACACAAATACAAATCGAATTAAACATAAAACCCATCCTACACATTTTAAATACTTCCGGAATTACTAATTATCCTGAAGCACAATACGATATGGTACGATTAGGAATTGGTTTGTATGGTATTTCTAACGATGAAGAAGAACAAAAAGAACTAGAAAATGTTGGCACCTTGAAATCTGTTATTTCTCAAATCAGAACTATTGATAAAGGTGAAAGTGTAGGTTATGGCAGAAGATTTATAGCTGACAGAAGTACCAAAGTTGCCACTATTCCTATTGGCTATGCTGATGGCATCCGCAGAAGTTGGGGTAATGGTGTTGGCTTCGTAACCATCAATGGGAAACAAGCAAAGATTATTGGTAGCATTTGCATGGACATGCTGATGGTTGACGTTACCGACATTGATTGCAAGGAAGGAAACACGGTAATTGTTTTTGGCGAAAACCCAACAGTCCCTTTAATGGCGAAGAAATTAAACACTATTCCGTATGAAATTTTGACCAGCATTTCGCAAAGAGTAAAACGGGTATTTTTCAGAGAATAATTTTAAAGTGTTAATAATTTAGCTACCTTAGTTTTGTATTAACCAATAAAAACAAAACAATTATGGGAATGATTTCAGAATTTAAAGACTTTATTGCAAAAGGAAATGCCATGGATTTGGCAGTTGGAGTTATCATTGGAGCCGCTTTTAGCGCTATTGTAAATTCATTAGTTGCAGATGTTATCACTCCTGCACTATTAGACCCAGCCTTAAAAGCAGCTCAAGTGGAGAACTTAGCCGATTTAAAAACTGACGGAGGAATTCTATATGGAAAGTTCCTGGCTGCAGTAATTAGCTTCATAGTAATTGCCTTTGTTATCTTCATCTTGGTAAAATCTATTAATAGCATTAAGAAAAAAGAAGAAGCTGCACCTGCTACTCCAGCCGGACCGAGCCAAGAAGAATTGCTTACACAAATTAGAGATTTACTGAAAAAATAATACCGCTACATTATATATTCTAACTCAACCGCTTCTTAATTGAGGCGGTTTTTCTTTTAGTAGCACAACGTTTATCTTGTTCAGGAAGTTCACTCCCGCTATCCGCTCTACTTCGGTGCCGCTTCTATCGGGGCTAGCGAGAACATTTTCTGTATTACTTGTCTTTTTTCTTTCTTCTATATTCTATTATCTTTTTTCTCTATACTTTTGTACTTCAAAAATTATAAATCGATAAAAATAGAAATATGAAAGTTGCTGTTGTTGGCGCAACCGGAATGGTTGGCGAAGTAATGCTTAAAGTTTTAGCCGAAAGAAATTTTCCGGTAACGGAATTAATCCCAGTAGCTTCCGAAAAATCGGTTGGGAAAGAAATTGAATTCAAAGGAATCAACTATAAAGTGGTTGGTCTTCAAACCGCTGTTGATATGAAAGCGGACATCGCTTTGTTTTCGGCTGGTGGAGAAACTTCTTTAGCTTGGGCTCCAAAATTTGCTGAAGCCGGAACCACCGTTATCGACAATTCTTCAGCATGGAGAATGGATCCAACAAAAAAATTAATTGTTCCTGAAATCAACGCAGCTGAATTAACTGCAACAGATAAAATCATCGCTAATCCAAACTGTTCAACCATTCAAATGGTAATGGTACTAGCGCCTTTACATAAAAAATACAACATCAAACGTGTTATTGTCTCTACTTACCAATCTATTACGGGAACTGGAGTAAAAGCGGTACAACAATTAGAAAATGAGTATGCTGGTGTAAAAGGAGAAATGGCGTATAAATACCAAATTCATCGAAATGCTATTCCACAATGCGATAGTTTTGAAGACAATGGATACACCAAAGAAGAAATGAAATTGGTGCGTGAAACTCAAAAAATTATTGGCGATAAATCAATTGCTGTAACTGCAACTGCTATCAGAATTCCGGTAGTTGGCGGTCATAGCGAAGCTGTTAATGTGGAATTTTCAAATGATTTCGATGTTAATGAAATACGCAACATTTTACATCATACTGATGGGGTAACAGTTCAAGATAATATAGACACGTATACTTACCCAATGCCTTTATATGCTCAAGGAAAAGACGATGTATTTGTAGGTAGAATTCGCCGTGATGAAAGTCAACCTAATTCATTAAATATGTGGATTGTATCCGATAATTTAAGAAAAGGTGCGGCAACTAACACCATTCAGATTGCTGAATATTTAGTAGCTCAAAAGTTGGTTTAGACTGCCGCGTTCCCGAGACCCGAGAGCTTGCTTGAACTGAGCGAGGCTAATGACAAATTAGAAATCGGTTTGATTTTGCAAATCATAAAATTTGTTAAAATCAAGCGGTTTTCTTTAGGCATAGCATACATTTGTAATTGATGAAGAAAAGATTTCTCATAGTAAATTCAATCATGGGATTGTTTGTGTTGCTGGCAATATTGTTTCAGTCGTTTGATGCTATGAGCCATTTGAAAAAACAATTTTCAGAAAAACATTGCCATCATAAATACGCTTTAAACAAAACTGAAGTTGGTCATGCCCATGAAGGTTTTGATCATTGCTTTGTTTGTGAATTTGCTTTAAGTAGTTTTATTTCACCTTCCAAAATAAGGTACACTTCTCAAAAAGTTGAGATTGTTACCCAATATTTTCCTTATTATTCCAAAGAAATAACCCAGTTTTTCCGAGGAAGTCTTTTCGCACTTCGGGCGCCACCAAATTTTATTGTTTAAAGTGAATTATCAAACCGATACAACATCGGTTAAGTATTTATTTATCAATAAAATTATTTCATGAAATCAATCTACATTGCCCTAATTATAGGGTTTTCACTTGTCGCAACTGCGCAGAATACAATCGTTGGAACTGTTTCTGACAAAGACAATAAAGCATTACCCAAAACAATCGTTTCCATTTCTGAAATTCATAAAGAAACAATTTCTGATTCTGAAGGGAAGTATACTTTAACTAATTTGCCTAACGGCACTTTTAAAATTTCTTTCTCATCTGTTGGATACACCACTAAAATTCTTGCTGTTTTAATTTCTGAAAAGCAAATTACTCAGAATATCACTTTAGAAGAGAATATAATTCACATGGATGAAATGATTGTCTCTACAGCTTTTAACAAATTACAATCGCAAAATGTAATGAAAGTAGAACACGCAAGTTTAAAATCATTACAACAAAAAGGAACGGCAACATTGATTGAAGGATTGGCAACAATTCCGGGAGTTTCTCAAGTTTCAACTGGAACTTCTATTGGAAAACCGGTTATTCGAGGTTTGAGTGGTAATCGTGTTTTAGTCTATACGCAAGGAGTTCGACTAGAAAATCAACAATTTGGAGAAGAGCACGGTTTGGGTTTAAACGATGCTGGAATAGAAAGTGTGGAAGTTATTAAAGGTCCGGCTTCATTGCTTTATGGTTCTGATGCTTTAGGTGGTGTTTTATATTTCAATCCTGAAAAATTTGCTAATCCAAAAGAATTTAAAACCGATTTTAGTCAACGATTATTTTCAAATACGCTGGGAAGTAACTCTTCGCTTGGTTTAAAAACCTCCACAGAAAATTGGAAATTTTTAGTCCGTGGCAGTTTCAACACCCATGCCGATTATCAAGTTCCTAATGGCGAGCGGGTAACCAATACACGTTACAACGAAACCGATTTGAAAACCGGCATTGGTTATAGTAATTCGAGCTTTTCGAGTGTGTTGCGCTATAATTTCAATAAGCTTGATTTAGGTATTCCAGAAAATGGTATTGCAGAACAAACAACAAGTCATACTGCAACATTCCCAAAACAAGCAGTTGACAATCATATTTTGAGTTTACACAATAATTTCTATTTCAAAAATTCAAAATTAGATGCTGATTTGGGTTATATATTTAATGACCGAAGAGAATTTGAAGACAGCAATGTTGCAATTTTACATATGAAATTGCGAACATTTAATTATGATTTGAAATATTATTTGCCAAAATTAGGCAAAATAGAAACCATTGTTGGTATTCAAGGAATGCACCAAACGAATACCAATTTGGGTGAAGAATTGTTAATTCCAGATGCGAGAACCAATGATTTTGGAGTTTTTGGAACGGCCAATTATGAATTTGGTAAAAATGTGTTACAAGCAGGTTTACGTTTTGGTAACAGAAAAGTGGCAAGTGAAACCCACGGAGTTATTGGAAATGAAGGTTATTTTGAAGCTATTGATAAAAGCTTCGACAGTTTTAATGCTTCGTTGGGATACAAAACTAACTTGACTGATGATTTTACATTACGATTAAATATAGCTTCAGGATTTCGTGCCCCAAATTTGGCCGAATTAACTTCGAATGGCGTTCATGAAGGAAGTAACCGTTATGAAATTGGAAATGCTAATTTAGAAAATGAACAAAACCTACAAACCGATTTGAATTTGGAATTTAAAAGTTCCCACTTTGAATTGTTTGCTAATGGCTTCTATAATCATATTAATAATTACATCTTTATTACTCCAAATGGGAATGTCATTGATGGCAATAATGTTTATGATTATGTTCAAGCAAATGCCGAATTATATGGTGGTGAAGGAGGAATTCATTTTCACCCGCATCCTCTAGATTGGTTACATTTTACGAGTAGTTTTGAAACGGTTATTGGTAAAAACGATAATGGAAATAATTTGCCTTTAATTCCCGCTAATAAATGGAACAATACTTTTAAAGGAGAATTTGAATTTAAAAATTGGTGGAAAGAAGGTTTTGCTACCTTAAATTTGGAAAGCACTTTTGCACAAAACAACAATAGTGAATTTGAAACCAAAACCAACGATTACACATTAGTAAATCTAGGATTAGGAGGGAAGATAATTATTAACAAAGCTGTTTTTAATTTCAATTTGAATGCTAATAATGTCTTTGATAAGGTTTATGTTTCACATTTATCCCGATTAAAAACGGACGGCATTCCAAATATTGGAAGGAATATTGTTTTAGGTATTAATTTTATTATTTAATACTCAATCTTCCCGACATGTCGCATCACTCTCATTATTTTATCCTTTCTTCTATTAATGTAGGAAGAAGAATTTGATGCTTTGAATTTTCTAGGATTAGGTAATATTGCCGCAATTCCAGCTGCTTCTCTTGGAGTTAAATTTGTTGCCGTTTTACTATACCAATGTCTCGCCGCTTCTTGTGCGCCATAAACTCCGTTACCCATTTCAATACTATTAAGGTAGACTTCCATGATACGTTCTTTACCCCAAATCAATTCAATCAAAACGGTGAAATAAGCTTCCAATCCTTTGCGGATATAACTTCTGCCTTGCCATAGAAAAATATTTTTAGCTGTTTGCTGTGTAATTGTACTTCCGCCCTTAAGTCTTCTTCCTTTGTTATTGTTCTTAAAAGCTTTTTGCATTGCTTCAAAATCAAAACCATTATGTTTCAAGAAGTTTCCATCTTCGCTAGCAATTACAGCTTTTTGAAGATTGGGAGAAATGTCTTCTAACGGAACCCATTTATGACTGTAAATAGCATCTTCCCCTTCTAATTTAAATTCTATAATCCTGGTAACCATCAAAGGTGTAAACGGAATTGGAACCCATTTAAATATAATGACAGATAAAATGGAAAGTCCAAAAAACCAAAGCATGGCTTTCCATATATAACGAAGAATTTTTCTTTTCATTTTTTATTTTACTAAATCTGCTAATTCTTGACCTATTAAACTGCCAATTGCAACTCCCATTCCTCCTAATCTTACACCACAATAAACATGGTCCGATAGTTGTTCGACGATAGGTTTTTTGGCTGAACCTAATCCCATAATTCCGCTCCAACGATGCGCGATTTTAAAATCAGTGTTTGGTAAAATTACTTCTTTTAATAATTCTTCCAAACGATTTTGAATTAATTCTGTCTGACCAAGTTTTGTAGTAGTTTCTTCTTCAAAAGCTAAATTTCTTCCGCCACCAAGTAAAATTCTATTGTTAATATTTCGAAAATAATAATACCCTTTATCCAAGTGGAAGGTTCCTTTAATCTCGAGATTTGGAATCGGTTCGGTAATCAAAACTTGTGCTCTTGCGGGTTTCACTTCGTTATTTGTCAGTTTGCCTGCAAAACCATTGGTGGCAAATAATACCTTTTTGGCAGAAAAACTAAAATCGCCCAAGGCAACTTCAACACTATCTTTTTTTTCATGATATGATGTAACTTCAAGCTGATTTAGAATTAAAATGTTATTCGCAATGGCCTTTTGCAACAGCGCATTCATCATTTTCCCGGTATCAATTTGTGCTTCAAAAGGATTAAAAACTAAATATTCCTTTATACCATGAAAAGCAAAACGGTCAACTTCTTTGGCAAAAACATCATTCCTAAATAATGGTTTTAATAATTCATTTATAAAAGGCAGCTTTTGCAAACATTCATTATAAGTACTTTCATCTTCCGTAAGGAACAATTCATAACCTCCATATGGTTTAAAATCTATAGTTTCATCGCCAAGATTATTACGCAACAATTGTAAACCGTTCCATCTTTTTGAAATAAGCTGTGTAACTTCTTCTTCGCTGTGTGATTTTAAATCGTCGATAATTTCTGAAATGCTTCCAAAGCATGCGAAACCTGCATTTTTTGTACTTGCTCCTTGAGGTAAAATTCCTTTTTCTAAGATTAATATTTTACTTTTTGGGAATTTTTCTCGAAGTGCCAAGGCGCAATTTAGTCCAACGATTCCGCTACCAACAATAGTATAATCTATGTCAGTAAACCAATTTTTGAGTTCCCAATAACTAAAATTCATTCTTTATTATTTTTTCTAAAATTAATTTTTTTCAAATAAAACTGAAGACTAATTTTTGAAATATATCTTTTTTTATACGAACTGTATTTATTTTTTACTTATCTGACAATAATAAAGCATGTCGTTTATCGATTTGTTAATAGTTTTGACAATTAATTTGATGATTTGATAAAAAAAAATTTACTTTTGATAACTATATTAATCAAATTTATTGAATTATGAAATTTAAATTACTCATTGTTACTTTATTGTTGATGACAGATGTGACTTTTTCTCAAAACAAAAGTTCCGTTTGGAATGCTACAACAAAAAACAACAACATGGTTGCGCTCGATGCTAAAATGCAACTGCCTGAAAATAAACTTTTCAACTTAAACCTTTTAA
>CANKLK010000024.1 GCA_947482805.1 Flavobacteriaceae bacterium
ATACGTCGTTATTTGAGTGTTCGTGTTGAAAAAGGCGGAGTAGCTCGTGTTGTTATTGAACGCTCTTCTAAGCGTGTCACTATTACTATTCACACTTCAAGACCAGGCATAATAATCGGTAAGGGTGGTACAGAAGTAGATAGCATTCGTGAAGAACTTAAAAAGTTGACTAATAAAGAAGTTCAAATTAATATCGTTGAAATTCGTAAACCTGAATTAAGTGCTCAAATTGTCGGTGAAACAATAGCAAAACAGATTGAGGCTCGTATCAATTATAGAAAAGCTATTAAAATGGCTATACAATCAACTATGAGAGCTAGTGGTGAAGGTATAAAGGTTCGTATTTCTGGTCGTTTGAACGGTGCTGACATGTCACGTTCTGAAGAATATAAAGAAGGACGTAGCCCATTGCACACTTTTAGAGCCGACATCGACTATGCGGTTGTTGAGGCTCAAACTGTATATGGTAAGATTGGTCTTAAAATTTGGATTTGTAGAGGTGAAATTTATGAAAAAGTAGATTTTTTCCCTACTCAGCAAGGTACAAATGCATCTTCTATGGCTTCTTCATCTGGTTCTGGTGCACAAAATCGTGATAACAAACGTAATTCTGGTGGGAAAGACAACCGCAGAGAAAAAAGAAAGAAAAAGTAAAAAAATATTTAAATAATATAAAAGACTTAAATATTATTTTTCTATCTTTGCATCCGCTTTCAAACAAAACTAGATAGAGTAATTTGTCTTTTGAATAATGTTAATATATAAATAATGTTACAACCTAAAAGAACCAAATACCGCAAGCAACAAAAAGGTAGAATTAAAGGTGTTGCTCAACGCGGTGCTACGATATCTCATGGTACTTATGGTCTAAAATCTTTGGACGAAGGTATGATTACCAATCGTCAGATTGAATCAGCTCGTATTGCCATGACTAGATATATGAAACGTGAGGGTAAAGTTTGGATAAGAATATTTCCTGACAAGCCAGTAACTAAAAAGCCTCAAGAGGTTCGTATGGGTAAGGGTAAAGGTGGTTTATCTCACTATGTTGCAGTTATACACCCTGGTCGAATTCTTTTTGAAATTGATGGTGTTAAACGTGCTGTTGCTGATGAAGCACTTAGACTTGCTGCTCAAAAGCTACCTGTTCAAACTAAGTTTATTGTTCGTAATGATTACGTGGAACTATAATAATAAGTACCAAAATGAATAATTTAGATTTAAAAAAAATGTCTCTAGAAGAACTTTCTGCTGAATTAAATAAGGCTGAGATATTTTCTCAAGATTTACATTACAATCACAGTATTGCTGCATTACAAAATACTCAAGAACTTAAGATTGCTAGAAAAGAAATTGCTAGAATCAAAACAGAAATTCGTTCTAGAGAGCTTGCTTCATCAACTGACATTGTTCGTGACAAAATTCTTGCAAGAAGAAAAAAGGAAAGAAATAAATAGTAAAAGCAAATATTTAAATAGTTCCAAAAATGGCAACTGAAATTAAACGTAAATTACGTAAGCAACGTACTGGTGTTGTTACAAGTGACAAGATGGATAAAACAATTACCATTTCTGTTGAACGTAGAGTAAAACACCCAATGTATGGTAAGTTTGTAAAATCTACCAAAAAATTTAAAGCTCATGATGAAAAAAATGAGTGCAAAACAGGTGACACTGTGAAAATAATGGAAACTCGACCATTAAGCAAGACAAAACGTTGGAGATTAGTCGAGATTTTAGAACGTGCGAAATAACAATTAACCGATCATGATACAAGCTGAAAGTAGATTAAATGTTGCTGATAATACTGGTGCTAAAGAAGTACTTTGCATTAAAGTACTAGGTGGCACAAGAAAACGTTATGCTTCTGTTGGAGATATTATTGTTGTTACAGTTAAAGATTCTAGTCCTGGTGGAAACGCTAAAAAAGGTATGGTTTCCAAAGCTGTTATCGTTAGGACAAGAAAAGAAATTCGTCGTCCTGATGGATCTTATATCAGGTTTGATGATAACGCTGTTGTTTTATTAAATGCTGCGGAAGAACCTAGAGGTACTCGCATATTCGGTCCTGTAGCCCGCGAGTTACGTGAGCGTAACTTTATGAGAATTGTTTCACTTGCACCTGAAGTACTATAATTATGGCTAATAAAATCAAAAAAAATAAATCTAAGTTGAATATCAAGACAGGAGATAGTGTTTTGATTATTGCTGGTGATCACAAAGGTGAAAAAGGCAAAGTTGTTAAGGTTTTTACTTCCGAAAACAAAGCAATTGTTGATGGATTTAACAAAGTAAAACGACATGTAAAACCTAGTGCACAAGTTCCTGGTGGTATTGTTGAAAAAGAAGCTCCTATACACATTTCTAATTTAATGTTATTGGATGTTAATAACGAAGCTTCTAGAACAAGCCGTCATGTAATTGATGGAACAAAAGTTAGAGTATCTAAGAAAACCAAAGAGATTATTAAATAATGAGCTACCAACCAAGATTAAAGAAAAAATACCAAGAATTGGTAATTTCTAAATTAATGGAAAAATTTCAATATGCTTCCATTATGCAAGTTCCTAAACTTGAAAAAATATGTGTAAGTCAAGGTATCGGTTTGGCTTCTTCTGATAAAAAGTTAACCGATACAGCTGTAGAAGAACTTTCTACTATTACTGGTCAAAGAGCTGTTAAAACTAAAGCTAAGAAATCAATAGCTAATTTTAAGCTTAGAGAAGGTATGCCTATTGGCGCCAGAGTTACGCTTCGTAATGATAGAATGTTTGAATTCTTAGATAGATTAGTTAACGTTGCTTTACCTCGTGTACGTGACTTTAGAGGAATTAATCCTAAAAGTTTTGATGGTAGAGGCAATTTTACAATGGGTGTTACTGAACAAATTATTTTTCCAGAAATTGACCTTGATAAAATTCCTCGCATCACAGGTATGGATATTACTTTTGTAACTTCAGCCAAAACAGATTCAGAAGCATTAGAATTACTTACTTTATTGGGTATACCTTTCAAAAAAGATTAAATATGGCACGTAAATCAGTAATAGCTAGAGAACATAAGAGAGAGCGTTTAGTTGAAAAATATGCTAAACTTCGTGCTCTTCTTAAATCTGAAGGAAAATGGGATGAATTGGATAAACTTCCTAAAAATTCAGCCAAAACAAGATTGCATAATAGATGTAAGCTAACTGGTAGACCTAAAGGTTATATGCGTCAGTTCGGTATTTGTAGAAATCAATTTCGCGATTTAGCTCTTTCCGGTAGAATACCTGGTGTAACTAAAGCTAGTTGGTAAATATTTTTTAATCAGTTGAAATTCCATAAATGGATAATTTCGACGATAAACTTCCTTATAATGGCAGTAACAGATCCTATTGCAGATTATCTTACTAGATTACGCAATGCTCAGATGGCCGGTCATCACATAGTTGATATTCCAGCATCTAATCTAAAAAAACGCATAACTGAAATTCTTTATGCGCAAGGTTATATTTTAAAGTATAAATTTGAAGAAACTGACAATAAACAGGGTTCTATCAAAATAGCCATAAAATATATCAATGAAACAAGGTTGCCAGTCATAAGAAAAATGACAAGAGTAAGCAGACCTGGTTTACGTAAATATGTAAAGTCAACTGAAATCCCAAGAGTTATAAATGGATTGGGAACTGCCTTAATTTCTACTTCTAAAGGTGTTTTAACTGATAAGGAAGCCAGAAAAGATAAAGTAGGTGGTGAGGTATTATTTTATATTTATTAATACCTTTTTTCATAAAATTATAAATCTCATTACTATGTCACGTATAGGAAAACTACCAATCAACATACCTTCTGGTATAGATTTAAAAGTTTCTGACAAAAATCTTGTTACAGTAAAAGGGCCTAAAGGTATTTTAACTCAACAAATTGAATCGTCTGCTATCAAGGTAGAAGTTAGTGGTAATACAGCAAACGTATCTCGTTTATCTGAACAAAAAAGACACAAATCTCTACATGGACTATATCGCCAGTTAATTTCTAACATGGTAAAAGGTGTATCAGAGGGTTTTAAATTACAAATGGAACTTTATGGTGTTGGATACAAAGCGGAAAGTAGAGGTCAATTATTACAGTTATCCCTTGGTTATTCTCATCCTGTTATGTTTTACCTACCTGATGATGTTATCCTTACTACAGAAACAAAAAAAGGAGAAGCTCCACTAATTATTTTAGAATCACATGACAAACAACTTTTAGGTCAGGTTGCTGCTAAAATAAGATCTTTCCGTAAACCTGAACCATACAAAGGGAAAGGTGTAAGATTCAAAGGTGAGGCAATTAGAAGAAAAGCTGGTAAAACTTCTTCTAAATAGAATAAAATAATTAGTGTATCCTTACAGTATTCAATTTAAATATGGCTTCTAAAAAAATGACGCGTCGTCAGAAAATTCAACGTCGCATTAGGAAAAAAATAACCGGTACATCTGTTAGACCACGTATGTCTGTTTACAGAAGCAATGCTCAGATTTATGTACAGCTTATTGACGATGTTTCTAGAAAAACAATTTTGTCAGCATCATCTAGAGAAGATGGAATTTCTGATAAAAAAGTCACAAAATCTGAAAAAGCTACTCTAGTTGGTCAGTTAATAGCTAAAAAGGCAATCGAAGTGGGCATTTTAACTGTTTCTTTTGATAGATCAGGTTTTTTGTATCACGGCAGGATAAAAGCTTTAGCAGATGGTGCTAGAGGTGAAAAGCTTGAGGACGGTACAAATCAGTTACTTCAATTCTAAAGTTAGAAAAATAATGTCAAAAAATACAAATAGAGTTAAACCTGCTGAGTCAGAGCTCAAAGAGAAAATGGTTGCTATCAACCGCGTAGCTAAAGTTACAAAAGGTGGAAGAACTTTTAGTTTTGCTGCTATAGTAGTTGTTGGTGATGGTAATGGTACTGTAGGTCATGGTCTTGGTAAAGCTCGTGATGTATCAGCAGCAATACAGAAAGCTGTTGATGATGCAAAAAAGAATCTCGTTAAAGTACCAGTTTTCAAAGGTACTATACCTCATGAACAGAACGGTAAATATGGAGCAGGAAGGGTTTTGATTTTACCTGCTACAGATGGTACTGGTGTTATCGCTGGTGGTGCGATGAGAGCTGTATTAGAACTTGCTGGTGTGCATAATGTATTAGCAAAATCTAATGGTTCATCTAATCCACATAATGTTATAAAAGCTACTATAGATGCTTTGTCTAAATTAAGATCTCCTTTCCAGGTAGCAAAAGACAGAAGTCTAGAATTGGATAAAGTTTTTAATGGTTAATTTAGTAATAAATACAATGGAAAAGATAAAAATAACTCAAGTTAAGAGCACCATAGACAGATCTGAAAGACAAAAGGTAACTGTCAAGGCTCTTGGTTTAAGAAAAATTGGTTCAGTTGCTGAACATAATGTAACGCCGCAGATTCAAGGTATGTTGAACAAAGTGAATCATTTAATTAAAGTTGAAAAGCTTTAAACTTTTTTTGTTAATTATATAAAGTATAAAAGATGAAATTGAGCAATCTTAAACCGGCTGCTGGTTCTGTTAAAAAAACTAAACGCATTGCACGTGGTACTGGTTCTGGCCATGGTGGCACATCAACTCGTGGTCACAAAGGTGCTAAATCAAGATCAGGTTTTAAAAGTAAAAGAGCTCACGAAGGCGGTCAAATGCCCTTACAAATGCGTCTACCCAAAGGTGGTTTTAAAAATTCGCACAAAAGATACAAATCTAGCAGAGCTGATATCTTCGTTGTATTTAATCTTAACGATTTAAGTGTTATTGCAGAGAATCATTCTATTACAGTAATAACTAGAAAATTTTTATATGAAAATGATTACATATCTAAAAATGATCTTGTTAAAGTATTATGTGATGGTGAGTTAACTACTAAATTAACAGTTTCTGCAAATCGTTTTTCTGTTAAAGCAAAAGATGCAATTACAAATTTAGGTGGTGTTGCTCTTATTGAGATTAAGTCAAATCAGTTACAAGCTGTATCTCATGCCTTAAGCGTAAGTAATGTTACTGTTCGTGAGATATCTCAATGTTATAGTTATGTTTCAGATGATGACAAGATTCATATTGTTGTTGAGGGCAGTTTGAAATTAAAATTTGATGCTGAATGTCATCTTGTTGATTCTTCAGCTATTGATTTATTCAATACTTTAGGATCCAAAGTAGTAGTGTTAAGCTAGAATAAGTTTTTTCTTCTACAAAACTTACAATTGAGCAATTTAATGAAGACTATAATTCAAAATTTTAAAAATATTTGGAACGTTCAGGAGTTAAGAACTAGAATTCTATTAACTCTTGGATTGTTAGCAGTATATCGTGTAGGAAGTTACATTATATTACCCGGCATTGACAAAGATGCAATCACTGCATCCTTAACTAAATCTGGTGATTCTGAACCCGGTCTTCTTGATTTGCTTAATACTTTTTCAGGTGGTGCTTTTTTTAATGGTGCTGTCTTTGCATTAGGTATAATGCCTTACATTTCAGCTTCTATTATTGTACAATTACTTGGCTTTGCTATACCTTATTTCCAGAAATTACAGAAAGAAGGGGAAGCTGGTCAGCGTAGAATGAATCAAATTACTCGTTATATAACCATAGCCATCACGTTGGTCCAAGGTTCGGCTTATTTGAATTACATGTATTCTGCCTTTCCTTCTGCTATATCAAGTGATGTTGGATTATCTCTTTTTTGGTTTTCTAATATCATAATATTAACTGCTGGTACAGTATTTTGCATGTGGTTAGGTGAAAGAATTACAGATAAAGGTATTGGTAATGGTATTTCTTTGATAATAACAGCCGGCATAATTGCAACATTACCACAGGCTTTTGTGGGTGAATTTGGTAATAAGTTTAGCTCTTCAGCTGGTGGACCTGTTATTTTTATTGTTGAATTAGCTATATTCATACTAGTCGTTGTATCAGCTGTTGCTATAGTACAAGCAGTAAGAAAAATACAAATCAAATTTGCTAAACATGCTCTTGGTTCTGCACCTAGTATTTCAGGATTAGATCACATACCCGTTAAGTTAAATGCTGCTGGTGTTATGCCAATAATATTTGCTCAGGCAATTATGTTTATACCAGGCGCTATTGGTCAAGCTTTTGGTGCCGCTACTGATCCAACTTCCTTTTTGGGACAACTACAAGATTTTACTTCTCTTCCATATAATATTGTTTTTTTTATATTAGTAGTCGTTTTTACTTATGTATACACTGCCTTGATTTCTAATCCTAAGCAGTATGAAGACTACTTGAAAAATCAAAACGCTTTCATTCCTAATGTAAATCGTGGAGATGAAGCTAATTTTATCGATGAGGTCACGACTAGAATAACGCTTCCTGGATCTATTGCGCTAGCTTTCATAGCAATTTTACCTGGTTTAGCAAGATTATTTTTAATGGTTGACATAAATTTCGCTGTCTTTTTTGGTGGTACTTCTTTATTGATTATGGTTGCTGTAGTTTTAGATACTATACAACAAATAAGTGGTCACCTCGCAATGCATGGCTTTAGTGAAGATACTAAGTCAACAAGAATTAAAAAATAAATTTTTATTTTATACCCTCAGATTTTGAAGTTTAATTTAATAATCTGATATTTGCACTCCGAATTTAATATCAATGGGAAAAAAAAATCTAATCCGACAGGATGGTGAAATATCTGAAGCTTTATCAAATGCTATGTTTAGAGTTAAACTTGAAAATGGACATTTAATAATTGCTACTATTTCCGGAAAGATGAGGATGAACTACATAAGAATACTTCCTGGCGATAAAGTTGCTGTCGAAATGTCTCCTTATGATTTAACTCGTGGAAGAATAATTTATCGTTATAAATAATAATTGTTTAAATTTTATGAAAGTAAGACCATCTGTAAAAAAGCGTTCAGCTGATTGCAAAATTGTTCGTCGTAAAGGTAAACTTTACATCATTAATAAAAAGAATCCTAAGTTTAAACAACGTCAAGGATAATAATTAAAATTATATTTATTATGGCTCGTATTGCAGGCGTAGATTTGCCAAAAAACAAAAGAGGTGTTATTGGATTAACATACATTTTCGGAATAGGTAACACTAGTTCTAAAAATATATTATCTGAAGCAGGAATTGATGAAAATGTTCGTGTTAAAGATTGGTCAGATGATAACATCAAGGAAATTCGTAGAATACTAGGTGATAATTACAAAGTTGAAGGTCAGTTGAGGTCGGAGGTTCAATTAAATATTAAACGTTTAATGGATATAGCTTGTCTTCGTGGTCTTCGTCATCGTAAAGGTCTTCCTGTTCGTGGTCAACGTACTCGTACAAATTCCAGAACTAGAAAAGGAAAACGTAAGACAGTTGCTAATAAAAAGAAGGCTACTAAATAATAATTATCAAATTAAATTGTAAACATCTTATACAATTATGGCTAAGGCTGCAAAAAAAATCAAAAAGAAAAATGTAAAGGTTGAATCTATTGGATGCGCTTATATTCAGGCTTCTTTTAATAATATTATCGTTACATTAACAAATAAATCAGGCCAGGTAATATCTTGGGGATCTGCAGGTAAATCTAAATTTCGCGGTTCTAAGAAAAATACCCCTTATGCCGCTCAAGTCTGTGCTAGTGAAGCTGCAAAAGAAGCTTTTGAATTAGGTCTTAGAAATGTAGTTGTATATGTTAAAGGTCCAGGTTCTGGAAGAGAAGCAGCAATTAGAGCAATTGATTCAACTGGTGTTAAAGTAACTATGATACAGGATACAACTCCTCTTCCTCATAATGGTTGCAGACCTCCAAAAAAACGTAGAGTTTAATTTTTTTACTATTCAATACTAATTTTTATATAATGGCAAGATATAGAGGTCCAAGATCTAAAAAAGCAAGAGCTTTTAATGAACCAATTTACGGTCAAGATAAATACTTTGAAAGAAAAAAGTATCCTCCCGGTATGCATGGTCTTGCAAAACGTCGTAAGCAGAAATCTGATTATGCTATTCAGTTAACTGAAAAGCAGAAAGCTAAATATACTTATGGTGTTTTAGAAAGACAGTTTCGTCGTACTTTTGAAGCTGCTACAAGAAAAATTGGTGTTACAGGTGAAAATCTGTTACAGCTTCTTGAAGCTAGGCTTGATAATATCGTTTATAGACTTGGTATTTCTCCTACACGTAGTGGTGCTCGTCAGTTAGTTTCACATGGTCATATTGCACTTGATGGTATTGTTTCAACAATCCCTTCTCTTTCAGTTCGTCCTGGTCAAGTAATTGCTGTAAGAGGTAAGTCAAAAAGTCTTCAAACTATTATTGATTCAACTGCTGCACATAGTCAAAATGTAAAAAGATATGCTTGGTTGGAATGGAACTCAGCTAAGTTGGAAGGTAATTTTTTGAATTATCCTACAAGAGATCAAATTCCTGAAACTATTAATGAACAGTTAATTGTTGAGTTATACTCCAAATAATTATTCTGTTTTTTATAGGACTTCAAACGTTCTGTTTGAAGTCCTATTATTTATTATATATTTTTTCAAATAAAAGCCACAACTCAATATGAGCTTGCTGAATTTCCAAAAACCTGACAAAATTCTTTTACAAAAGGCTGATGATTTTGAAGGTCATTTTGAATTTAAACCTTTGGAACCTGGGTTCGGACAAACAATTGGTAACTCTCTAAGGAGAATACTCTTGTCATCACTCGATGGATATGCTATTTCTGCTGTTCGTATTAAAGGTGCTGATCACGAATTTTCTACTGTAGAAGGTGTTGTTGAGGATGTTGTCGACATTATTCTTAATTTAAAACAAGTACGGATAAAATATCTTTTAGATGATCAGGACTTAGTATCTGAGAAAATTTATGTTTCTGTAAGTGGTAAATCAGTTTTTACTGCTGGTGATATTGTTTCAAGTACAAATGTCTTTAAAGTTACAAATCCCTCATTAGTACTTTGTAATATGGATCCATCTGTTACTTTAGAAATGGAATTAACTGTTTCAAAAGGACGCGGTTATGTTCCAGCTGAAGAAAGTTTACCAAAAGATGCTCCAATAGGATTCATTCCTGTTGATGCTATATATACTCCTATAAAAAACGTTAGATATTCTGTTGAAAGTAGTCGTGTTGGTCAAAGAACTGACTATGAAAAATTGACACTTGAGATTAGAACAGATGGTACTATTCATCCTGAATATGCCTTAAGAGAGTCTGCTAAAATTATGATTCAACATCTAATGTTAATTACTGATGAGAATATTAAATTCCCTGATGAAACTGACAAGGAAGATAATATTGTCGATGAGCATATTCTTCACATGCGTAAGCTTTTAAAGACATCTCTCGAAGATTTAGATTTATCAGTTCGTGCATATAACTGTCTGAAAGCTGCCAAAATTAATTCTTTAGGTGAAATGGTTCAATACGAAACCCATGAACTTTTAAAATTCAGAAATTTTGGTAAAAAATCTTTGGTCGAAATTGAAGAGTTGTTACAAGAAAAAGGTCTTTCTTTTGGAATGGATTTATCTAAATATAAACTAGACGAGGAATAATTTTTTTATATGCGGTTACCACATGTGCTGCGATGTTATTTTATTAATAATCAATTATAATTATGAGACACGGTAAGAAATTTAATCACCTTAGTCGTAAGAATGGGCACAGAAAAGCCTTGTTACGCAACCTTTCTATTTCTTTGGTAAAGTACAAAAGAATCAAAACTACTATTGCTAAAGCCAAAGAATTAAGAAAATTCATTGAACCATTATTGACTAAGTCAAAAAATAACACTACCCACTCTAGACGTGTTGTATACAGTTATTTGCAAAACAAAGAAGCTGTAACTGAAATGTTTACTAACATTGCTTCAAAAATAGCTAACAGACCAGGTGGTTATGTTCGTATAGTTCGTTTAGGATTCAGACCTAGTGATGCTGCTGAAGTAGCAATGATAGAATTAGTTGATTTTAATACAATAGCCCTTAATGCTGCTAATGATGCAGCTGAATCTGATAAAAAGCGTACTCGTCGTGGTCGTAAGAAGAAATCAGATGAGGTTAGCACAGAAAACAATTCTGAGTCAATTGTAAATGATAACACTTTAACACAAGATCAAAGTGATGTTGTTGACACTGAAATAAAGGATAATACTGAAGAATAATATTATTATAGAAATTTTATTAGCCACAACTCTTATTGAATTGTGGCTTTTTATTTTACATGATACGGGCAATTTCAAAAATATTTTTTGGGACATTTAATGAAACCAATTTAAAGTCAAAATTTCTTAAAGCTTCTTTAGGATCTATTTTGCTGCAATTCATTTTTTCATTATTGACATTTATAACCACTATTATAATTGCAAGGATTAGTGGTGATAAAGGTTTTGGTATCTATAGTTTAGTTTTTACTTGGGTTTCTGTAATAAGTTCATTGGCTTTATTTGGTTTTGATGACTTGGCTTTGAAACAAATTTCAATCTATAAATCCAAAAATCAATTATCAGAAATTAAATCTTTTCTTATTTATGGCTTAAAAAATATTACAATTTTTTCTTCTTTAGTTTCATTCATATACATAATAGTTTGTAATTTTATACCATTACCTGGCATTTTCGAATATAAATTTTTTCATATAATTGCCGCATTATCAATACCATTTTTTGCAGTTGTTCTTTTTCTCCAATCAGTTCTAAAAGCTGTAGGTTTAATTACAATAGGACAATTGTCGGAAAAATTAGTTCAGCCACTAAGTTTTATATTTATTATTACTTTTTATTATTTACTTGGTCTTGACGTTAATGATTTTGTCGCAATATTTTTTAGAGTAGTATCCTTCTTAATAGCGGCTATTTTTATCGTCTTACTTTTATTATATAAAATTAAAAATATTCTAAAATCTACTTTAGTACCACTTGAATCGCATACATGGAATAAAAGTTTGATTTATTTCTGTTTGAGTACTTTACTTTTTAGTTTAAATTCAAGAGTAGATATAATTTTTCTAGGTTTATACAGCGTTTTACCTGAAGAAATTGCTTATTATAATGTGGCTTCTAAATTTTCTGACATAGCATTAATACCTTTTCTTGTTATCTCAACAGTATCGACCCCAATGTTTGCATCAATGTATCATGAAAAAAAACTACATGCTTTACAGAACTTTTATACGATGATAACTCGTATTGGCTTTGTAATAGTTTTTCTTATTATATTAATTTTTATAGCTTTCGGACCATTTTTCTTGAGTTGGTATGGTGATACTTTCAAGTCAGCTTATTTTGTGCTTGTTTTGCTTTGCTTATCCAAACTTGTCCATGTTTTTGTTGGTCCAGCTAATTTTTTGCTATCCATGTCCGGTTTCGAAAAGTACGTTACTAGAGCACTTGTAATGAGTGTTATTATAACTATAATTCTTGACTTAATATTAATCCCTTTGTATAGTTTAACTGGCGCCGCTTATGCTTCAATAGGAGGGTTGATTTTCTATGATTTTTACCTTGCTTATATTGGTTACAAAAAGACTGGTTTATATTTTACAATTTTAGGAAAATTTAAAAAAGTCATAGATTAGAATCTTTTAAATTATTAGCTAATTTTTATCTTTATTTTTTTTAGTTTGCCTAATTAAATTTAGCTTATCATTCAATTAAAATGAAACTACCTTTATCCTTTTGTCCTTAGCTATTTTAGTTGTTGGTGTTTTACAATTATTTGTAGCAGTTGATTTAAATATCTCCTTTTTCAATTCTATAATATTTATATTAGGCGGTTTTTTGCTCTTGGTCAAAGGTGCAGATTTTTAGTTGAGGGTGGCTCAGCTTTTGCTAAAGGATTTGGAGTATCTGATATAGTTATAGGTTTAACAATTGTATCATTGGGTACTTCTGCACCTGAATTAGTTGTAAATGTAGGCTCATCATTTAAAGGTGAATCTGATTTTGTATACGGTAATGTACTTGGTAGCAACATTTTTAATTCTTTATTTATACTTGGTTTGGCCGGTTTGATTTATCCATTAAAAGTTTTAAAAAACACGGGTAGAATAGAAATCCCAATTTCTATTTTCATTGTTATAATTGTTTTGTTAATGTCTAATAATTCGTTTTTTTGGGCTAAACAAAGTATTCATAATGGAAAAGATGGAATTCTAAGTAGATTAGATGGCGCAATATTGTTGACATTTTTTGCAGTTTTCTTATACTATGTATTTAGAAATTCAAAATCAGAACCTTCAGATGGTGATACTATTAAAAAAATGCCCTTTTGGAAGACATTACTGCTCATGTCACTTGGTATATGTGGTCTCATATTCGGTGGCAACTGGGTTTTAGACGGCTCTATAACTGTTGCAAAATCTATTAATTTAAGTGAACGAATTATCGGACTTATACAATACTTGCGGTCGGCACTTCATTGCCAGAATTGGCAACATCAGTAGTTGCTGCTATGAAAAAAAACAGTGATATAGCCGTTGGAAATGTTGTAGGCTCTAATTTTTTTAATGTCCTAGGGATTTTAGGACTAAGTTCTTTTATATTTCCAACACCATTTTCTTCCACAACAAATTTTGATTTATATTTTCTAATCGGATCTACAGTACTTATTTTTGGATTACTCTTCATTGGATCAAAGTCGCAAAAAGGTTTTTATACTTTGGGTAAGCTCACTTCTTTGATGCTTATTTTAATATATGTTGCTTATACTTGTTTTCTTGTTTTGCAAGAAGTATATAAAAACACCTGAGATTATTTATTTATATAATACAATTAGTTTCGCCATCAACCGAAATAAAAATTGACAATACAATCTAAATGAACTATATTTGTACCTAATGGACATTTGGTTCCAGAATAAAGCAATGGATTTAAATATAACATTTGAAGATTTAAAATTGACTCGACAGTTTTTGAATGCAGTTCAGGATTTAGGATATACTATTCCCACTACAATTCAGCAAAAAGCAATTCCTTTAATTCGCTCGGGTCAACACATCATTGGTATTGCTCAAACAGGTACTGGCAAAACTGCAGCATATCTGTTACCTATCATGCAGCTGCTTAAATATCCGCAAGGAGATTTACCTCGTTGCGTTATATTGGTTCCAACAAAAGAATTGGTTCTTCAGGTGCTCGAGCAGGTCGTCCTTTTGGGTAAGTATACCGACCTTCGTTCTGTTGGTCTTTATGGTGGTGTTGGAAGAAAGAAACAGGCATCAGATGCTGCTTCAGGCGTAGATATAGTTGTTTCTACACCAATGCGACTGCTTGAAATTTATCAGGAAGAAGGTCTTGATTTAAAAAAAGTACAGATTTTAGTAATGGATGAGGCGGATCGGATGTTGGATATGGGTTTTCGTCCTCAGATAAATGCAATACTGGATGTGCTTCCCCGAAAAAAACAAAATATGATGTTTTCTGCGACCTTTTCTTCCATTATTGAAGAATTGAGTTGGGATTTTATGGATTTTCCAATAAAAATTGAAATTACACCAGAAGCAACTCCTGTCGAAACTGTTGAGCAGCGTGCTTATCTCGTACCAAATTTTCAGACAAAACTTAATCTGATTGAGTATTTGCTCAAAGATATTTCTTTGAACAGGGTGATGATTTTTGTTAAATCAAAGGGGAGTGCCAATAGAATTTTTGAGTATTTAAAACAAAGAATAAAAGGCGAAATCAGACTGATACATTCCAATAAGTCACAAAATGCCCGAATCAATTCTTTTAATGATTTCAGAGAAGGAAATGTTCGTCTGCTGATCTCAACAGATGTAATGTCTAGAGGTATTGACGTAAGCGCTGTTAGCCATGTAATCAATTTTGACGTACCAACAGTTTATGAAGATTATGTTCACCGAATTGGGCGTACAGGAAGAGCATTGAATGAAGGCATTGCTGTCACATTTGTTTCAAAAGCAGATGAGTATCATCTGACTAAGATTGAAAAGAAAATTCGGATGCCTGTCCCAATTTTTCATCTCCCCGATAATTTAGAAATTACAGAAACTCCTTTCGAGGAAAATCAGTCGATGGAAAAGGAAATTGACGAACAGAAGAAAAAAGAAGATCCTAACTTTCAAGGTGCTTTTCACGAAAAAAAAGATTACAAACTGAAGCAAAAACAAAAAAAGGCAAAAAAAGTACCCAAGTTTACTGGTAAATCTAAATCTGTTGTTCAAAAAACAGTAAAAACTGGTCTGAAGACTTCAAAATACAATAGGAACAAAGAAAAGTAGCAATTCGTAAATGTCTATTTTGAAAAATCAAAATTTTAACCTTCAACTTCTGGCGGTCAGTATTGGAGCGCTCTTGTTGGTGGGTAAATTTTTTGCATGGTGGGTAACGCACTCAAGCACAGTATTGACCGATGCCTTAGAAAGTATTATCAATGTTGTGGCCGGCGCACTTGGTTTATATAGCCTATACCTCTCGGCGCAGCCTAAAGATGAGAATCATCCTTACGGACATGGTAAGGTTGAGTTTATTTCGGCTGGGGTAGAAGGAACACTTATAACCATTGCAGGATTTTTGATAATAGGACAGGCAATTTTTAGTCTATTTTTTGGTTTGACATCCATTGAAAAGGTCGATATAGGCATTTATATTGCTTCCATCGCAGGTGTAGTGAATTACTTTCTGGGTTATCTTACCGAAAAACAAGGTCACAAAACTGGTTCATTGGCAATGATAGCCAGTGGGCAGCATTTGAAATCAGATGCATATTCCACCGTAGGCATGGTACTCGGTCTTGTCCTCATTTTTCTCTTACAAACTGTCTGGGGAATGAATCAGGCTGCAAGAATTATAGATAATGCCGTTGCAGTTGTTTTTGGTTGTCTGATTGTCTGGACAGGGTATGGAATTTTGAGAAAATCGGTTGCCGGTATTATGGACGAAGTTGATTACGAATTGGTCAAAAATATTTTAAAGCATTTGAATAACAATCGTACTGAGAATAGAATAGACGTACACAACCTAAGAATTATTAAATATGGGCCATCCTTGCATATCGACTGTCACCTCACTGTTCCATGGTATTTTAATACCAGAGATGCACATGAGGAAGTAGATGCTTTGGAATATCTTTTAAAAGATTGTATAGATAGTTCCGTAGAAGTTTTTGTGCATGTCGACCCCTGTATCCCCAATTCCTGTCAATTATGCGAAAAAAATAACTGTCATGAACGCAAATATGATTTCAATTCAAGAGTAGAATGGACAGCTGATATGATTATGAAAAATAAAAAACACGGCTTGTATCATTTGGATTAAAGATTATTTGTTTGGACATTCACAGCGCTGATTAAATAATTTCAGTAAATTTTTTAATTTTAGATTTAAAATATTTTTCATTGTAATGAAACAGACCATAAAACAAAAGCAGATAGCTGCACTTATACAAAAAGAATTCAGTGTGGTACTGCTGGTAGAGGGTAATTTTATTTATGGGGACGCTCTTGTAACAGTTACCCGTGTAAGGATGAGTGCTGATATGGGGATTGCTTACATCTACCTCAGTGTATATAATACTTTATACAAACAGGAAATTATTAAGGAAATTTGGGAAAACCTGTCAAGACTGCGCGGAGAACTTGGAAGACGTATTCGCAAACAGGTTCGTAGAATTCCTGTACTGAAATTTTTCATTGACGATACCCTAGATGAAGTGGAACATCTCGATATGCTATTTGATGCTATAAACAATACGGGATCCTCAGAATTGTCTATGAAAGAGGCTATGGAAAAACGATTGGCTATGAATAATACCGATGATGAAGATTCAGATGAGCCCGAAACTGATGAGGAAGAATAATTACCTTTAACATTAGTAACAGCTCCTAAATAATGTACCTTCCATTAAGATTTGCTTTAAGATATGTCTTTTCAAAAAAGACTACCAATGCTATAAATCTGATATCGATGATATCGGTGTTTGGCATTGCTTTGGGGAGTATGTCGCTCATAGTCATACTTTCGGTGTTTAATGGATTTGAAGAACTGTTGCGCGATTTAATTGGCGTTTATAAGCCTGATTTACATGTTTCAGTAAAAGAAGGCAAGGTTTTTAGCATAAGTGATGAGAAGTTGGCAGCGCTTGGCAAAATTAAAGGTGTTGTATCCTATGCCCGCGTTTTGGAAGAAATCGCTTTGTTTGAATATGACGGAATACAAAATATCGGAACATTAAAAGGCGTTGATAAGAATTTTTTGTCAGTAATTGCCATGGATAGTACCATACAGCGTGGCAGATTTACTTTGGGCAATGAAAAAAGCAGTCAGCTGGCTGTTGTTGGTGCAACAATTGAACATACCTTACAAATTAAAGCGCTTCAGACTAAAGCGATAAACGTGTATATGCCCAAAAGGGGAGAGACAAAAAAGATGTCATTGACAAATAAGCCTTTCGATAAAAAGGAACTTTATCCCAGTGGTATTTTTAGTGTCAGGCAGGTCGACTATGACAACACCGTTATTGCAAATCTACAGGTAGTTCAGGATTTGCTCAGTTATAAAAACGGTGAATGTTCCTCAATCGAGGTCAGAACAGACCCTGCTTTAGATCAGGAAAAGATTCAAAAAGAATTAAGTGCACTGATGGGAGAGAAATTCTCTATTAAAAACAGATTTCAACAAGATGAGGCATTTTTTAAAATTACCAATATTGAAAAATGGGTCGGTTTTTTGATTTTTGCATTTACATTGGTGCTTGTTGCATTTAACATGGTGGGCGCACTTTGGATGCTGGTACTCGAAAAAAGAAAAGATATTGCCAGTTTGAAAGCAATGGGCGCTACAAATGCGCTGGTAAGAAATATTTTTTTGACAGAGGGCGCCCTGCTTTCGGGGATTGGAGTAGCCATTGGTACTGTACTTGCAGTGATTATATGCCTTTTGCAACAGCAATTTGGTTTTGTCAAATTACAAAATGAAGGAGCAACCTTTCTCATACAGGCTTACCCGGTAAGCATGCGTGTTTTCGATATGTTAGTGGTAGTTTTGACGGTGCTGCTAATAGGAATAGCAGCTTCGCTGCTTCCCGCGCTGCGCGCTGCTCGAATCAAAAGTCTGGTAAGAGAAGATTAATAAAAAGTTTATTTACAATGCAAAGACTTCCATTTATTTACGTGGCTGAATCTCCGTTGGGAGGAAGGGGTGTTTTTACTTCTGAAATAATTCCGATCGGAACACTTATTGAAATTGCGCCTGTAATTGTTTTGCCCGCCGATGATCTGAAACTTATACATGCACATACTGTCTTGCACGATTACTATTTTGTATGGTCGGATGATGGGACAGAAGGTGCACTAGCTTTGGGATATGGTTCATTGTATAATCATTCATACGCACCAAATTCCGAGTATTATACCAATCTGGATTCGATGACAATTGATGTTTTTGCCATTGTAGACATTGAAGCAGGTGCGGAGATTACTTTTAATTATAATGGGATGGCAGAGGACAGTACTTTGGTCTGGTTCGATGACCCGGATTATAAACGTTAGTTTTTAAACAAAAAAGTTACATTTCGAAGAAAAAATACTTGGCAATTGTCAAATTTTCAACCTATATTTGCAACGAACCGATAATTAAGAAAAAAAGATTAACAAAAAGGTGACAAAAGCCTTCGATAATATTTTTAGCCGAGCATGGAAAATGATAATAAAGACGAGGAAAAAGACAGTGAACTAGCAGATAATTCTGGGGCGGACAAAAAACCTCTGAAAGATGTGTTAGGGGATATGTACAAAGATTACTTTTTGGATTATGCCTCCTATGTAATTTTAGAGAGAGCTGTACCTACTGTAGAGGATGGCCTCAAACCTGTGCAGCGTCGTATTCTCTTTGCTATGCATGTAATGGACGATGGGCGTTACAATAAAGTTGCCAATATTATTGGACAGGCGATGCAGTATCACCCACATGGCGACGCATCTATAGGCGATGCACTTGTAAATATGGGGCAAAAAGATCTGCTGATTGACTGTCAGGGAAACTGGGGAGATGTGCGCACTGGCGATAATGCTGCAGCTTCACGTTATATCGAAGCAAGGCCTTCCAAATTTGCCAAAGTTGTTCTATTTAATTCTAAAACAACTATTTACCAACTGTCTTACGATGGTAGAAAGAAAGAACCAGTTACTTTGCCTGTTAAATTCCCGCTCTTGCTCGCACAGGGTGTTGAAGGTATTGCTGTTGGTCTGGCAACCAAAATTTTACCCCACAATTTTGTCGAATTGATAGAGGGTTCCATTGAAATTTTGAAAGGCAACAAAGCCAAAATATATCCCGATTTTCAAACCGGTGGTTTTGTCGATGTAAGTAACTACAATGGGGGTAAACGCGGCGGCAAAATAAGGGTAAGAGCCAAAATAGAAATTACCGACCGTAAAACCCTTACAATTAAAGAGATTCCATTTGGTACAACTACAGGATCGCTTATTGAAAGTATCATTAAAGCAAG
>CANKLK010000025.1 GCA_947482805.1 Flavobacteriaceae bacterium
CATTTATGAAATCAACTTATACCTATACGGGTGATTATAGCTGGCAGAGAGCGTCATTAGCCATGTCTTCGGTTGATGGCTTTAATTTAGGAAACACCATTCAAAATGCTGGTTCACATCGTTTGAACACGTCGTTCAGTATGGAAACTTTTTATAAATATATTGGATTAGGTAAAAAACCCGCAGCACCGGCTCAGAAACCTGCGGCATTACCAAAACCAGGTGAGAAGATTACCGGTGTCAAAGCACAACCAGCCAAAACAACTAATGTGTTTTTGGACGGATTGAAAGGGGTTCTAACAAGTGTTAAAAATATACAGGTTAATTATACTCAAAACGAAGGAACTGTACTTCCCGGATTTTTACCTGGACTAGGTTTCTTTGGTTCAGCAAAACCTTCACTAGGTTTCGTTTTTGGCGGACAGGATGATGTTCGGTATGAAGCTGCTAAAAGAGGTTGGCTGACCACCTATCCAGAGTTTAACCAAAATTTTACTCAAGTGGTAACTAAAACATTAAACCTTACAGCTAATGTTGATTTATTCCCAGATTTTAAAATTGATTTAAGCGCCGATAGAACTTATGCCAATAATTACTCGGAGCAGTTCAACGCAACTGATATTCCAGATGCAAATGGTAATTATTATCAACCGCAATCCCCATACAGTTTTGGAAACTTCTCCATTTCTGCAGTAATGCTGAAAACTTCCTTTAAGGCAAGTGACGAAAACAGCTCGTCTTCTTTTCAGGATTTTAGAGAGAATCGAATTATTATTGCCGATAGATTAGCGCAACAATATTATGGCGGGCCAAATTACCCAAGATATGGAGATGCAACAAACCCTGTTCCCATACCTACGGATCCAAACTATAATTTTTATGCCAATAACTTGGGCTACCCAATTGGTTTCGGTAAAAACAATCAAGCTGTTTTAATACCATCTTTCTTAGCGGCATATACTGGATTATACTCAACTGGCGCAGGCGATGCCGCTAAAGGAGTTTCTTTGGATGCTTTTAGAAATTTCCCTATTCCTAACTGGACAATAAAGTACAGTGGATTAATGCGTTATAAATTCTTTAAAGAGAGGTTCAAAAGATTCTCTATTCAACATGCCTACAGAGCTTCCTATACCATAAATTCTTTCCGTTCAAATCTTGATTATAATCCTAATGTTGCGATTCAAGACAATAGTGGTATAGGTAATTTCTTTAATAATACAATTATCGCCAATATCAACTTAGTGGAGCAATTTAATCCGCTTATCCGTATCGATTTTGAGATGAAAAATGCGTTCAAAATTTTGGCCGAAATTAAAAAAGACAGAAGTTTATCAATGAGTTTTGACAACAATTTATTGACAGAAGTTCAAGGGAGAGAATATATTGTTGGTGTAGGATATCGTTTCAAAGACGTAATTTTCTCATCGCAATTAGCAGATAATCCAACCGGAATTATTAAAAGCGACATCAATTTAAAAATAGATATCTCTTATAGAAATAATAAAACTATTGTGCGTTACTTAGATTATAATAACAACCAATTAGGTGGCGGACAAAATATTTGGACAGCAAGATTAACAGCTGATTATTCGTTAAGTAAAAACCTAACGGCTATTTTCTTCTATGACCATTCCTTTTCAAAACCGGTGATTTCTACATCATTTCCATTGACAAATGTCAGAGCTGGTTTTACCATGCGATATAATTTTGGAAACTAACAGTTAATTATAATATCTAATCTTATCTTTACGTCCTAAAATTTAATATTAAATGAATATACCAAGCAATTTAAAGTATACAAAAGACCACGAATGGGTTTTAATTGATGGCGATATAGCAATAGTTGGCATCACCGATTTTGCGCAAAAAGAATTGGGCGACATTGTTTATGTTGAAGTAGAAACTTTGGACCAAACATTAAACAAAGACGAAGTTTTTGGAACTGTCGAAGCAGTGAAAACGGTTTCCGATTTATTCTTGCCGTTATCCGGAGAAATTATTGAATTTAATGATGAATTAGAATCAAATCCGGAAGATGTTAATTCAGATCCTTATGGAAAAGGCTGGATGGTGAAAGTCAAAATTTCAAACGCTGCAGAAGTTGAAGAATTACTTTCGAGTGATGCTTACAAACAACTTATCGGTGCTTAAAAATGCAATATTTAGTTTAGCTATAAGCTGGACTATTTTAATTGCTGTTTTGTGTTTAGTCAAGTTTTCCAATTTGCCTTCATTTGGAGTCTCTGGAGCCGATAAATTTGTTCACTTTACATTTCATTTTGTTTTTACCATACTTTGGGGTTTTTATTCATGGGCGAAGCTAAATGAAATAACAATTGCAAAAATTGGCAGCGTTGTCATTTTATCATTTTGCTACGGAATACTGATTGAGATTTTGCAGGAAATATTTACAAAGACAAGACACGCAGATATATTTGATGTGCTGGCAAATGGAACAGGAGCACTAGTTGCTTTGGTTTTTTTCGTTTTAATAAAAAGACAAAAACTGCAAACAAATAGATAATAAAGATTGTCCCGTCTCGTTATCAATACGAAACGGGATTTTTTTTACTTTTATACCATGAATAAGGAACATATCCAACCCGATATATTTAAGAAAATGAAATCGAAGTTTATTGCATCAGTTCATTGCCAAGGCGGTTCGGGTTACGAACACCAAAAAAAATCAAACCTTTTGAGTAAAAAAACACTCCCGATTTTAATACTGCTTTTTTTAACAAGCATAATTAATGCACAAGTTACTCAAAAAACGGCCGAAAGATTTCCTGTTTTCCCATCATGTGAAAATTTACAGTTTCAAGCTTTAGAAACTTGTTTTTATAGTCAAGTACAGGATTTTGTGTACTCCAATTTTAAAGTTCCTGAAAATCTTAAACTAAATAATTACAAAGGAACAGTAATTGTTCTTTTTGAAGTAAATGATAGCGGAAATTTCAAAGTACTTTATGTTGATGCTATCAACGAGACATTAGTTGATGAAAGCAAAAGAGTTTTTGGAAAAATGCCAAAAATTTCTCCGGCAACTTATAACGGAAATCCAACGTATGCTAAATACACTATCAAAATTGCTATTCCTCTCCAAAGTGCAGTCGACTTACAAGCGCAAAAAGAAGCGGAAGCGTTAGCCGAAAAAAACTTAAATTTTTATAAACCGAACAACAAACAACTTGCCGAATTAGACAGCATCAAATATAAAAAATTTGAAAAACCACAGTTTGAAAGTCATATCAATATTCCGTTTTCACACAGCTATTATTCGCAGTTTGATGATGCGATGAATCAGGTTGGTGCTAATAACCATACTGGTTCAAAACCCTTTTCTTATGCAGATGTTTCTAAATATTATAATTTAAAGGAAGAAAATCAAAAGCTGTTGAAGAACAAGAAAGATTGGTTTGGCAGAAAACTTTGGGATGAAAACTTAGTTGAAATTCAGGGGGAGGATTATTGGTTTACCCTTAATCCGATTTTTGATATTCAAATGGGTAAAAGCGACCCAAGCGTTTCTTCTTATACTTTTATAAATACTAGAGGAATTCAATTTAATGGTGGTTTGGGAAAAGAATTAAATTTTACAACAACCATTTACGAAAGCCAAGGAAGATTTGCAGATTATTTCAATAGCTATGCGGAATCTATAAAACCCGATGGAGGAAATCCGGCAATTATTCCGGGGATTGGAATTGCAAAAGAATTCAAAACAGACGCCTACGATTTTCCAATGGCTGAAGCCAATTTGGCTTATACGCCAAGTAAATTCATTAATCTGAATTTGGGTTATGGCAAGAACTTTATCGGCGATGGCTATCGTTCTTTATTGTTAGGAGATGGAGCGAGTCCGTATCCCTATTTTAAACTGAACACCACTTTCTGGAAAATAAAATACACCAATATATATACATGGCTCAAAGACGTTCGTCCCGAAGCTACAGTAGACAGAACTTACGCAACTAAATTTGCCGCGAGTCATTATTTGAGTTTGAATATTACCAATCGTTGGAATATAGGACTTTTTGAATCGGTAATATGGACTAATAATAACAACCGTGGTTTTGATATGAGTTTTGTGAATCCAATTATATTCTATCGCACGGTGGAATTTACTTCTTCTGCACGAAGCGGGAATGCGTTGTTGGGTTTGACAACTAAAGTAAAATGGAACAATCAAATCAATTTTTACGGACAGTTTTTGTTAGATGAATTTTCGTTGGATGCAATAAAAGATGGAAATAAAAGCTGGAAAAATAAATTTGGTTACCAACTCGGAGCCAAATACTACAATGCGTTTAACATCAAAAATTTATTGTTGCAGTTAGAATACAATCATGTTAGACCATATGTGTATTCGCATAGTGAAGCCATTACTAATTATGGTCACAACAACCAAAGTTTAGGGCACCAATGGGGAGGAAATTTCAAAGAATTCATAGCTATAGCTCGATATCATAAAGGAAGGTATTTTGCCAATGCTAAAGTTACTTTTGGTGAACGCGGACTGGATTTTAATAATGGAACAGACAATTTTAATTACGGAAGTAATATTTATTTGAGTTATAACGATAGCAGACCTTTCGATACAGGCGTAAACATTGGACAAGGAAATAAAACCAGTATTTTTATCGCAGATTTGCAAGCAGGTTATTTGATAAATCCTTCTACGAATATGAAACTGTTTGGTAGTTTAATTTACAGAAACTTTAACCCGTTAACCGAAACAGCAACAGCTATTAAAGAAAGCGCGACTTGGTTCTCTGTTGGACTAAGATGTGATATCTTTAATTGGTATTTTGATTATTAGTAGGATGTATTTTAAAAATTATAATATTATCTTTTAGGTATAATTAGTTTTTAATAATCAATTTACGTTAGTTTGTTACACTAATCTTGTCAAAGTCTACTTTTCTCTTACATAGACTCAGACCACATTTTTTTCTAAAAGAGTTTAATTTTAATTTCATTGAAGCTTTTAGATTGATTGAGGAACAATGAAACATATAAGTTATTATTATCTAGTTAAGATCTAATTATTTGAAGTTGAAAATTTAAAATTGATGTTCCTTTTTACGGATTAGCAAAAGTGAGCATAATGTGATTATGGCAGCAACAGATAAATAATACCCAACAAAGTGAATTCCATAATTTTTGGCAATCCAAATGGCAATCATTGGAGCAAAAGCAGCACCTATTATCCCGGCAAAATTGAATGTAAGCGAAGCGCCTGAATATCGAACTTCTGTTGGAAATAATTCAGAAAGGAAAGTACCCAAAGGGCCATAAGTCAGTCCCATCAATGTCATTCCTAAACATAAAAATAGCGTTAGTAAATTTTCATTTCCAGAAACCAGAAAGAAAGAAAAAATCAATCCAAAAACAGCAATGATGGCAGAAATAACCATTAACACATATTTTCGACCAAATCTATCTGCTAAAAGAGCGGATATAGGGATTGATATTCCAAAAAATAAAACTGAAAAAAGTTGCATAATAAGCAAATCATGTCTTGAATATCCTAAATCTGTTGTAGACCAACTTAGTGTAAAAACAGTCATAAAATAAAAAGTTACAAAAGTGGCTACAGCTGACAAAGTTCCAAAAACAAGTTCTCTTTTGTACGATTTTAAAAGTTCTATCGTAGGAATTTTTACACTCTTTTTGGTTTCCAAAGATGTAATAAAAGAAGGCGTTTCGTTGATTTTCAATCTAATGTAAAATCCAACCATAACTAAAGCAGCACTTGCAATAAAAGGAATTCTCCATCCATAATCAAAGAATTGCTTATTTGTCAATGTGTCACTTAATAAAAGGAAAGTGCCGCCAGAAAGTAATAAACCTATTGGAGCTCCTAATTGAGGGAACATCCCGTACCAAGCGCGTTTTCCCTCAGGAGCATTTTCAATTGCCAATAAAACAGCTCCACCCCACTCACCGCCAAGTCCCAATCCTTGACCAAATCTGAAAAGCATTAGTAATAAAGGAGCGGCAATCCCTATGCTGTCATAAGTCGGTAAGAACCCTATAGCAACAGTCGAAATACCCATTGTTAATAAAGCAACAACCAAAGTGGTTTTTCTTCCGATTTTATCACCATAATGGCCAAAAATAATAGAGCCGATCGGACGTGCAAAAAAAGCGATTGAAAAAGTTGCTAAAGATTCTATCGTAGAAATAGTAGGACTTGATCCAGGAAAAAATAATTGTGGAAAGACCAAAACAGCGGCATTGGCATAAATATAAAAATCGAAAAACTCAATAGTGGTGCCAATTAAACTACCAAAAAGCACATGTTTTAATGAGTTTGTTTTAACGGGATTATAATTTTTTTGCATGGTTGTAAAATAATATTTTTATAAAAATGATACTAATTTCCGAAACTAACAAATATTTATTTACAATAATATGGAGTAACTCACCACAATAAAACTTAAATATTCCAACTTATTCCATTAACTGTAATAGTTTTATATAGTAATAGCTTCTGATGAATGTGGATGTCCAATAATAGTAAGATGGCAGCACGATGGTGGATGTAAATCAGGTTGACAAAAACATTCATTTCGTAAGATTTTGAGCAATTCTTTTGAGGTAAATTTTATGAATTCTTTTTTTGCCAAATCGTTTTCTATAAAGTACCTTTGTGCCAGTTTTTAAATCATTGATGAACGCTACCACTTCTACATTTTCCTTCAAACAAATTGCGATTGATTTTAAAGAAATCACCAAAGCAGGTTTAGCTGTTAGTGTGGTGTTTTCTTCTATTGCGGGTTATTTGCTTGGCGTACTCGATTTACACGATTTAAAAGTCACGACCTTACTCATGTTAGCCGTTGGTGGTTATTGCATGGTTGGCGCTTCCAATGCCTTTAATCAGGTAATAGAAAAAGACCTTGATGCTTTGATGGACAGAACTAAAAATCGTCCGGTAGCTTCAGGCAGAATGTCACCAAACAAAGCGCTATTTATTGCCAGTTTACTAACAATTATTGGATTGATTTTATTGTATAATATTAATCCAAAGTCGGCCATGTTTGGCGCGATTTCTATATTTTTATACACGAGTGTTTACACCCCGTTAAAACAATACACCCCGCTTTCGGTTTTTGTGGGTGCATTTCCCGGTGCGATTCCCTTTATGCTGGGTTGGGTTGCAGCTACCAATAATTTTGGTATTGAAGCCGGAACACTTTTCTTAATACAGTTCTTTTGGCAGTTTCCACACTTTTGGTCCATTGGCTGGTTCTTGTATGATGACTATCAAAAAGCAGGATTCTTTATGCTGCCAACCGGAAAAAAAGACACGTCAACTGCTTTGCAAACCATACTGTATTGTGTTTGGTTGTTAGTAGCTTCTATGTTGCCATGTTTGGGTTATACAGGAAGATTATTTATTTCGCCTATTGCTACAGTAATCGTATTTTTGCTTGGCCTTTGGATGATTTATTACGCAGTGAAATTATATCAGGACAGAACTTCAAAAGCAGCCCGAACTTTAATGTTAGTTAGTGTTTCTTATATATCTTTGTTGCAATTGGTTTATATTATGGATAAATTTTTAAGATAGTTACCTATGACAATGACTGCCCAAGAAGAAAAAGAAAGAAATGATAGATCAGCAAAACTGTTGTTATTGTTTGCTATGGGAAGCATGACGATGATGTTTGCCGGAATAGTGAGTGCTGTTGTGGTTAGTAAATCAAGGGAAGATTGGATGAAGGATTTCCAGTTGCCAACCGCTTTTTATTTTAGTACACTTGTGATTATTTTGTGTAGCATAACTTTCCATTTGGCCAAAAAAGCGATACAAAAGGATAATAGATTATTGACGACTAATTATCTTTTACTGACTTTAGCCTTGGGAATTTCCTTTGTGTTTTGTCAATTTAAAGGCTTCGGACAATTGATGGATAGCGGCTATTTTTTTACTGGTCCGGAGAGTAATATTGCCTCAACTTTTCTATACGTAATTGCTACTGTTCATCTCGCGCATCTTGCCGGAGGATTAATTTCGCTTTTAATCATAATTTATAATCATTTTAAACAAAAATACAATTCAAGTCAAACGCTTGGAATTGAGCTAGGTGCGATGTATTGGCACTTTCTTGATTTCTTATGGGCTTGTTTGTTTTTATTTTTATATTTCTTTAAATAAGAAAAAAAATTTAAATTTGGGAACTTTTTAACTTATATCTTTTATGGGAGCTACAGTTACAACTGGAAATAATACTGAAAACACTTGGGGTGGCGGAAATGAGCCAATGGGTGCAAGTTATGGCAAATTGATGATGTGGTTTTTCATCGTTTCTGATGCTTTAACCTTCTCTGGTTTTCTTGCTGCGTATGGTTTTTCAAGATTTAAATTTATTGATAATTGGCCAATTGCCGATGAGGTGTTTACACACTTTCCTTTTTTACATGGTGTAGAAGCACCTATGTACTATGTGGCATTGATGACTTTTATCCTTATTTTCTCCTCTGTAACAATGGTTTTAGCAGTTGATGCTGGCCATAATATGAAACAAAAAAAGGTAGCATTTTATATGCTTTTAACTATTCTTGGAGGTTTAATCTTCGTAGGCTCTCAAGCTTGGGAATGGAAAAATTTTATCAAGGGAGAATTTGGTGCTGTTGAAACCAAAGGAGGAAGCATCATACAATTCGTAAACAAAGAAGGCGAAAGAGTTAAATTAGCCGATTTTGTTGAGCATCTTCCCGGACAAAGAGAAGCTTTAACCAGAGATAAAGGAAAATGGTTCATGAAAGATGAAGAATCAATTCCAACTTATACTGTTGCTGAAGTGCAAGCGAGTTTTAAAGCGCATCCCGAATTGTTAATCAGAACAGAAAAAATTTACAGAGATACTGCTGAAGATAGAGCAAACAAAAAGCTTCAGCCAGGTTTAAATCAGAACAAAAAAAGAGAAATCTTAACCAGAGCAGAATCTGAAATTATGGTAGCTAATGGCGCTGCTGTTGTTGAAGGGGCCAACTTGAAACACAACGAATACGGGAGTAAATTATTTGCCGATTTCTTCTTTTTTATCACAGGTTTCCACGGTTTCCACGTATTCTCAGGAGTTGTTATCAACTTCATTATTTTCTTAAACGTTGTTTTAGGAACCTATGAGAAAAGAAGAACTTATGAAATGGTAGAAAAAGTTGGACTTTATTGGCACTTTGTCGATTTAGTTTGGGTATTCGTATTTACATTCTTCTACTTAGTTTAATTTTTTAGAAAATTTATATTATGTCACACGCACACGAGCACGTATCAAATACAAAAAGAATCTGGATGGTTTTTGCACTTTTGTCTGTAGTAACTACAGTTGAGGTGTATTTAGGGATTATTAGACCGAGTTTTTTATTCATGAATAATTTTTTAAGCATGAACCTATTAAACTGGGTATTTATTTTATTAACACTATACAAAGCATACTATATTGTTTGGGCCTTCATGCACATGGAAGGTGAAAAAAGCAGTTTGCGCTGGTCAGTTGTTGGGAGTGTTATTTTTCTTGTATTATATTTATTATTTATACTTCTTGTTGAAGCAGATTACGTTTTCGAGGTTTTTAAAAATAGCACAATTAAGTGGAATTTTTAACACTATATTAATTCAAAAAATGTCCCGTCGAGTTATCATACAAGGCGGGATTTTTTTATTTTTGTATATTTATTATACACAATTCAAATGAAAAAAAATATTGTCCTTTTCATATTATTTGTTTTACCCATAGTTGCTTATCTTTTCTTTGCTTCTGGAGTAAATAGCTTTATTTCGTTACCAATAATTACCAAAAATGTTCCGGAAGTAAATACTTGGAAATCATTAGACAATAAGCCAGTAGGATTAACAGATAAAATTACTATCCTCGGCTTTATTGGGACCGATGTGATGAAACATAAAGGCAATTTTTTTAACCTTTATGAAACCATCTATGATAAATATAAAGATTTTAAAGATTTTCAAGTCGTAATGGTATTACCTGACGGAACACAAAGTCAGGTTGAAGAGTTACTTAAAATAGACATACAGAAATTGGGCACACACAAAGGATGGAATTTTGTTTTTGCTTCCCCAAATGAAATTACTGGTTTCTACAACAAACTTCAATTGGTCGGAAAACTTGATAATACATTAGCAACCCCAAATGTTTTTATCATCGACAAAAAAAGAAACTTAAGAGGCAGAAAAGGAGAAGATCAAAAAGGAACGCCTGAGTATAAAGAAGGCTACAGCACCGTTTTGGTTTCGGAGCTCTATAATAAGATGATGGACGATATGAAAATCATCATTTATGAATATCGTGCCGCGCTTAAAAAGAACAATAATGCTACAAAAGAACTATAGATTTTAAATGAAAAATAAATCATATATCGGATTATCATTTGTCGTCTTGGTTTTTGGAATCATCTTTATTCCGAAAATTATTAACAGAATAAAAAGTGATACTGTAGTACAAGGCGACAGACTCGATGCTGTTTCCAATCACAAAAACGGAGAAACAGGTTTGGTTACTATTGGTCCGGTTCCAAAATTTGAATTAACCGACCAAAACGAAGTAAAGGTTAGCAACAAAACCTATATAGGAAAAGTATATGTGGTAGAATTTTTCTTCACAACCTGCCCTTCTATTTGCCCTGTTATGAACAGAAATATGATTGATATTCAAAATAAATTTTTTGGGAATCCAAATTTCGGAATTGCCTCAATTTCAATAGACCCAGTACACGACACCCCAAAAGTAATGAAAGAGCATGCTAAAATTCTTGGTGTGAAATCGTCTAATTGGCATCTTTTAACCGGAGATAAAGACTATATTTTTAACATTGCCAACAAAGGATTTAATCTGTATGCCGGCGAAAATAAGAATGTTAATGGAGGTTTTGAACACTCAGGTCTTTTTGCTTTAATTGATAAAAAAGGAAATATACGTTGTAGAAAAGATAAATTTGGGAACCCAATTTTATACTATGATGGTTTAGATAAAAAAGGTGTAAAAGCAATTACAGAAGACATTAAAAAACTATTAAATGAATAATTCAAACAAAAAAACGTTAGAACAAAGATTTAGACTTTCAATAATTCTAGTTTCAATAGTAATACCGATAGCTGTAGCTATCTTATTTACTGTGAAGCTAAAAGATTTTGGCATAGAGGTAGAGCCACTTTCTTTTTTACCGCCAATTTATGCTTCCATAAACGGGCTTACTGCCTTACTTTTAGTAATGGGTGTAATGGCAATAAAAAACGGAAATAAAAAAGTGCACGAAAGATTCATGACAATGGCAATTGCCTGTTCAGTAGTTTTTCTGGTAATGTATGTGGCCTATCACATGACAGCAGATTCTACAGTTTATGGAGATGTTGATGGAAATAAAATTTTAGATGCAACTGAAAAAGCAAATGCAGGTTTAATTCGCAATGTGTATTTGTTCATTTTGCTTAGCCATATTGCTTTGTCAATAGTAATTATTCCTTTGGTATTGATTACCTATGTAAGAGCATTAGCAGCCCGATTTGACAAACATAGAAAGATTGCAAAGATCACTTTTCCTTTATGGTTGTATGTTGCCGTGACCGGAGTTGTGGTGTATTTAATGATTTCGCCATACTATGCAAACTAGAGAAAAAAGAACAAAGAATATAGAACATAGATTCATTTCCGGTAAAAGGACATTCTTTTTTCTATTCTCTATTTTCTATTCTCTAAATAGTTTTTCACAATGTGCCATGTGTCGTGCTTCTCTGGAAAGCGAAGGCAATAAAACAAAAGTAGAAGCGGTAAATGATGGAATTGTTTTCCTGATGGCAGTTCCATATATTATTGTGGCAGTAATTGGATTCGCTATTTATAGGATGTATTTCAAAAAAAGTAAAGTCCTAAATCCTTAATCAGGCTAGTCCATTCCGTCAATTTTTACATTCATTTTCCCGGTAGTTGTAATAAATGCAATGATGGCTTTATCGGTTATTTCTACTTTTTCAAATTCAAAATCATTCAATGTTCCGTTGACAAAAACGCCTTTCATTGGTGAATAGTTGTTCAAGTAAGGCAACAAACTTTTTTTGCCTTCTTCCAAATTATCTTTGATAGAATAACGACAGTTTTCTTGAATTTTTTTCAATATTACACCTTGCAACAACCAATTGGCAGTTCTAGTTAACAAGCCTTTGGTGTCTAAAACATAATCCATTTGGTCAAAATAAATCTCTTTCGTAACTGCATTATAATTTGGAATTCCAGCCAAATAAATAGTTCCATTGATGCTTCCTGTCATCTCAAGTGCTATGATTATTTTTCCATCTCGTTGCCATAATCCAACATTTTGAACAACAATTTTTCTGCTTCCAGATGCAAATTCTTTACCTTGAAAATTAGAAGAAATGATTTTTGAAGCACTTTCATAAGTCGAAATAGCTGCAACGTTTGCCGATACAGTAGTTGGGATTTTAGTAACCGCTTTAAATTGAATGGCTGTTTTGTCAAAAGATGTTTTTGGTTTTTGGCCTACAATAGTTTGCATGCTACATTTTAAACCCAAATCCATATTGATTTTGCTTTTGGCAATTTGAGCATCGGTAACATAAACTTCAACAGGAATAAGTTTAAACCAAGTTTGATATTGTTCGCTGGTTAAAAAAGGAGTACTCATTTTTTCTAACACATCAAGCACATAAGGTTTAAAGTCGCATGAGTTTTCAATAGCTTCATCTATTTTTTTGGCAATCTTCGATTTAAAGATAGAAAGCGTTGGGTTAATGATATAAGTAATAGGGACATTTTTCCCTGCTACGAGAATTGATGGACTTTCTGACCACTTGAAATCTTCAATTTTTGATGTGGTTGATAGTTTCCAGTTAGATAATTTTACGTCACTTGTCATCGTAATAGTTCCGTTCAGATTGATTTCTTTAGTATCATTCAACCCCATAAAGTCGGTGCCATATTTAAATTTTGACCAAATTTTTAAAGGCAAAATAGTTTGAATTTTACCATCTTTTTCAATTAATCTAATTGGAGCAGTTTTAGTAATCTTCATTTCTGTTTTGTCATCTTCCAAATTTGAGTCGTTGTAAATTTCGCCAACTAATGTTTTGTTCAATTGGTTCTCAATTTCTTTCAAACTAATTTCCAAAGGCATATTGACAAATGAAGTTTTGGTTTTAAAAACCATAGGTGCGTCATTTGATGGCAGCGGTTTTAGCGCTTCGATTTTTTGAGTAGTCGAACAACTATTGAAAACAATGGAAATGAAAATTATGAAAAGCGTTACTTTAATTCTTGTCATGACTGCAAATATTTTTTTGGCAAAAATATAAGTAAAAAACGGAAAATAGTGTAACATTATTAAAAAAGACAAGTCTAAATTTGTACGTCTATAAATAGTTATTTGAAAGACAAATCATATCTTTGTTAACAATATAAATTGCTGATTGCAATCCGCTTTTATTATGAATTATAGCTTACTAAAAATAGCACTCCTAATTATTTTCACTTTTGGATTTTCTTCAAATGCTCAAGTAAAAAAATGGACACTTCAAGAATGTGTTGAGTATGCATTAAAAAACAACATATCTATTAAACAATCTGAACTAGATACCAAATTAGCGGATATAGATAATAAATTAGCAGTTGGAAACTTCTTACCTAATCTAAATGCAGGCGGATCTCATTCCTGGAATATTGGTTTAAACCAAAACATTACAACAGGCCTTCTGGAAAACCAAACAATTCAGTTTACTTCTGCAAGTTTAAATTCAAGTATTGACATTTATAACGGTTTGCAAAATCAAAATCGTTTACGTAGAGCTAAATTGGCACAAACAGCTTCATTATATCAATTGTCTAAAATGCAAGATGATATTTCGTTAAACATAGCTAATTCATATTTAGAGATACTTTTTAATAAAGAAAACCTAAAAGTACAACAAAACCAATTAGCCAATGATGAAAAACAACTCATTAGGTCTCAAGAAATGGTCGATGCCGGAATGGTACCAAGAGGTGATTTATTAGACATGAAAGCCACAATAGCTTCAGACAAACAAAGAGTTGTTGCTGCAGAGAACACTTTATTTCTTTCAAGATTAAGTTTGGCACAATTATTAACTCTTGAGGATTTTGAAAATTTTGATACAGTCGATACAGATGCAGATTTTAAAATAAGTCCGGTATTAGCTCAAACTCCTGAAGCCATTGTTCAAAAAGCAAACGAATCAAGAGTAGAAATTAAAATAGCCCAAGCCAATTTAGACTTAGCTTCAAGAGACATAAAAATTGCAAAAGGGGCAATGCAACCTAGTATTACGGGATTTTATAGTTTCAGTACAAGAGCTAGTTATTCCGAAAGAGTTACAGGATTTACTACCAACACGGCCAATCCTTTTTCAGTAATCGCACAAGTAGAAGGAACTGGACAAAATGTGTTACAGCAAAATTTTTTACCAATTTTTAGTAAAGCCGCTCCACTTTTAGATCAGTTTAGTGATAACAAAGGACACAATTTTGGGTTGCAACTTACAATTCCTGTATTTAATGGTTTTTCAGCTAGAGGAAATGTAGAACGAAGTAAAATTTCTTTTGAAAGAAACAATAACGCGCTGACACAAGCAAAATTAGATTTAGAGACAAATGTTTATCGATCTATTACCGATGCTAAAGGCGCGTTGAATGCCTATGAATCTTCGTTAACCACTATGGAAGCCAGAAAAGAAGCTTTCAACTATGCAAAAGAAAGATATGCGGTTGGGATGATGAATGCTTTTGATTATAATCAATCACAAACTTTATTTATTAATGCGCAATCAGATGTTGTTAGAGCCAAATATGACGCGCTATTTAAAATGAAAATAGTTGAATTTTATTTTGGAATACCAATCATTCAAAAACAATAAATCATGTCAAAAAAGAAAATTTATATACTAGTTGGAGTTGTTGTCACATTAATTATAGTGCTTGTTACTTTAAAATCAAAAGGAATTATCGGTGGTAATGATGATTTAAAACAGGTTGAAACTTCCAAAGTTGACGAAATAACAATCATTGAAACCGTTTCAGCAACTGGTAAAATCCAACCTGAAATCGAAGTAAAAATATCTTCGGAAGTCTCAGGAGAAATTATCGCTTTGCCGATAAAAGAAGGGCAAGTAGTAAAAAAAGGTGATTTATTGGTTAAAATAAATCCTGATTTGTATACTTCAGGTTATAACAGAACCGTATCTAATTTATCAGGAACCAAAGCGGGTTTAAGTCAAGCAGATGCCACTTTTAAAGAAGCCAAAGCAAGCTATGATAGAAGTAAGACATTATTTGATAAAGGAATAATTTCAAGATCAGACTGGGACAAAGCTATTGCCGCTTTTGAAGGCGCGAAAGCCAACAAAGAATCGGCATATTATAATGTGCAAAGCGCTAATGCCACAGTAAAAGAAGCAAAAGACAACCTTGGCAGAACAACTATTTATGCTCCAGCTGACGGAACGATTTCTTCGCTTGATGTTGAATTGGGTGAGCGTGTTTTAGGAACACAACAAATGACAGGAACCGAACTATTGAGAGTTGCCAATTTGAATAATATGGAAGTTGAAGTAGATGTGAATGAAAATGACATTGTAAAAATCAACATTGGAGACAGTACCAAAATACAAGTTGACGCCTATTTAAAAAAGGAATTCAAAGGTATAGTGACGAGCATTTCTAATTCTGCCAGTGCAGCAACAACGGCTGATCAGGTAACCAATTTTAAAGTAAAAGTTAGAATTTTAAAAGAATCCTACCAAGATTTATTAGAAGGGAAGCCGGCAACTTATTCGCCTTTTAGACCAGGAATGACTGCTACTGTGGATATTATTACGGAACGAAAAGAGAAAGTTATAGGGGTTCCAATTAGTGCTGTTGTAATAAAATCAGATACGACAGCAACCAAAAGCTATGAGATAAAAGACGAAGGTGAGGACAAAAAAGTTGCCACCAAAAATGATAAAAAATTTGAATGTGTTTTTGTAAAAGTGGGGAATAAAGCCAAAATCAGAATTGTAAAAACAGGTATTCAAGACGATACTAATATTGAGGTTGTTTCCGGTTTAAATAAAGGCGACGTAGTCATTGTAGGACCATATACTACGGTCACAAAAGACCTGAATTCTGGTGATAAAGTTACTTTGGCAAAAGATTCTGATAATGAGAAAAAATAAATTTAAGTTTCGAGCTACGTTTATAGAGTATAGACAAACCTGCAACTAATAATCCAATGTACATTCTAAATATAGAAACGGCAACCAAAAACTGTTCGGTCTCTTTGGCTAAAAATGGAGAAACTATTTTATGCAAAGAGATTGCAGAGCAAGGATATTCGCATGCCGAAAAACTACATGTATTTATTGAAGAAATTCTAAATGAAACGGGAATTGGCGTTAATGATTTGAATGGTATTGCCGTAAGCAAAGGACCTGGTTCATATACCGGTTTACGTATTGGTGTTTCTTCGGCTAAAGGCTTGTGTTATGCACTTGGAATTCCGTTGATTTCTGTTGACACCTTGCAAGTTTTAGCTAAAAAACTTGTTGTTAAAGATGGATTGATTGTACCTATGCTAGATGCGAGAAGAATGGAAGTATACAGCGCCATTTTTGATATAAGTTATTCCAAAATAAAGGAAGTACAGGCAGAAATCCTCACAGAAAATAGTTATGCAGACAGCCAAGAAATATTTTATTTTATAGGCGATTGTCAGGAAAAATGCAAAACGGTTTTAACTGCAGCTAATTTTCATTTTCTTCCCGAAATAGTTTTCCCTTCTGCAAACGAAATGAGTGTGCTGAGCTATGAAAAGTTAATCAATAATGACTTTGAAGATGTAGCGTATTTTGAGCCGTTTTATCTCAAGGATTTTTTGATTACGAAATCAAATTAATTCTTCGAACTTTCTTTCACAAAAGGTTGAATAATAATTCCAGTAGCATCAAATGCATCTTTACATTCTTCTAATACATCAGAACACATATCGCCAAAATCATCGTTTTTTGACCACGGACGAATGGCTAATTGAATAGCAGTATCGGTAAGAAGATTAACGACTACTGTTGGTGCTGGATTTTTAAGGACATTTGGATTGTTTTCTAAAACCTGCATCACAATTTCTTTAGCGGTTTTTATATTGGTATCATAAGAAATATTAAAAAGCAAGTTAGCTCTTCTGTTTTTACCCAACGAAAAATTCGTGATAACGCCGTTAGATAGAATTCCGTTAGGCACAAAAATAGTTTGATTGTTTCCTGTAACTAATTTGGTTACAAAAATCTGAATTTCGCAAACTGTTCCAGCTACACCTTGCGCTTCTATAGCATCACCCACTTTGAATGGTTTGAATAAAATAATCAACACGCCACCAGCAAAATTAGATAACGAACCTTGTAACGATAAACCAACAGCTAAACCTATTGCTCCAAGAATAGCAACAAAAGAAGAAGTTTCAATTCCTAGTTTAGAAATAAAGGTTACAAATAGCAAAAAGCGCATTGTCCAGAGTAAACTGTCGGCTAAAAAAACTGATAATGTGGCGTCTAATTCCCTTTTAACCATTAGCTTTCTTACCAAACGATTGACAAGTCGAATAGCATAAAGTCCGATGATAAGAACAACCAATGCCGAAATTAATTTCGGCGAATAATCAATTAAAAGTTTGATAAATTGATCAATATATTCGGAATAAGAATGAATATAGTGGAGTTCTCTTTTTTCCATTTTTTGATAAAAAATCCCCAATATTGAGGAAAAATTATTTTGGTAAAAATAGTAATTTTAAAAATTAATCGCCATTTTCATTTGCTGGTTTAACCATATCTTCGGGTTTTGTTCTTATCTCTTCGGCATCTTCCGAAGCATCGTTGGCAAACGCACTTTTCACATTTGAAATAGCATTGTCAGCCATTTCTTCAGCTTTGTGGGCGATTTCATTTGCTTTTTCTTTTACTGTTTCTACTGCATTTTCGAGTGTTTCTTTAGCCTCAGGCATATGTTCACTTACTTTTTCTTTCGCAGCTTCTATCAGTTCTTCTGCTTTTTCTACTATTGGCGTGGCTGTAACTTTCGCTTTTTCTAATGTTTCTTCAGCAAAAGTTTCTGCCTTATCAACCACTTCTTTTGGGGTGGAACCAAATAATTTTTTAAAAAAATCTCCTATTGCCATGACTTTAAATTTTGAGGGTTACTAAAAAACAATAATACGATTTTTATGCTATTAAATCGCTATTTCTTTCCTGATTTCTTCAAAATCTGTTAAAGGTTTTTGACAAGTTTTGTTTTGGCATAAATAAAATAATGTTTCCTTATCAGAAAAACGATTTTCCAAAAACGGAAGTTTAGACACTTTCGTGCTTCCGGCAATTATTATGTTGGGCAAATAGTTTTTATTTAGTTTCTCAAGATATTCTTCTGCTTTAATTCCGCAAATGGCCAATTCTATATTGTGTTCTGAAAAATGCAAAAGCACATTCAGCCAATTGGAAAATGCTGATGGATAATCAACTGTTGGGACAATATTTTGAACCATTTGACGACAAATTTTTTCGTAATAACTATTTTCAAAATAAATACTCAACTTAAATAATGCCTCAGCCATTACCGAATTAGATGCCGGAATAACATTGTCTTCTACTTCAAAGAGATTAGTGATTAAAGGGTCGTCCTGATGAGAAGTAAATGAGAAAAATTGGGCTTTATCATCATAAAAATAATCAAAAGTATAATCGGTTAATTGCTTTGCATTTTGCAACCAATTTTCATCGAATGTGACTTCATATAAAGAAATAAATGCCTGAATGACATGCGCATAATCTTCGAGAAAACCGTTAATAGTTGCTTTAGCTTCGCTCTGTTCGGCTCCGCCTCGAGTTCCATTTTTGTAACTGTGTTTTAAATTTCCTTCGGGAGTCCAACAATTTTTGATGATATAATCAGCATTTAGCAAAGCGATGTTTAAATAATTTTTATTTCCTGTGGCTTTATAAGCTTCTAAATAACCTTTGAGCATAATGGCATTCCATGATGTTAAACATTTATCATCCAATCGCGGTTTGCTGTGTTTTTCTCTTTCGGCATATAGAATCTGTTCCCAGGATTTTTTCTTTAGTGTCAACGTTTTCAAAGAAATATTTTCCTGTTTTGCAATTTCTTCTAGCGATTGATTTTGGATTAAAACATAATTTTCATGTTCCCAAAACCCAAATGGATTTACATTAAAAACTA
>CANKLK010000026.1 GCA_947482805.1 Flavobacteriaceae bacterium
AAACATTGGGATTAATCCCTTTCAATTTAAACCCTCATTATCTCGACGCTGATTTGCAGAGTAAACATATGGGCGAAACACGAGAAACTAGAATTAAAGAATTCCATGCCTTTAATGAAACACCAGTTTTAGGATTACGAGAAGGAAGCTGGTTAGAAGTAACCGGTTCAACCATTTTATTGAAAGGTGATTTGACCGCACGATTGTTTAGACAAAATCGAGCTCCAGAAGAATTGGATTCTGAAACGGATTTATCCTGGATAAAGTAAAACCACGTTAGCGATTGCAGCGGAAATCCTTTTGAAAGGTGAGCACAGCGAAGCATCAAAAGATTGAAGTGGAAAGCGCGACGGCGAAATGCAATGGAGCCGTAACGCCCAAATCAATGTTAATGAGATACTTCCTTCGTCAGTATGACAAAGTTTATAAATAAAAAAGTCCCAAACTTTCGTTTGAGACTTTTAGAGCGGAAGACGAGGCTCGAACTCGCGACAACCAGCTTGGAAGGCTGGAGCTCTACCAACTGAGCTACTTCCGCAATGCGACTGCAAATATATAGAATAACATCCTTTTGATGCAAGTTTTTTTCAAAAAAAAGATTTTTGAATATAAAATCAATATAACTCAACTTTGTAAGTTACTTGTAATGAAAATGTTGGAAAAACATTTTTTTGGCAAAAAATTTAAGCTGATAACCGTGAAAGTATTTCTTGAGCTAAAGAGGGATGATATATAAATAAACAAGATTTATCCTTTATCACATTGATAATTTTTGCATTCATCTCAACAGGAATGGCAGGACAACCCTGACTTCTGCCTAATCTCTTATTTTGCTTGATAAACGTTTCCGAAACATAATCTGCACCATGAATTACAACAGCTCTTTCTCTAGCTTTATCATTTAATCCTTTTTCAAGTCCATCTAATTTTAAAGACTTTCCATGCTTACCGTCATAAATTTCGCCAGTGGCATAAAACCCAATGCTGCTTTTAAAAGATTCAGCTTGGTTAGAAAATTCTTTTGCAAATTCTTCACCGGTATTTCTACCATGAGCTACTAAAGTTTGGAACAAAACAATATTTTTTTCTAAATCAATTACCCAAAGACGTTTCATGTTTGAAGACAAACTAAAATCAATGACAGTTAAGATATTTTTTTCAACAAGCCCTTTTTCTTTTAACAAATGAAATCCATCCAAAGCTAAATTGAAACAATCAAAACTAGGCAAAACAAAAGAATTTGCATCTAATTGATTGTAAATAGACACATTTTTTGAGACAGAATTAGTTTCTGTTTTACTATAAATTTCAGCGGAGTTTGATTTGTTCGGAAGATTGGTAAAAGACATCAACAGAACAATAAAAAATAAAGGAAAATACTTATAATTCATTGATGATAATAGGTTTAAGAGTTAGATTTGGTTTTACAAACATATACTAAAAATTTAAAAATAATAATATTTCAGTTTTTTTTAAGCAAAACTTAATTTTTTAACTTGTTGTAGATGAATGATTTTATTAATTCCAAAAGTTGCAATTTTGATTAAATTATTTACTTTTGTTTGACTAACCTCAATTCAAATGCCCAAATATTCATGCTACTTCATTTGCATAATTTTGCTTATTACAAGCGAGATGTTTGGTCAAAATCCAAAAAAAACACTGCATACTAAATCCGCTACAGAAAAAATAATAATCGACGGAAAGTTTGATGAATCATCTTGGAAAAATGCTGAAATCGCAACTGATTTTCTGATGACAAATCCTGATAACGGAAAACCCGAAAAACCCGAAAGAAAATCTGAAGTTAAAGTGATATACACTAATGAAGCACTTTATATTGCTGCTAGTTTGTATGATAATGAACCTTTAAAAATTGGAAAAGAATTAACGTTAAGAGACAATTTTGTGACTGCCGATCATTTTGGCGTTCAATTAAACGGTTATAATGATGGTCAACAAGAGTTTCGCTTTTTTGTTAGTGCTGCTGGTGTACAAATGGATTGCGTGTATACCGAAAATAATGACGAAGATTTTTCTTGGGATGCCATTTGGGATAGCCAAACAGCAATTACCGAAACAGGTTGGGTAGTTGAAATGAAAATTCCTTATGCCGCTATACGGTTTCCTTCAAATGTAAAACAAACTTGGGGTATAAATTTTTATAGAGAAATTATAAGAGACAGACAACAATTTTCTTGGAACTTAATCAATAACAACATCAATAACGAAGCCAATCAAGCCGGAATACTTGAAGGAATTGAGAATATAAAAACTCCAACTCGATTATTTTTAATTCCTTATTCCTCTTTTTATTTGAATAGTAATAAATCTCAAAAAACGTATGGAGAAATTAGAGGTGGATTAGATTTAAAATATGGAATTAATGATGCATTTACATTAGATGCCATTCTTATTCCTGATTTTGGACAAGTCAAATTTGATAATGTTGAACTCAACTTAAGTGCTTTCGAACAAGTATTTTCAGAAAACAGGCCTTTTTTTACTGAAGGAACGGATTTGTTTAATAAAGGCAACTTACTTTATACCCGAAGAATAGGTGAAAGCCCGTCTATATCAATTGGCGATAACGAAACTATTGAAGAATATCCAAGTACAATAAAACTTATCAATGGTATGAAAGTTTCGGGAAGAACCAAAAGTGGTTTAGGAATAGGCGTTTTAAACTCGGTTACTGAAAATACAAGTGTCGTTGTTAAGAATAACGATACTGGCGAAACCCGATCAGCTACTTTGGCACCATTAACTAATTATAATGTGTTTGTGCTTGATCAACGGTTTAGAACAAATTCGTCCGTCTCGCTTGTTAATACGAATGTAACCCGAAATGGCGATTTCCGTGATGCCAATGTTTCCGGTTTAGTTTGGGATTTAAATACAAAAGCCAACTCTTATCAATTTCAAGGTAATTTTTTATACAGTATTATTAATGATGTTAATGATACAAATGGGTTTAAAACTTTTGCCGAATTCAACAAAACGAAAGGAAAATATCGTTATGGTTTCGGCGGAAATTATGTTTCTACCGATTTTGACAATAATGATTTAGGCATTAACTTTCAAACTCATTATCATTCTTTTTATGGGAATGCCAGTTATCGAATTTTAAACCCAACTAAACTGTTCAATAGTTTTAGATTGAACCTGAATGCATACTCTGAATTTGATAACAAAAGCGGCAAAATTCAGAATAATAATTTTAACGTTAACGTTAACAGCAATAATTTAAAAAATGATTATTTTGGTTATGGAATTAATTTCAGACCATTTATTATTTATGATTTTTATGAACCACGTTCAGTTGATGAAACAAAATATGTAATTTATCCTGAAACTTTCGGCGGTTTTTTCTATTTTTCTTCCAATTACAACAGAAAATTTGCACTTGATTTTAATCCTACAATCACTTTTTTTAATGAAAAAGACAGAACAAATTATGGCTTTTTAATTAGCCCTAGATACCGTTTTAGTGATCATTTATCGTTTATTTATGATTTTAGATTTAACAGACAAAACAGAAACATCGGCTGGGTTGACTTTGATGAAAATGACAACACTATTTTTGCTCGAAGAGATAGAATAACTTACACTAATACACTTCAGGTAAAATATACTGTAAATAACAATGTGAACTTAAATTTATCTGTTCGTCATTATTGGTCATATGCGGTAAATCATGACTATTTAACCCTACAAAATGATGGAACGCTTACAGATAATTTAGTTTACAACACCAATAAAAATTCCAACTTAAATACCTGGAATTTAGACTTATCCTATTCTTGGTGGTTTGCTCCAGGTAGTCAGATTTCTATTTTGTATCGAAATAATTCTTTTTTGTTTAGTAGAGACTTCAGCAATCAATTTGAACGAAATATTAAAGATGCTTTTGATACTGATAATTTAAATCATATTTTTTCGATAAGTATTCGCTATTTTATTGATTACAATTCGATAAAAAATTCGCGATTTGTCAAGTCGTTTACCAAACCTAAAGAACGAATACATTTCTAAAACTAGTATTTTAGATTTATCTTTGTTACCCGATAACGATAAGCCATATTGTATGAAATAAACCACTATAGACTTTCAGCCCATAGTTTGGTTAAGCAGACTGAAAATCAACACAGTAAAAAAATCAACACAAATCACACAAATTACACAAATTATCACAAATTAAAATCTGTGGAAATTTGTAGAAATCTGTGAAATCTGTGGCAAACAAAAATTTTTAGAAGCTAAAACGAAATGAGCTAAAGTGGCATATTTTTAACTATTTTCGAGACCAATAAAAATAATTCCTAATGAACAAAAAAGTAATCTTAATGATTTTAGACGGATGGGGCAAATCGCCAGATCCAAAAGTTTCCGCCATAGACAATGCCAATGTTCCGTTTATAAGTAGTTTGTACGAAAAATATCCAAACGCACAACTCAGAACTGACGGCCTAAACGTTGGTTTACCCGAAGGACAAATGGGGAATTCGGAAGTTGGCCACATGAATCTTGGTGCAGGTAGAATTGTGTATCAAGATTTAGCCAAAATCAATTTGGCGGTTGCTCATAAAACCATGAGCCAAGAACAACCTTTGATTGACGCTTTTCAATATGCTAAAGCAAATAACAAAGCGGTTCACTTTTTAGGATTAGTTTCTGATGGTGGCGTACATTCGCATACATCACATCTTCGGAGTTTAATTGATGTTTCTCAGGATTTTGGTCTTGAAAAGGTTTATGTTCATGCTTTTACCGATGGCCGCGATGTGGATCCAAAATCAGGAAAAAAATACATTGAGGATTTAGAAAATTACATTAAAAATTCAACCGTTAAAATTGCTTCTGTTGTAGGCCGTTATTACGCAATGGACAGAGACAAACGTTGGGAACGAGTAAAATTAGCTTACGATTTAATCGTAAATGGCATTGGGAAACACACTGTAAATTTGGTTGACAGCATCGCCGAAAGTTATGCCAATAATGTTACTGATGAATTTATTCATCCGTTAACCGTAGTTGATAAAGATGACAAACCAATTGCTACAATTCAGAATGACGATGTCGTGATTTTCTTCAACTTCAGAACCGATAGAGGTCGTGAATTAACTGAAGCTTTATCACAAAAAGATTTTCACGAACATAATATGCACAAATTGAATTTGTATTATGTTACGATGACCAATTACAATGATACCTATCAAAATGTTCACGTAGTTTATGACAAAGACAATATCACAGAAACGCTTGGTGAAGTATTGGAAAAACACAACAAAACACAAATCCGCATTGCTGAAACTGAGAAATATCCTCATGTTACATTCTTTTTCTCCGGCGGAAGAGAACAACCTTTTAATGGAGAGAGCCGCATCTTGAGAAACTCTCCTAAAGTGGCTACCTATGATTTGCAACCAGAAATGAGTGCTTATGAACTTAAAGACGCTTTAGTTCCTGAGCTTAAAGAAGGAAAAGTGGATTTCGTTTGCTTGAACTTTGCCAATGGCGATATGGTTGGGCATACAGGCGTTATGGCTGCAGCCATAAAAGCGTGTGAAGCGGTTGACAAATGTGTGAAAGAAGTGGTAGAAGCTGCACTGGAAAATGATTATACTACCCTCATAATAGCAGACCACGGAAATTGCGAAACCATGATAAACCCAGACGGTTCACCAAACACTGCACACACGACTAACCCTGTGCCGATAATTTTGGTTGACCCTGAATTAAAAACCATACATGATGGCGTATTAGGTGACCTTGCTCCTACTATTTTGAAATTAATGGGAATCGAAAAACCCGAAGTCATGACTGGGAATTCTTTGTTACAATAAAAGTTCTCTTAATTTGAGGCGTTTTTTACTGTAACCGTGAAGTTAGCATATTGTGGTAGAGAAAAATTATTTGGTATATTTGATAGCTTAAGCGAAACAAACCTTCGTGTATACAACCCATTTTGGGTGGCTTTGCGAAATATTGTTTCGGGTATAAACGAGTTATGGAAAAGTTTAAAATAACATAGTGGTTCAAGATAGGGTAACCACCTAAATTGAGAAACAAAAAAATTGTGACAAGGCAACCATTCAAAAAAAGGGAGTAATCTGAAAATCCATAAGAGTAGGAATAACTTTAATTAGAAAATGTTTATGAATTTTAATAAAACACATTTGATTTATGCCGCTAGTTATTATATGGCGGCAGTTGATGGAACTCATGATTCTTGGAGAACTGAAATTAAATGGATTGAGTCAAACTTGACTTTGCCAGAAGGAATATGGGACATATGGAATCACCAATGGAATACCGGGGGATTAGCACTAGTTGAAAAAGAAATTTTGCAAGCAGCAAACAGGTGTGGAGATGATTTTAATGCTGAAATGATTGCATACATGTATAAAGTGGCAATCCTTCACAATCCTAAAGTTAGTTATGAAAGTGATGGACAAGTATTAAGTGCAGAAGGAACATATGGTAATACTTCGGAAGAACATTTGCTGCACAGATTTATTACGACTCTAAATATACCGTGGAGTAAAGTAATTGAAAAGTACAACAAACTATTTTAAACCATCCCATAACGGCGTGCAAGCTCCATAACCCTGCCGCAGGCGCAATACAGGGTTACGAGCGCCTGCACGCAAAACGTTGTATGCAATAAATAAATTCAAAGTAACAAAAAAACAAAATATGATTATTACTAAAAGAAAAGAACAATCCTTCATTTATCGGTCAAAATGGGAGGAGCTTAAGGAAAGTATAAAAGAAAAATGGGATGAAGATTATCTTATTACGGATTTCGATTATGGCGATGGAATGTATAGAGTATTACTCTCTAGTGGAACTGGTTGGAGTGGACAAGCTTACCGTTGGGGTAAAGAATTCCCATCCGAAAAAGTAAAAGAGCTATGGGCAAAAGATTACCACATTACAAATGTAACTTATGATGGCTCTGATTGGATAGTTGTAATGAGTGGGAATACAAACATTTCTGCTCAAAAATGGTTTACTCGGTCAACATTTACTGACTTTGAAAAAGCTATTGATGAAGCATGGAAAGAAGGATATGATATTACAAAAATCGCATTTGGTAACGGCACATTCTTGGGAGTAATGTCAAAAGGTTTGGGATGGTCGCAAAATTGGTGGCATTGGAACGAGTTTCCAACCGATGAACTTATGCAAAAAAAACAGACTGAAGGGAAAATTATTACTGACATTTTTGCATTTGGTGATAAAGTTTTTGCAGTTGCATCTGGTAACACTGGCCTTTCAAAACAAAGATTTCATAAAAGCAAAGATTTTGATTATCTCATTAAACTCTTAAAAAACAGATGGGATGAAGGGTATACTCTAACATCAGTAAGCTTTTATAAAGGAGAATGGATTCTAATTGTTTCTAAATAAAATAACCATTTACTGCATAAACAGACGTTTGGCTCAATAGCGGATGAAGATGCTAATTGATCTTTATACCTCGCATAAACTTTTGAGATATTTTGACAGTTTATTGCTCCTAAATCCGCCACTGCGCCAAACGCCAAAACGTTATGGACAAGTTTTATAAATTTGAAGTAGAAAAGTGGAGTCCAGAAACCACTTTAAAAACGGGGTGGATACTGAAAAACCTTAAGAGTAAGTGAAATTTAAATTATCAAATTATGGGAGCTATTTATCACTCAAATGGGCAATGTGCTTGGAATGGGTCTATTGCATATCACTCAAATGGGCAATGTGCTTGGAATGGGTCTATTGCGTATCACTCAAATGGGCAATGTGCTTGGAATGGGTCTGCTGCATATCATTCAAATGGGCAATTTGCAGGTAATAATGGAATAGAAGTTGAAACAGGAAGTGGTGTTAGAATGATGGTTGGACATAGTGCTTTAGACTTTATGTACTGGGGAGCTGTGTTGCATCAAATTAAAGTTAAATATGGTGACTGGATTCAGTCGCCATTTTTAAATAACATTTTATAATTATTACAAAAACTTATAGAGTTCAATATATTGGTTAGTCAATAGGTGTTACAACAATTACTACTTGGCAAATCCAGAATAACTAAAGTTAAAATAATTACTTTTGCCTACTGAACCGAGTCCAATTTCCAAAGTAACGAAGTAAAATTTACAATACATGATTATTCCAAAAACTGCCGAAGAAATTGAATTAATGCGCGAAAGTGCTTTATTGGTTTCCAAAACTTTAGGAGAAGTTGCCAAAGTGATTAAACCCGGTGTTACCACTTTAGAATTAGATAAAATCGCAGAAGAATTTATTAGAGATAATGGTGGTGTTCCCGGTTTTCTCGGACTTTATGGTTTCCCAAATTCACTTTGTATTAGTCCGAATGCACAGGTTGTACACGGAATCCCAAATAACATTCCGTTACAAGAAGGCGATGTTGTTTCAGTTGACTGTGGTGTATTAAAAAACGGATTTTACGGAGACCATGCTTACTCTTTTGAAATTGGTGAAGTTGCTCCGGATGTAAAGAAACTTTTAAAAGTTACCAAAGAATCTCTGTACGTTGGAATGAGAGAATTCAAAGCCGGAAACCGAGTAGAAGACGTTGGCAATGCCATTCAAAAATATTGCGAATCTCATGGATATGGTGTAGTGCGTGAATTGGTAGGTCACGGTCTAGGAACCAAAATGCACGAAGATCCGGAAATGCCAAACTATGGAAAACGTGGTCGCGGTAAATTATTCGTTGAAGGAATGGTCGTTGCCATTGAACCGATGATTAATATGGGGACCAAAAACATCAAGCAATTAAAAGATGGTTGGACAATTCTAACAGCTGACAGAAAACCAAGCGCTCATTTTGAACATAATGTAGCATTGGTAAATGGTAAACCTGAATTGCTTTCAACTTTCGACTATATATACAAAGCATTAAGAATTGTAAGTAATGAGGAAGATGAATTCAGAAACACAGATTCCACAAATTTGCACAGATTGTAGGATGGAGGATTTTTATCTAAAAGAGGAAACCTATCAAATAATTGGTTTGTGCATGGAAGTCCACAAAATTCTTGGCAAAGGACATAGTGAAAATGTATATGGTGATGCTTTAGAATATGAGTTTAAAATGAATAACATCCCATACGAAAGAGAAAAGAAATACAACATTGAATACAAAGGCATTGTGCTTCCTAGGTATTATTTTTCTGATTTTACAGTTTTTAATGAAATTATATTAGAACTTAAAGCCATTGAAACACTATCTAATAGTGAATTAAAACAAACCTTAAACTATTTAGCTGCCTCTAAAAACAAAATTGGTCTACTAATCAATTTTGGTGAAGATAGCTTAAAATACAAACGCGTTATTCTATAATTTAATTTGTAAAAATCTGTGAAATCTGTGTTTAAGTTTATACTAAATACCATTCCGCGACCAATTCTTATTCGCTTAAGCATTGTCGTTCGTCCAATATTGGCTTTTTTACTAAAAGGAAGTCGTTTTACTGACCCAATCGATGGAAAAAGTTTCCGTATGTTTTTGCCTTACGGTTACGGAAACCAAAGAAATAATGTGCTATCTCCGAGTACACTTTCGTTAGAAAGACATCGGTTATTATGGTTATACCTTCAAAACGAAACGGATTTCTTTCAATCTGAACTAGATTCAGATTCTCCTGTAACCCAAAACAAAGGAATTAAATTACGAAAAGATGCTGAAACCAGTTCAGCATTAAAAGTACTGCATTTTGCACCAGAACAAGAATTCTACAAGCGTTTTAAAAAGCAAACTAATATCGAATATACTACTACTGATTTACTTTCTCCCTTGGCAGATGTGAAAGCTGATATTTGTAATTTACCTTTTGAGGATAATACATACGATGTCATTTTTTGTAACCATGTCTTAGAACATATTCCAGATGATACTAAAGCGATGAAAGAAATGTTTCGTGTATTAAAACCCGGCGGAATGGGAATATTCCAAATCCCACAGGATTTATCCAGAGCCAGCACCTTTTCTGACGACACAATTGTTGATCAAAAAGAACGCGCAAAAATATTCGGGCAATACGACCATGTTCGTATGTATGGCAGAGATTATTTTGACAAACTTAGAAGTATTGGCTTTAAAGTAATCGAAGAAGATTATACCCATAAAATAGCACCTGAATTAGTGGAAAAATATTGTTTGGCAAAAGGAGAAATTATTCCGATTTGTTTTAAGTAAAACATTAGTATTCGCATATTCCTAATTAGTTAATTTTAGTATCTTTACATTTCTTATTTTCAAATTATGCTAAAAAAGTTGCTGTTTCTCTACCTTTTATTAGTTGCAATTATCTCTTATTCTCAAGTTGAAAAAGAAATTATTCCACCATATAATTTTAAAACCATAAGCTTTCTGCAAAATGGTCAAAATGTCATTCCAATTTTTAGATTAGGTGATTCATTCCAATTTGTTTTTGATGATTTGTATGGTACTGAAGCCAACTATTTTTATACCATAACCCATTGTGATTATGATTGGAAGCCATCACAATTAGCAAAGCAAGAATATCTAAATGGTTTTGATGACCAAAGGATTCAAGATTATTCCAATTCATTAACTACGCTACAATTATATTCTCATTACAGGCTAACTTTTCCCAATAGACTTACTCAATTTAGAGTAAGTGGCAATTATTTGATAAAGATTTTAGACGATGATAAAAATATTGTCTTTACAAAAAAGTTTATTATTTATGAAGAACTTGTTTCGGTTCCAATGCAAGTAAGAAGAGCCAGAAATGTTGCAGTTGTTGAAAAAAAACATAATATAGAATTTTCTATAAAATCTGCCATTATAAATTTTCAGAGTCCATTACAAAATGTAAAAGTAATGTTACTTCAAAACGGAAAATTTGAAACTGCAATTACTAACATAAAACCTCAATTTACAATTGGTAATGATTTAATTTATAGATACGATAAAGAAACACAGTTTTGGGCAGGAAATGAATTTTTATTTTTTGAGAACAAAGACATTCGCGCTGCCAACAACAATATTGCAACTATTGACTCCAAAGGCGGACTCTATAATGCCTATTTGTATTTGTCCCAAGCAAGAGCAAATTTACCCTACACCTATTATCCAGATATTAACGGAAATTATATTGTGAAAAACATTGGCCGGGAAAATAATGAAATTGAAGCAGATTATGCTTGGGTTTTTTTCTCACTTTCAGCCCCAGCATTTTATGAAAAAAAATCGATCTATGTGAATGGCATGTTTAACAACTTTGCTATTGGAGAAGAAAATAAAATGGATTACAATGCCGAAAAAGGAATCTACGAAAAAGCAATTATGATAAAACAAGGGTTTACTAATTACCAATATGTAATTGCAGATAGTAACGGAAAAATAGATGAAGAAAATGCCATTGATGGTAACTTTTTTCAAACAGAAGACAATTATTTTGTTTTAGTTTACTATAGAGAAAACAACCAACGGTATGATAGAATTATAGGGAAAGGAATTGCAAGTTCAGTTGATATAACTAACTAAAAATTAACACTAAATTAATCCACCGACCGGTATTTTTTGTAATTTTGATTTCGTTTTATATTCTTATTTATGGTTACTCAAATAACAAGAGGCATAAAAATTTTGGTTTTGACTAGTTTTGAAGGCACCTACTTCAAGAACTACAAGCTTCACTTTGCCTTTAGTTATGAAATAACTATAGAAAATCACAGTAAGGATTCTGTTCAGCTAAACACGCGTCATTGGGAAATTCTTGATTCTCTAAACAATATTGAAATTGTAGACGGCGAAGGAGTAATTGGTAAAAAACCAGTACTAAAACCTGGCGAAAAACACACTTACAATTCTGGTTGTTTGCTTTCCTCTCCTTTTGGTGCAATGAGTGGTTATTTCAATATGATTAATTTCACTACCACAAAAACTTTTAAAGTTATAGTGCCTACTTTTAAATTAAGCGCGCCATTTGCATTGAACTAATTTTGGTTTGACTTCTTAATAAAAATTCAAAATTTCCTTTGTACTTTTGTGTCGAATTTAAAAATTCTCAAAAAAGAATCTTTTATCTTAATCATTTGTCAAATTATAATCTTTTTCTATTATGCCAAAAGGTTTTTTTCATGTGCCAAAAGCAGTCAATGAACCCGTAAAATCATACGCTCCGAATTCTCCGGAAAAAGCAGCAGTTTTATCAGCTTATAAAAAAATGTGGAATGAAACCATTGATGTTCCAAACTATATCGGAAGTGAAGAAATTCGTACCGGGAATACTAGAAATATGACGGCACCTCATGACCATCAACATGTGGTTGGAAAATACCATTTAGTAGAAAAAGTTCATGTTGAAAAAGCTATTGCTTCTGCACTTGAAGCCAGAAAAAAATGGGCTAATATGGCTTGGGAACAACGTGCTGCTATCTTTTTGAAAGCTGCCGAATTAATTGCCGGACCTTATCGCGCAAAGATTAATGCGGCTACAATGATTGCACAATCTAAAACTATATATCAAGCTGAAATTGATGCTTCTTGTGAATTGATTGACTTTTTGCGCTACAACGTAGAATTCATGACACAAATATACAACGATCAACCAAAGTCGATTTCTGATGTTTGGAACCGAGTTGAATACCGTCCTTTGGAAGGATTTGTATATGCAATTACCCCATTTAACTTTACAGCGATTGCAGCCAATCTACCTGCCAGTGCTGCATTAATGGGAAATACTGTGGTATGGAAACCAAGCGACAGCCAAGTATTTTCTGCAAAAATAATTATCGATGTTTTCAAAGAAGCCGGAGTTCCTGATGGTGTTATCAATGTGGTTTTTGGTGATCCTGTGATGATTACAGATACTATTTTGGCACATCCTGATTTTGCCGGAGTTCATTATACAGGTTCAACTTTTATTTTCAAAGAAATCTGGAAAAAAATAGGATGTAATATCCATACCTATAAAACCTACCCGAGAATTGTCGGAGAAACCGGTGGAAAAGACTTCATTTTGGCGCATCCGAGTGCGAACGTAAAGCAAGTTGTTACCGGAATTACCCGTGGTGCCTTTGAATTTCAGGGACAAAAATGTTCTGCTGCTTCCAGAGGTTACATCCCACAAAGTTTGTGGCCAGCTGTCAAAGAACAATTGATTTCCGATGTAAAATCAATGAAAATGGGTTCTCCAGAAGATTTTAGCAACTTTATTACGGCTGTAATTCATGAAGGTTCATTTGACAAATTAGCGAGTTATATCGATCAAGCCATAAAAGATGAAGATGCCGAGATTATTATTGGTGGTAATTATGACAAATCAAAAGGATACTTCATTGAACCAACTGTAATTGTTACTTCCAATCCAAAATATGCCACAATGGAAACCGAGCTTTTTGGTCCAGTTATGACAATCTATATATACGAAGATTTCAAATGGAAAGAAACATTGGCTTTAGTTGACGGAACTTCAGAATATGCTTTGACAGGAGCTATTTTCAGTCAAGACAGATACGCTATTGAAGAAGCTACTTTGGCATTACAAAATGCTGCAGGAAATTTTTACATTAATGACAAACCAACCGGAGCTGTTGTAGGAATGCAACCATTTGGTGGCGCAAGAGCATCGGGAACTAATGACAAAGCGGGTTCTATGCAAAACTTATTGCGTTGGGTTTCGCCAAGAACCATAAAAGAAACTTTTGTAACTCCGGAAGATTACCGTTATCCATTTTTAGGGGAATAAATACTAGTATAATTTTTTAAATGTCCAAGTAAAAACTTGGACATTTTTTATACATTTGGCTTAAAATAAATTAAATGTAAAACTCTTTTAAATAATATTACTATGAAAATAAAATTACTTTTAACATTTCTTATTATCTCTTTTATTAGTTTAGCTCAGAATCAAATAAATTCATTTTACGGCACTAATGGTTCTATTGTTTCAGCAGTTGCCAATCCCAATACACTAAATCATGGTGCAGGAGGTGTTAATCAAAACTGGACTTTTAGTGGTTTTGTACCTCTTGGAAATATAACTTATACTTATGTTGCTCCAACAACTTCGGAATCTTCAACCTATCCTGGCACTACCAATGTCATTGTTTCGACTTCAACTTTAGCTACCGGAAAAATGTTTACAAAAGCTGCCGGGGCAACTATTTCGATAACCGGTTTAGATTCTGCCGGTTTAAATATTAACTTTAATGGCGGCACCGGTGGAAGTGGCAATGCAACATTGGGAGCTTTCCCTATGGTTTATCCGTTTACCAATACCGATAATAACGTCAGCGGAAACTACGTTTATGGGACTAATTCGGGAACATTTTCAGGAACATTAACCACAACAGTTGACGGTTATGGTGTTTTAAATTTACCTGATTATAGTTACTCAGGTAATGTAACCCGATTAAAAACTGTACTTTCGGTAACCTTATACCTAAGCATTTTTCCCGTGGGAACGGCTTCTCAAACTACTTATGCTTATTATGAACCAACCGACACATCGAACAATTTTAAATTTAGAAGTCTTAACACTGTTGTTGTAGCATCTGTAGCGGGAATTAACCAAAATGATACAACATATGAATTAGGGACAATGCCAATTTTGGGAAATGCTCAAAGTACGCTACAGTCGGTTTGGATTCAAAATCCAGTACAAAACTCGATTAATATCAATTCATCAAACACTATTGACAATGCTACCATTTTTGTTACGGATATGCTTGGCAAAACGATTTATCAAGCAAAAAACGAATCAATAAACGGCACATTAGAAATTCCGGTTTCACTAACTAAAGGAATATACCTCATCACTATCGAAAATGAAAAAGGAAGTGTAACGAAGAAAATTGTTAAAAGTTAATACTTAAAAAGCACCGAAATCGGTGCTTTTTTATGCTTTATATTTTAGTGGTAAATGCACGACTTTTTTAGTTTCAAAGAAATCCTCTTTAAAAAAATCGGCTATGTTATATTCGGTTGCTCTTGGGAAATCTTTTAATTCTTCTGTTAAATCTCCACCCTTTAAATAAAGAATGCCGTTAGTCAAATTGTGTTTGTTTTGCTTTTTGATTTTGTCCTTTATCCAGGAAACAAAATCGGGCATATTGGTCACAGCTCGACTTACAATAAAATCATAATCACCTTTTACTTCAGAAGCTCTTATTTGTTCCGCTTTTACATTTTTTAATTCTAAAGCTTCCATAACAGCTTTCACCACATTGATTTTTTTTAGAATAACATCTATCAAATAAAACCGTGTTTCAGGAAACAAAATCGCTAACGGAATTCCAGGAAAACCGCCTCCAGTTCCTACATCTAAAACATACGATCCTGCTTCAAATGGTTGGATTTTGGCAATAGCTAACGAATGTAATACGTGTTTGGTGTATAATTCATCTATATCTTTTCTAGAAATCACATTAATTTTAGCATTCCAATCATGGTAAAGAACTTCCAATTTTTTAAACTGTAGTATTTGATTTTCAGTAAGATTAGGAAATTGTTTCAGAATTTCTTCCATAAAGTGAATTTTTAACAAAAATAGTGCTTTTGGTTAATAATTATGAATTGTTTATAATCTTTAAAAATTATAATAATTATATTTGAGCAAAATTTGAATAAAAAAACATGGACACCACAACGCCTATTTTTTCTAAAAATGATTCGCTTAAATTCTTTAGAACTCTAAATTCGAGAGTTAATAATTATTTCAAAGAAAATAATCTTGAGAGAACCGGAAACTGGAAGTTGCACTTGAAAACTATTATTTTGTTTAGCGTTTTCTTAACGCCTTACTTTTTAATAATTACACTAACTTCTATGCCTTTTTGGGTTTTCTTTTTGCTCTCAATCGTTATTGGTTTTGGTATGGCGGGAATAGGAATGAACGTAATGCACGATGGAAATCACGGTTCCTATTCTAATAAAAATTGGGTTAATAAATTTATGGGAGGAACTATTTATATTTTGGCTGGTAATGTATACAATTGGCAAGTACAACACAATGTATTGCACCATACCTACACCAACATTCATGGGCATGATGAAGATTTAGATGCGGGAAGAATTATACGTTTTACAAAAGATGCAAAATGGTATAGTTTTCACAAATTTCAGCATTATTATTCTGTTTTTTTATATGGATTACTGACTTTCAATTGGTCATTAACAACCGATTTTAAACAGATGAAAGGTTATTTGAAAAGAAAATTATCTTATGGCGAGGTTAAATCTCCTAAAATACTTTGGACAACTTTAGTAATTACAAAAGTTATTTATTTTTCGATTTGGATTGTACTTCCTATGATTTTAGGAGTATTGTGGTGGAAAGTTTTAATTGGTTTTTTTGTTATGCATTACACAGCAGGATTAATTTTGAGCATCGTTTTTCAATTGGCACATGTTATTGAAGATGCTTCAAATCCGAAACCTAATGAAGAAGGTGAAATGGAAAATACATGGGCTATTCATCAATTGTTTACAACCGTAAATTTTGCTCCAAAAAATTGGCTTGTAAACTGGTATACTGGCGGATTAAATCATCAAATTGAACACCATCTTTATCCAAACATCAGCCACATTCATTACGGGAAAATAGCTAAAATTGTCAAAGAAACAGCTAAAGAATGTAATTTACCCTATCACGAATACCGAACAATGCGAAGTGCCGTTATTGCGCACTTCAAACATTTAAGAGAATTGGGAAGACAACCTCAATTAGCTTAATATTTTCCAATAAACGCCTTTATCGGCTTCGCTTTATTTAACAAAATTAATATTATAATGAGTATTTTATCGGACAGAATTAATAATTTATCTACGTCACAAACTCTTGCCATGGCTGCATTAGCAAGAGAATTAAAAGCACAAGGAAAAGACATCATCAGTTTAAGTTTGGGTGAACCCGATTTCAATACTCCCGATTTTATCAAAGAAGCTGCTAAAAAAGCTATCGATGAAAATTACAGTACGTATTCGCCTGTTGATGGATATGTTGAATTGAAAGATGCGATTTGCAGAAAATTCAAACGCGATAATAATTTAGATTACAAACCCGCAAATATCGTAGTCTCTACAGGGGCGAAACAATCATTGTATAATATTGCACAAGTAATGCTTAATGATGGCGATGAAGTTATTCTTCCTGCACCTTATTGGGTTTCTTATTTTGAAATCATTAAACTTTCTGGCGGTGTTCCTGTTGAAGTTCCAACTTCAGTAGAAACCGATTTTAAAATGACCGCAGCGCAATTAGAAGCAGCAATTACCCCAAAAACCAAAATGATGTGGTTCAGTTCGCCATGTAATCCAAGCGGTTCAGTATATAATCGCGAAGAATTAACTGCCATTGGTAAAGTTTTAGATAAATACCCAAACATCTATATCGTTTCTGACGAAATCTACGAACACATTAATTTTTCAGAAACGTTTTGTAGTATTGGTTCAATTCCAGGATTGTTTGAAAGAACTATTACCGTGAATGGTGTTGCCAAAGCTTTTGCAATGACTGGTTGGAGAATTGGATACATCGGCGCACCCGAATTTATTGCCAAAGCTTGTACAAAAATGCAAGGTCAAGTGACTTCCGGAGCAAACTCTATTGCACAAAGAGCCACGATAACTGCTGTTGATGCTGAACCAAAAGTGTTGAATGAAATGGTGTCGGCTTTTAAAAACCGTAGGAATTTAGTAGTAGAATTAGCCAAAGCAATTCCTGGTTTAAAAATTAATGTTCCCGATGGCGCTTTCTACCTTTTCCCAGATGTTTCCTCTTTTTTCGGAAAAACATTACGAGGAAAATTAATAAATAATGCCGATGATTTATCGATGTATTTATTATCAGAAGCTAATGTAGCGACTGTAACTGGAGATGCTTTTGGAAATCCAAATTGCATCCGAATTTCTTATGCCACAAGCGAAGAAATACTAACTGAAGCTTTCAAAAGGATCAAGGAAGCCTTAGCTTAACATTTTAAAATATAAAACCATTAAGGCATTAAGCTTCATTAAGTGTAGTAATTCTTAATCTTCTTAAATGCATTAATGGTTTAAAATATACCTATGGCAAAAATAGTATTACTCGGTTCTGGAGAATTAGGAAAAGAATTTGTTATAGCGGCACAACGAATTGGTCAAACTATAATTGCCGTAGATAGTTATGAAAATGCACCGGCAATGCAAGTAGCTCATGGATTCGAAGTGATTAATATGCTTGATGGCGAAGAATTAGACCGAATTGTAGCCAAACACAATCCCGATTTTATAGTTCCCGAAATTGAAGCGATTCGCACAGAACGATTTTATGACTATGAAAAACAAGGCATAACTGTTGTTCCGTCTGCAAAAGCGGCAAATTTTACTATGAACAGAAAAGCCATTCGTGATTTGGCATCGAAAGAATTAGGATTAAAAACAGCCAATTATCGTTATGCAACTTCTGCCGAAGAATTGAGAAAAGGCGTTTCTGAAGTTGGCATTCCCTGTGTAGTAAAACCTTTAATGAGTTCTTCTGGAAAGGGTCAATCAACTATAAAAACAGAAGAAGATATTGAAAAAGCATGGAATTATGCCGTGGAAGGTTCACGAGGTGATGTAGTGGAAGTGATTGTGGAAGCTTTTGTTAAATTCAATTCCGAAATTACTTTGTTAACAGTCACTCAAAATAATAATCCAACATTATTCTGCGCACCAATTGGTCACCGACAAGAACGTGGCGATTATCAGGAAAGTTGGCAACCAGCAACAATTGCCAATAAAGACTTGGTAGAAGCTCAAGAAATGGCTCAAAAGGTTACCGAAGCACTTGGAGGTGCCGGACTTTTTGGAGTTGAATTTTTCCTAACTGATGAAGGTGTTTATTTTTCAGAATTATCACCAAGACCACATGATACTGGAATGGTTACATTAGCTGGAACACAAAACTTTAACGAATTTGAACTGCATTTACGTGCCATTTTGAGTTTGCCAATATTTGAAATTACTTTAGAAAAAGCTGGTGCAAGCGCTGTTATTTTAGCATCTGAAAACTCAGATAATCCAAAATATTCAGGAATTTCATCTTTAGCTGCACTTCCTAAATCAGATTTTCGTATTTTTGGGAAACCATCTTCAAGACCATTTCGAAGAATGGGTGTCGTATTAACCCATGACTCTCTCGAAATCCCAATAGAAGAAGTAGTAATAAAAGCTAAAAGAGCTGCTAGTTTAGTAACTGTAAACCCTTAATATAATGAAAAATATTTTTTTAACTTTATTTCTTTTTATTTGCATT
>CANKLK010000027.1 GCA_947482805.1 Flavobacteriaceae bacterium
AACATTATGAAGAAGTAACCGGAGCTGTAATGCCTCCTGTATTTCAAACCTCAACTTATGCGCAAACATCACCTGGAAAACCTGTTGGAGATTACGAATACTCAAGAGCGGCAAACCCAACACGACAGGCATTAGAAGATGCTTTAGCTTCTATAGAAAATGGCGCTCGTGGTTTAGCATTCGCTTCAGGATTAGCGGCAACTGATTGTTTACTTCGTATGTTCAAAGCTGGTGACGAAGTTATTGCTATGGATGATTTGTATGGCGGAACGTATCGTTTGTTTACTCGTTTGTATAAAGAAAGTGGCATCAAATTCCATTTTGTGGATATGAATGATTTTGACAAATTTCAAGCATTGATTAATGAAAATACCAAGTTGGTTTGGGTTGAAACACCAACAAATCCGTTGATGAAATTAGCAGACATTCAGGAAATTGCTAAAATTACCAAAGCAAAAAATATTCTTTTTGCTGTCGACAATACGTTTGCAACACCTTATTTACAAAAACCATTGGATTTAGGTGCCGATATAGTGATGCATTCGGCAACAAAATACCTTGGCGGACATTCCGATGTCATAGCCGGAGCTTTGATAATTAAAGACAAAGCATTAGGTGATGAATTACATTTCAAACAATTTGCAACAGGTGCCACACTTGGACCAATGGATAGTTTCTTAGTTTTACGCGGAATTAAGACCTTGCATTTACGGGTGCAAAGACATTGTGAAAACGGTGAAAAAGTAGCTAACTTTTTAAGCAATCATCCCGAAGTAGAAAAAGTATATTACCCGGGTTTACCTGATCATCCGTTTCATGAAATTGCAAAAAAACAAATGAGTGGTTTTGGTGGAATGGTTTCATTTACATTTAAATCAGGGAAAAAAGAAGACGCGATTGCTTTCCTTGAAAAACTAAAAGTATTCACTTTGGCAGAATCACTAGGTGGTGTGGAAAGTTTGGCAAATCATCCTGCATTGATGACACATGCTTCTATACCAGAAGACAAACGAAAAGAAATAGGAATTACTGATGACTTAGTTCGATTAAGTACAGGCGTTGAAGATATTGATGATTTATTGGCTGATTTAGAACAGGCGTTTAGGTGATAAAATTTAAAATTTATTCTTTATCAAAAAACTGTTTGGCTATTTGCTCTTTTTATAAAGCGGTACTGCGGAACAAGCTTCACCATACATTATGCTTTTAGCAAACGGCTGTAGTTTTTGAATGGCCATAATATAAGCACTTTCGGGAACCGGTTTTTTAGAACATCCTTTTAAAATAATCGGCTTGTCTTGGTATTTTGAGTAATCTAATGTTGGAAGGATTTCTTGGTAAAGTGAAGTTTCTAAATCGGTAAGGTTTCCAACAACTACTTTTTTGGCAAAAGGCGAAAGATAAACTGTAACCAAAATGCTCGACCAAGCCGGAATAATGGCGTCCGTAGAACAATGAATAGCCACAAAATGATTTTGGAATTGTGACCAATCATGGTTTTTCAATGCTTCGCGAAAATCTTTTTCTTTTAAGAGAAAACCATCTAAAAGCCATTGTGAAACATCTAATTGCGTTCGTATCCCGCTTGGATAATAATCTTCCAAATCGAATACTTCGAGCACGGAGTTGGCAACTTTATTTACAATTTCGTCCATTTTAGTTTACAGTCGCAGTCGCAGTCGCAGTGTCTGAAAACTAGGACTGAGACTGGATACTATTTAAAGCATTCCTAATTCTAACTTAGCTTCTTCGCTCATTAAATCTTTACTCCATGGCGGATCAAAAGTGATTTCAACTTCACACGATTTAACGGTGTCTATTTTTTGGATTTTTTCTTCTACTTCACGAGGCAAGGTTTCTGCCACTGGACAATTTGGAGAAGTCAATGTCATCAATACTTTTACTTCGTTGTCTTCGTTAATCATAACATCGTAGATTAATCCCAATTCGTAAATGTCAACAGGAATTTCCGGGTCGTAAATGCCTTTTAGCGTTTTCACCACATTTTCTCCTAAATTGATTTCGTCTTTAAATTCTTCCATGTCTTATTGATTTTTTGCATTGAATGCCAAAGCATACATTTTTATTTTTTTTACCATCGAAACCAAACCATTGGCTCGTGTGGGCGATAAATGTTCTTTTAATCCAATTTTATCTATAAAATCGGTATTGGCTTCCAAAATATCTGCTGCTTTTTGATTGGAAAAAGCCCGAATCAAAATAGCGATAATTCCTTTTGTTAATATTGCATCGCTATCGGCAGTAAAAACTACTTTTTCTCCATTTTGATCTGCATGAACCCATACTTTTGACTGACAGCCCTTGATAATATTATCTTCGGTTTTGAATTGTTCATCAATCAATGGCAATGATTTTCCTAAATCGATAATGTATTCGTAGCGTTGCATCCAATCGTCAAACATTGAAAACTCGTCAACGATTTCGTCTTGTATTTCTTGTATTGTCATTCTTTTTCTTTAGCTAATGAAACTATTTTGTTGACTAATTTTTCAATTTCTGCAGGCGGAAATTCGTGATCAAAGTCGGTTGTTTCATAGTTTTTATCCTGATAACGTATTTTCAAATTGGCAATTGCAGCGCCATCATAAAACCGTTTTTGAGTTGGGTCTTTTAAAGTTGGTACTTTTTCCAAATCAATCTTTTGAAAGTAACTAATAATTTCTTTCCAGTCTTTATCAGAAATGGCTATTTCTTCCGGAAATTTTTCTCCATTTCTATCTCTTGAAATAGTAGCTTTTTGATTGATAACAACAATTTTTTGGAAAAACCCGCGTGACGATGCTGTATATTGCAATGTGGAGTTGGCAATGTCATTTTGGGCTTGATTACTACAGCTTTTCACAAGGAAAACGGATAGTAAAATTATAGTAATTGCTTTCATATTTTATGTTTTAAGATAACATCATTTGTGCTTTTTTCAATGCTTCAATCATCAAATCTATTTCTTCTTTGGTATTGTAAAAAGCGAAGCTTGCTCTAATTGTTCCTGGTATTTTATAAAAATCCATAATTGGTTGAGCACAATGATGTCCGGTTCGGACTGCAATTCCCAATTTATCGATAATCGCACCAACGTCATATGGATGAATGCCATCAATATTAAACGAAATTACAGAAGTTTTTTCTTTTGCCGTGCCATAAATTTTTAAACCTACTATTTGTAACAGTTTTTCAGTGGCGTATTCTAAGAGTTCGTTTTCATATTTTGCAATATTATCAAACCCAATTTCATTCAAATAATCAATGGCTGTTCCAAGCACAATTCCGCCTTCAATATTTGGTGTTCCAGCTTCAAATTTATGTGGCAAATCAGCATAGGTTGTCTTTTCAAACGAAACCGTGGCAATCATTTCACCTCCGCCTTGATAAGGAGGCAATTTGCGAAGCCACTCTTCTTTACCATATAAAATTCCAATGCCAGTTGGACCACATATTTTGTGCCCAGAAAATACATAAAAATCACAATCCAAAGCCTGAACATCTGGTTTTAAATGAGGAACGGCCTGTGCGCCATCAATTAAAACTGCAGCGCCAACTTCATGTGCTTTGTCAATCATATATTTAATAGGATTGATTGTTCCCAAAGCATTTGATATATGATTTACAGTGACTATTTTCGTTTTATCCGAGAGCAGTTTATCGAATTCTAAAAGGATTAATTCTCCCTTTTCATTCATTGGAATAACTCGTAATGTTGCTCCGGTTTTTTCGCAAAGCATTTGCCAAGGGACAATGTTACTGTGATGTTCTAAAGCCGATACCAAAACCTCATCACCAGCTATTAATAATGATGCAAAACCATTGGCAATAGCATTAACAGCATGTGTTGTTCCCGAGGTAAAAATTACTTCGTAAGTTTGTTTAGCGTTAATGTGATTTTGAATTTTACCACGCGATTCTTCGTAAGCATCCGTTGCTAATTGGCTCAACGTATGTACACCTCGATGAATATTAGCATTGATTTCTTTATAATATTTTGAAATCGCATCAATAACTACTTGTGGCTTTTGAGATGTTGCTCCGTTATCAAAATAGACTAATGGTTTGCCATTGACTTGTTGTGAAAGTATTGGAAAATCAGCTCTAATTTTTTGTATGTCTAACATTGGTTTATTTAGAAAAATTCTAAATACAAAAGTAGCTAAAATGGAATTGTTATTTGCTAAACAAATATTAATATTTTGTGTTTATTAACCATATAAGGCATGTTATAAAATAGAAGCTCAAATGAACTTAAATGACTTATATGGTTCAAATTTTATAAATTGCTTGAAAATTAATTTTTATGAAAAAAATCCTCAAAATCTTTGCGGTTGTATTGCTGATTGCTTTGGTTTATTTGCGTATTGAAATATATCCGCAACTCGATTTGATTTCGGGGTTTTCAGCCAAAAGTGTGGCGTCTGGACACTTTATCGATAATCGTTCACTAGAAACAATTCAGCAAGGCGACAATGATATTGATAAAATAGACTGGGCAACTAATACAATAGACAGTAAACAAAAATTTGTAACGTCAAGTGTTTATGGTTTAAAAACTCGAAAAGCGATTTACCGTCAAGGATTAGGAGCAACATTAATCAATGATGATTATGATGTTTCGAAACCATATAACGTTCCGAAAAGAAATTACACTAAAAATTATTTGCCGTTTCCGTATGGAGCAAAAGAACAAAATGATACCGTTTTTGCGAACATTGACTATGCTAAACTAAATACAGCTATTGAAAATGCTTTCGATAAAAAAGGTGAAAAAAATAAACGCACTCGTTCTGTAATCGTAATTTATAAAGATAAAATTATAGCCGAAAAATATGCAAATGGATTTAATAAAAACTCGAAACTTTTAGGCTGGTCGATGACCAAAAGTATAACTGCAACTTATTTTGGCATTCTTCAAAAACAAGGCAAAATTAATATTATGAAACCAGCGTCAATTGCAGAATGGCAAAATGATGAGCGCAAAAAAATCACAATTAACGATTTGCTACACATGAATTCTGGACTCGAATGGGAAGAAGATTATGGTAAAATATCCGATGTGACCAAGATGCTTTTTATTGCAGAAGACATGACCCAACCCCAAATTGTTAAACAACTTGTCGGGAAACCTAATGACACTTGGAATTACTCTTCAGGAACGACTAATTTGTTGAGTGGCATTTTGCGAAAACAATTCAAAACACATCAAGAGTATTTAAATTTTTGGTATTCAGCTTTAATTGATAAAATTGGCATGAACTCTATGATTGTTGAAACCGATATGGCCGGGAATTTTGTGGGGTCGTCCTATAGCTGGGCAACTACACGAGATTGGGCTAAGTTTGGTTTGCTCTATTTACACAACGGCAATTGGAATGGAGAACAACTTTTTGCACCAAGTTGGGCAAAATACGTTGCCACACCCACCAATGGTTCTAACGGAAGATATGGCGGTCATTTTTGGCTCAATACCAATGGTGATTTTCCCGATGTGCCAAGAGACTTTTACCGTTGTAGCGGTTATCAAGGACAAATGGTAGCAATATTCCCAAGCCAAGATTTGGTTGTAGTAAGAATGGGATTGAGCGAGGAATTTGATTTTAATGGTTTCTTGAGGGAAGTGGTAAAGAGTTTGAAGAAGTAAAAAAGGCTGCCTTTTGACAAACTTACTTTTATAAATCAAATCCCAAATTCACTCCCAATTTCGTAGCTATGATTTTGGTGATACGTTGCTTTAGTTCCGGGATTTTTATGCTTTCTATCACTTCGTTAGTAAACGCATACATCAATAATGCTTTAGCTTCTTTTTTTGGAATACCTCGTTGTTGCATATAGAACATAGCGTTTTCATCTAATTGTCCAATTGTGCAACCGTGGGAACATTTCACATCGTCTGCAAAAATTTCCAACTGTGGTTTTGCGTTTATGGTTGCTTTGTCGCCTAATAAAATGTTATTATTTTGTTGAAAAGCATCAGTTTTTTGCGCTTCTTTTTCCACAAAAATCTTTCCGTTGAAAACTCCGGTTGAGCTTTCCGCCAAAATGGTTTTATAGTTTTGGTGGCTTTCACAGTTTGGTGTTGCATGGTTTACCAAAGTGTGATGATCAACATGTTGTTTGTCACCAATAATGGTAATCCCTTTTAAAGTCGAATCAATTCTTTCGCCAAAATGGTAAAAATTCAAATTGTTTCTTGTGATATTTCCGCCAAAAGAAAAGGTATGAACCGAAACGTGACTTTCTTGCTTTTGAGAAATATAAGTGTTGTCAATCAGATTAGCCGATTGCAAATCGTTCTGGATTTTATAGTAATCGACAATCGCTCGTTTTCCAGCAAAAATTTCAGTTACCGAATTCGTCAGCACCGGGTTTTCATTCAACGATTGATGTCTTTCGAGGATTTGAACGTGCGCGTTTTCGCCAACAATGACTAAGTTTCTTGGTTGTAACATCAAAGCACTTTCAACTCCGGTAGAAAAATAAATGATTTCAATTGGTTTTTCAACAACCTTACTTTTAGGAATATTTATATACGCTCCTTCATTTGCAAAAGCGGTATTCAAAGTCGTTAAGGTTTCGTCTTTGCTGGCAATTTTATTAAAATATTCATCAATTGCTATTTTATATTTTGGTTTGTTCAATGCCGAAGACATCAAACAAACATCCAATCCTTCGTGAGTTGTTGCTGACAAAAAGGAAGAGAATTTTCCATCTACAAAAATGACTTTGTGTGTGTCAATTTCGTGCAGAAAATATTTTTTTACAGCTGCAAATTCAATAGTGTTTTCGTGTTTTGGGAACACTGAAAAATCATTTTTAAGAATAGCATTCAACGAAGTATACTTCCATGCTTCCTCTTTTTTGGTTGGGAAACCTTTATTTTCAAAGTTTTTTATAGCTGAAGTGCGGACGTCGTGCAACTCATTGTGCACATCGATACTTTCTTCGAACGCCATAAAAGACGAGATTAATTTATCTTTTAGTTCCATAATTTTTGTTTGCAGTCGCAGTTTACAGTCGCAGTCAGTGCAGTAAATACTGATAACTGAGACTGAGACTGAATACTATTGCACTTCCGCTTTAATCCAGTCGTATCCTTTTTCTTCAAGTTCGTAAGCCAGTTCTTTTCCGCCTGATTTCACGATTTTCCCATCCATCAAAACGTGAACGAAATCCGGAATGATATAATCCAATAAACGTTGGTAGTGTGTGATTACAACAACTGCATTGTCTTTGCTTTTCAGTTTGTTTACACCGTTGGCAACAATTCGCAACGCATCGATATCCAAACCCGAATCCGTTTCGTCAAGAATGGCTAATTTTGGTTCTAACATCGCCATTTGGAAGATTTCATTACGTTTCTTTTCTCCACCAGAAAAACCTTCGTTTAACGAACGTGACAAAAACTTTCTGTCGATTTCTAATAATTCTGATTTTTCACGGATTAGTTTAAGCATTTCATTCGCCGGTATTTCCTCTTTTCCGTTGGCTTTACGACTTTCATTGATAGCTGTTTTCATAAAGTTCGTTACCGAAACTCCCGGAATTTCAACCGGATATTGAAACGAAAGAAAAACGCCTTTGTGTGCTCTCTCTTCGGGAGCTAATTCTGAAATATCCTCGCCGTCTAAAAGAATTTCTCCTTGAGAAACTTCATATTTTTCATTTCCGGCAATGATGGAAGCTAAGGTACTTTTTCCGGCACCATTTGGTCCCATGATAGCGTGAACTTCACCAGCATTAACGGTTAGGTTGATTCCCCTTAAGATATCTTTGTCTTCGACGCTTGCATGTAGATTGCTAATTTTTAACATTTTATTCTTTTATTTTTAATCCATTAAGATATTAAGACTAATTAAGTTCTTATCCAACGCTTCCTTCAAGTGAAATCTCCAATAATTTTTGCGCTTCGACAGCAAATTCCATCGGAAGTTTATTCAATACATCTTTACTAAAACCGTTTACGATAAGTGCAATCGCTTTTTCGGTTGGAATGCCACGCTGATTGCAATAGAAAACCTGGTCTTCTCCAATTTTGGAAGTTGTTGCTTCGTGTTCGATTATAGCGGATGAATTTTTACTTTCGATATACGGAAACGTATGTGCTCCACAATTATTTCCCATTAACAAGGAATCACATTGCGAGAAGTTACGAGCATTATCAGCTCTGGCGCTTATCTGAACCAAACCTCGGTAGCTGTTTTGTGATTTACCAGCAGAAATTCCTTTTGAAATGATAGTCGATTTGGTGTTTTTACCCAAATGAATCATCTTAGTTCCGGTATCGGCCTGTTGGAAATTATTAGTAACCGCAATCGAGTAAAATTCTCCTATTGAATTATCGCCTTTTAAAATAACCGAAGGATATTTCCAAGTAATGGCTGAACCAGTTTCTACTTGTGTCCAGGATATTTTTGCGCTTTTCTCACACAAACCTCTTTTGGTTACGAAATTGAAAACGCCGCCTTTACCTTCTTTGTTTCCTGGATACCAGTTTTGAACGGTAGAATATTTTATTTCAGCGTTGTCTAAAGCGATAAGTTCAACAACAGCAGCGTGCAATTGATTTTCATCACGACTTGGAGCGGTACATCCTTCAAGATACGAAACATAACTACCTTCATCAGCAATTAAAAGTGTTCTTTCGAATTGTCCTGTTCCTGCTTGATTGATACGGAAATATGTTGATAATTCCATTGGACATCTAACCCCTTTTGGAATGTAACAGAAAGAACCATCAGAGAAAACTGCCGAATTTAGAGCGGCATAAAAATTATCTTTTTGCGGGACAACCGTTCCTAAATGTTTTCTGACTAATTCAGGATGCTCTTTAATTGCTTCAGATATGGAGCAGAAAATAATTCCTTTTTCGTTTAGCGTTTTCTTGAATGTTGTGGCCACAGAAACCGAGTCAACTACAATATCCATGGCGATATTATTCATTTTTTTCTGTTCGTCTAATGAGATTCCTAACTTTTTGTACATTTCTAAAAGTTCCGGATCGACATCTTCTAGGGTTTTGTTTGGATCAACCTTTTTGGGAGCCGAATAATAAGATATTGCCTGAAAATCTGGTTTTTCATAATGAACATTAGCCCAATTTGGTTCAACCATTTCCTGCCATGCACGAAAAGCTTCTATTCTCCAATCGGTCATCCATTGTGGCTCTTCTTTTTTCAAAGAAATGGCTCTAACTATATCTTCATTAAGGCCAATAGGAAATGTATCCGATTCAATATCGGTATAAAATCCATATTCATATTCTTTACTTTCGAGTTCAACTTTTAAATCGTCCTCTGTATATTTTGCCATTTGTTTTTAGTCTTAAAGTTTAAAAGTCAAAGGTTGGAAAGTCAATTTTAGTCATTCGACTTTATGACTTTCGACATTCGACTATAATGAAAATGATTCTCCACATCCACAAGTCCTAGATGCATTCGGATTGTTGAATACAAATCCTTTCCCGTTTAATCCGCCTGAGAACTCTAGAATAGTTCCTGCCAAATAAAGGAATGATTTTTTCTCTACGGCAATTTTTACGTGATTATCTTCAAAAACTTTGTCGTTTTCACCTAGTACTTTATCAAATTTAAGTTCATACGACAAACCTGAGCAACCCCCACTTTTTACGCCCACGCGAACATAATCTTTGGCTGCATCAAAACCGTCTTCCTGCATCATCGAAACGATTTTTTTACTAGCGTCATCAGATACTTTTATCATTTTGTTATTTTGATTTTGTCTAAATTAAGCGCAAAGTTACTACAATTATCCTTTTTTTCTATTATCTATAACATTTTTATAACGAATTTAGATATAGAAAAAAATGATTTTTAATTCTATAAATTTGTGAAAAGATTTAAAAATGAAAATATATCCTATAGAAGCCGGAAATTTTAAGCTTGATGGTGGTGCTATGTTTGGCGTGGTACCAAAAACTATTTGGAATAAAACCAATCCAGCTGACGAAAATAATATGATTGATATTGCCGCAAGATGCATGCTAATTGAAGACGGCAATCGATTAATTCTAATTGATACCGGAATGGGGAATAAGCAATCGGAAAAATTCTTTGGATATTATTCATTATGGGGAAATCATTCTTTAGATAAATCCCTAGCAAAATATGGTTTTCAAAGAGATGACGTTACCGATGTTTTTATGACGCATTTACATTTTGACCATTGCGGCGGAAGTGTCAATTGGAATGCAACCAAAACTGGTTACGAAGTGGCTTTCAAAAATGCCAAATTCTGGACTAATGACAATCATTGGGAATGGGCAATTAAGCCTAATGCTCGCGAAAAAGCATCTTTCCTTTCGGAAAATATTTTACCTATACTAGAAAGCGGTCAACTGAATTTTATCAAAAGACCTAAAAGCGATTTTGGACACGAGGACGAAGGACGAACTGGCGTAGCAATTTCAGACGAATTGGGTTTTGGAATCTTTTACGTAAATGGTCACACCGAAAAAATGATGTTGCCACATATTGAATACCGAGATAAAACTATCGTTTTTTGTGCGGATTTGATTCCAACAGCAGGTCATTTGCCAATACCATATGTAATGGGTTATGACACCCGACCACTTTTGACATTGCCAGAAAAAACTAAGTTTCTTAATGCAGCTGTAGAAAAAAATTATTATTTATGGTTAGAACACGATGCTCACAATCAAATAATCACCGTTGAAAACACCGAAAAAGGCATTAGAATTAAAGAGGTTTTCAACTGTGAAGATATCTTAACATAGTGTTAATGCTTTACATAACTATAAAAAACATTTTATTTTTACACCAATTCAATAAAGTTAAAAAAATGAAGTTTATAAAAATTCTTTTATTGTCAATGTTTACATTGACCATGGTAGCCCAAACAGTTGCTAAAAAAACACCTTTAACAGATAAAGAACTTAAACGCTGGAGTCATCTTGATTTAGAAAAAGATTCTATTCCAGGAATGAGCGTTGACAAAGTGTACTCTGAGTTTTTAAAAAACAAAAAAAGCACAAAAGTTATTGTTGCAGTTGTCGATTCTGGTGTTGATATTGATCACGAAGACTTAAAAGCCGTAATCTGGACCAATAAAAAAGAGATTCCAAACAATGGAAAAGATGATGACAAAAATGGTTTTGTTGACGATGTTCACGGATGGAATTTTTTAGGTGAGTCAAATAATGAAAATCTTGAAATGACACGTGTTTTGAAAAAAGCCGATGATGGTTCTGAAGTCTATAAAAAAGCATTAGCTGATTATACAGCTAAACTTTCGGAAGTAAAAGATTTAAAAGAAAATTTAGATGTTTTACTGAAAGCAGATAAGGCCGTTCGTGAAACTCTAAAAAATGATAACTATACTGTTTCAGAACTAAAAGATATGCCTTCCGTTAAATTCGATTTGTATAATGCCAAGCGAATCATGTTGTCTTATGCTACTCAAAATGGAGATTCTTTTCATGATGATTTAAAATCTTATCAAGAATATGTTTATGATCAATTAGATTATAATCTTAACAAAGATTTCAATGCAAGGAAATTGGTTGGAGATAATCCAGAAGACATTAATGATAAAAAATATGGAAACAATAAAGTGTATTCTAAAAAACGTAATGATTCTCTTCACGGAACTCACGTAGCTGCTATTATTGCTCAAGGAAGAGATAACGGACTTGGTGGTGATGGGGTTGCAGATAATGTAGAAATAATGCCTATTCGTGCTGTGCCAAATGGTGATGAATATGACAAAGACATTGCTTTAGCTATTCGTTATGCGGTTGACAATGGCGCAAAAGTAATTAATGCAAGTTTTGGTAAAGACTATTCTCCACACGCTCAATGGGTATATGATGCTATAAAATATGCCGCAAGTAAAGATGTTCTGATTGTTCATGCGGCTGGAAATGATTCTAAAGATATTGACACAGAGCCAAACTTCCCAACAGACGATGTTGATGGGAAGGAAATTGCAGATAATGTTTTAACGGTTGGTGCTCTTAATTATGAATACGGAGAAAAAGTGGTTGCTAATTTTTCAAACTACGGAAAAAGAAATGTAGATGTTTATGCACCAGGTGTAAAAATATATGCTGCCATTCCTGATAATAAATATAAATACCTTCAAGGAACTTCAATGGCTTCGCCAAATGTGGCTGGAGTTGCTGCTTTAGTTCGTGAATATTATCCAAATTTAAAGGCTGCTGAGGTAAAACAAATTTTAATGCAATCAGGAACAGCATTAAATCTTGAAGTGATTGTTGATGAAAAGAATATCCAAATTCCTTTTTCTGGCGCATCTGTTTCAGGTAAAATAGTTAACGCCTATAACGCCTTGAAAATGGCTGAGGAAATGTCAAACACTATAAAGAAAACGCCTAAATTATAAATCATAAGGAAGTGTAAAACCTTCCTTTTTTTATTTCGTTTCAGCATGAACAATAAACTTTTATTTTTATTTATTTTACTAGGTATTAATTCCTCTTTTGCACAATCCAAAGGATATTGGCAGCAAAAAGTAGATTACACCATGGAAGTATCTATGGATGTGAAAAACTATCAATATAAAGGAAAACAAAAACTAATTTACACGAACAATTCTTCGGACACGCTGCGCCGCGTTTATTATCATTTATTCAATAATGCATTTCAGCCCGGAAGTGAAATGGACATGCGTTCCCAAACAATCGCTGATCCAGACGCAAGGTTTATGAACAAACGGAAAGCTGCTGACGGAAAGGAAATTAAAGAAAGTAGAATTTCCAAATTAAAACCAAACGAAATTGGCTATTTGAAAATTTCTAACTTCAAGCAAGATGGGATTTCAGCTAGTACTAAAGAAGTTTCAACCATTCTTGAAGTGACTTTAGCTAAACCAATTCTGCCAGGAAAATCTACAACATTGACTCTGGATTTTGATGGACAAGTACCTGTTCAAATTCGCCGATCTGGCAGAGATAATTCAGAAGGAATTGAACTTTCTATGGCGCAATGGTATCCAAAAATGGCCGAATTCGATTTTGAAGGCTGGCATGCTGATCCTTATATTGCTCGGGAGTTTCATGGTGTTTGGGGTGATTTTGATGTAAAAATTACTATTGATAAAAATTATATTCTTGGTGGAAGCGGTTATTTGGAAAACAAAAATGAAATTGGTTTTGGCTATGTGGAGAATGATAAAATTGTAAAAAAAGATCCGAAAGCAAAAACGTTAACTTGGCACTTTGTAGCGCCAAATGTTCATGATTTTACTTGGGCTGCCGATAAAAACTATCTACACGATGTAGTCAAAGGACCAAACAATGTTGACTTGCATTTCCTGTACAAAAACAATCCGAAAATCATTGAAAATTGGAAAAGTCTTCAGCCGATAATGATTACTGTAATCGATTTTTACAATAAAACTGTTGGCGATTATCCATACAAACAATATTCATTTATTCAAGGCGGCGATGGCGGAATGGAGTATGCTATGTGTACGCTAATGTTAGGAAACGGAACATTAAATGGTTTAATTGGAACAGCTGTTCATGAATTAGGCCATTCCTGGTTTCAACATATTTTAGCGTTTAACGAATCCAAACACCCATGGATGGATGAAGGATTTACCAGCTACATTGAAGATCTTGCGATGAATGAAATTTCGGTTAAAAAAGCTGAAAATCCTTTTGAAAGTTCTTATAAAACCTATGTTAAACTAGTAGAATCGGGCAAAGAACAGCCATTATCAACTCATGGTGACCGATATGATGAAAATAGAAGTTATAGCATAGCTTCCTATGTGAAAGGCGAACTATTTCTTTCACAATTAGAATATATTATCGGCACAGAAAATACTAGAAAAACTTTAAAACGTTTTTACAACGAATTCAAATTTAAACATCCAACGCCAAACGATATCAAACGAACTGCAGAGCGTGTTTCTGGCGCCAATTTAGATTGGTATTTAACCGATTGGGCGCAAACTTTAAATACCATAGATTATGGAATTAAAAATGTTGAAATTGCAACTGCCGATGTCCAAAGAACAGGCATTTCTTTAGAAAGAATCGGCAGAACGCCGATGCCAATAGATATTTTGGTTGAATATACCGATGGCACAAAAGAGAGTTTTTATATTCCGTTGCGAATGATGAGTTTTGAAAAAGAAAATCCATATCCGGAAATTAAAAGAACTGTTTTGTCGGATTGGGCTTGGGCTAATCCAAATTATTTCTTTGAAGTTCCAAAAGCAAAAACTTCGATTAAAAAAATTACCATTGACCAAAGTGGTTTAATGGCCGATGTGAAAAGAGACAATAATATTTATGAATTGAAGTAAATTGAAAGGCAACTGTAAGATTGTCTTTTTATGAATAGAATTTGTAGATTTACCACAATAAAATTTTTGATAAAATGAAAGTTATTCAACTTCTTATCGTTTGCCTTTTTTTGAGTTTTGGAAGCATTGCTTCAGCGCAACCAATTCGTTTTCAATCCAGCAGTGTAAGTTTTACAGATAAAAAAGACAACGGTCAATGGAACGAATGGTCAGATTTTGTTGATGCTAAAGTATTAATAACCCTTGATGCCAAAAAAGATTTGATTACGATTAATTCTTCTGAGGTACAGTCATTCAAAATTAAAACTTATGGTGAAATTACAGATAACGATGACGTAAATATTGTTCCGTTTGAATGTGTCGACAATAAGTTCTCAAAGTGTAATATCTTAATCATTACCAAAAAAAAGGAAAACAACAGGGTGCAATTTTACATCACATACAATGAAGTGAAATTTGTTTACAATATCTACTTAAAATAATAATGGATTTTTCTTATCCAAAAGCTGAAAAACTCAAAAGCAAAAAAATTATCGATTTACTTTTTACCGAAGGCAAATCAGTGAGTAAATATCCGTTGCGTTTGGTTTATTTAAAACATGATTTTGAAGAAGATGTGCCTCTAAAAATTGGCGTTTCGGTATCAAAAAAATATTTTAAAAATGCAGTTGATCGGAATTATTTCAAGCGCATACTTCGTGAATCTTATCGATTAAATAAAACCCTTTTGGTTGAAAATATAGATGCTAACTATTGCTTTATGTTTTTTTATCAAACCAATGAAAAGTTATCTTATCAGGAAATAAATCAAAAAACCATCCAGCTTTTTGAAAAGTTTGTTAAAATTCTTAAAGAAGAAAAAGGATAACACAAAATCTCTAAAGTTATTTACTATATTCGTTTACTTGTAAAAAGAAAAGACCATGTTCAAAATAGTTAAAAAAAGATATTTTATTCCGTCGATTTTGAGTGTTTTTCTCTTAATTGGCGTGAGTTTTAAAGATGATTTCTTTGAAATTTCTAAACAAATTGAAATCTTCACCACGCTTTTTAAGACGATTAATCAAAACTATGTAGACGATACAAATCCCGCTGAATTGATGGACAAAGCCATCAAAAGTATGTTGGCCGATTTAGATCCTTATACCAATTATTTCAACGAACAGGATGTTATAAAATTCAAAATAAATAACACCGGAGAATACACCGGAATTGGGGCCATGATTACCCGAAAAGAAGACAAACTCATTATCAAAGAACCTTATAAAGGATTTCCGGCAGACAAAGCAGGTTTAAAAGCTGGAGATGAAATTACTCAAATTGGCGATGTGCTTTTGGCCGATTTCAAAGACGATGCTTCGCAATTGATGAAAGGAGCAAAAGGCACTAAGATTAAAATCAACTATTTACGCCAGGGAAAACCAATGTCGACACAATTGATTCTGGATGAAGTTGCTGTAAAAGCTGTTCCTTTTTATGGAATGGTTGATGATAAAACCGGATATATTGTATTGTCTCAATTTAATCAAAAAGCTTCATATGAAACTAAAGAAGCATTAGAAAAACTAAAAGATGATGGCGCTACACAAATTGTTTTAGACTTACGAGGAAATCCGGGTGGATTGCTGAATGAAGCCGTTACTATTTGCAATCTTTTTGTGCCAAAAGACGAAATCATTGTAACTACAAAATCAAAGAATTCCAAATACAACAATACTTATAAAACTAACAAAGACCCAATTGATACTGAGATTCCATTAGTGGTCATTGTTGATGGTAAAAGTGCTTCAGCTTCCGAAATTGTTTCCGGTGCTTTGCAGGATTTAGACAGAGCTGTAGTAATTGGAAGTAGAAGTTTTGGAAAAGGATTGGTACAACGACCAATTGACTTGACTTATGGTACGCAAGTAAAAGTAACTATTTCTAAATATTATACCCCTTCAGGAAGATGCATTCAGGCATTGAATTATTCGCAAAAAGATAAAAACGGTAAAGCCATTAGAACAGAAGAAAAGAATTTTAACGCTTTCAAAACCAAAAAAGGAAGAACTGTATATGATGGCGGTGGTATTTTACCAGATATTGTTTTAGAAAATACCAAAACAAGTGCCATCGCAGAAGCCTTGCAAAAAAATGATGGAATTTTTAATTATGTAACTTACTACTATTACAAAAATCCAACACTTGGTGATAAAATTCCAACCCTGACTGATACGGATCTTAATGATTTTAAGGCGTTCCTGAAAAGAGAAAAAATAGCATTTGATACTGAAACTGAAGTGGCGTTGAAAAACACTTTAGAAAAAGCGAAGAAAGAAAATGTCGATGCTGCTATTGCCACTGAATACCAACAATTGCTTTCCGCTTTGGAAAAAAGTGAAGAAACATTAATCGATAAAAACCAAAAGGAAATCAAAAATTTAATTTTGGACGAAATCATTAAACGATACCAATACAAAGAAGGGTTATATCAATATTATATCAAAAGTAATTTTGAAATTAAAAAATCTATTGAAGTTTTAAACGACAAATCAAAGTATAACTCGATTTTGAAAATTTAATATGAAGTTATTAAAGTTTTTACCATTATTATTTTGTTGCTTTCTTCAAGCACAAGAAGAGGTTGTTCATTCAGTTTATTTTGAATTTGACAAATTTACGTTAAATGAAAAAGAAGTAAATGAAGCCATTGATTTTATCAAAAAAACGGATTCTACTCGTATTGAAGATATTCAAATTTTTGGTTACACCGATGATGTTGGAAAAGATGCCTATAATTTTAAGCTTTCCACAAAACGGGCAAATTCCATTCAGGAAAAATTCATTGAAAACGGTGTCAAAAGTAAAATCATTGTGACTATTGAAGGTAAAGGGCGGATTTTGATTGAGGATGACATTGTAGAAAATCTTCCGGAAAAGCGTTCAAAAAATCGTCGCGTTGATGTGGTCGTTCATTTAAAACCTTTGCCAAAAATTGAAATTCCTGGTTTTTACAATACGGTTCAAAAACATCACATTATTGGAGACCACATTTATTTAAATACTATTTTATTTGAAAGAGGAAGCAGCAAATTACCATTTAAATCTAAAAACGAATTAGATAAAATTGCTCGTTTGCTTATGAAATACAAGAACCTTCAATTTGAAATTCAAGGACATGTTTGTTGCACTCCACCTTATCAAAAAGAAGCCATCGATTTAGACACTAGAAAACGTCAACTTTCAGTGAACAGAGCAGAATCGGTTTATAAATATTTACTGTTTAAAAAAATAGCAAAAGACCGTATGACCTTCAAAGGATATGGAAACACCGTTCCGCTGGGTAAAGGCGCAGATTATGACAGAAGAGTAGAATTAGTTATAACCAAAATCTAACTTCTTCTCATTTCTATATGTGGAATATCGTCTTCGAGATACATTTCACTTGTTTGAATAAAACCATGACTTTCATAGAATTTCTTCAAATATAATTGAGCTGAGATCGTTATTTTAGTTTCGCCAAGTTGGTGCTTCATAAAATAAATTGCTTCTCTCATTAGTACGTGTCCGAGTTTTTTATCGCGATATGTTGGATTAACTACAACGCGTCCTATTGAAGCTTCTTCAAAATAATCTTTTGGTTTAAACAAGCGGGCATATGCGACCGTCTGACCTTTATCTTGTCCTAAAAGATGCAATGCTTTTTGATCTTTATAATCAATGTCCTGATAAACGCAATTTTGCTCCACTACAAAGACTTCACTTCGTAAATGCAGCAAATCATATAGTTCAATGGTAGTTAGTGCCTCAAATCGTCTTATTTTCCATTCTAAGTTCATGCTGCTATTTTTTAATTTGTATGGATTTAATAATCGATTCTAATTCAAACATCAAGTCGCGCTTTTCTTTTGATGGTGCATAACAAAATCCTTCTAAAACAAGGATGTGTTTATGGGCTTTATCAAAAATAGCATAACTGATAAACGGTCCGGACATGAAATCGTTTTTCATTTGCCACGTCCCTTTGGTTTCATAGGTTTTGTTTCCGACCAAAGTTGTAATAGAAAAATAGGGTGAATAGGCTTTTTCTGTTACCATTTGTGTTCTGTAAGCCGTGCCATGAATGTATAATTTTCCGATGGAATCCCTAACTTTTACGACATCGTTTACAGCATTTTTGGGGTTTATGCTTTTCCAAGGAATCTGGTAAATTATAAGGCTTGTGTTACCACTGACTATTTCGCTTTTTAGCCAAATAAAATTTCTTCTTCGCATGACATATTCGTATTTCGAAGGAATCAATATGTCAATGTTAAATTTTTTTTGGATTTTTTTAATGTCAAGTAAAGAGTCTTTGATTATTTTTTGCTTGTGAGCAATTTCGATTGCGCGCATTTTTTTGATAATCTCGGGCGTGTTTTTTTCGAGTAATTCTAATATTTCAAAAGATGTTTTTCCCGAAATATAAAAGGAATTTTGCGGCGTAACAAATTCATTTTCTTTGAATTCAAACTTATTTTCAGCGCTTTTTTTAACTATAAGAATATTTCGACT
>CANKLK010000028.1 GCA_947482805.1 Flavobacteriaceae bacterium
GCAGACAAGTTAATATGCCAAGTTGGGTAGATTATATATATATGGGTTGGTTACTGCGCTGTATTTCAAATCCAAAGGTGTTTATTCCCAGATATTTTAGTGGTTTTAAACTTTTAAGCATGATTTTAACTAATAAATCGAATAAGGTAACAGTTAATAACTAATAACTTATAAAAATAATTCATAAATTCGCACCTTGAAAAAAGAATAATTCAATTAAAAATGAAGAAAGTACTAGTATGTGGAGCAGGTGGATTTATTGGAGGACACCTTGTTAATAGATTAAAATCCGAGGGAAATTGGGTAAGAGGAGTTGATTTAAAAGAAAATGAATACGGAAATACTAATTCGGATGAATTCATACTAGGAGATTTGAGAGATCCGGTTGTTGCTCAAAAAGTAGTAAAAGGGATTGATGAGGTTTATCAATTAGCTGCAGATATGGGCGGTGCTGGTTATATTTTTACAGGAGATCATGATGCCGATGTAATGAACAACTCTGCACTATGTAATCTTAATGTACTAGGCGCATCACAAAAAGAAGGCGTTAAGAAAATATTCTATTCTTCCTCCGCTTGTATGTATCCTGAATACAACCAAATTGATCCAAATAATCCTAAATGTTCGGAAGATTCAGCATATCCCGCTGCTCCGGATAGTGAATATGGATGGGAAAAGTTATTCAGCGAAAGACTTTATTTATCGTATCACAGAAACTACGGAATAGAAGTGAGAATCGCAAGATTTCACAATATTTTTGGTCCTCAGGGAACTTGGAATGGTGGAAAGGAAAAAGCACCGGCAGCTATGTGCAGAAAAGCTGCAGAAGCAGAAGACGGGACAAGTATCGAGGTATGGGGAGACGGAAAACAAACACGTTCTTTTTTATACATAGATGAATGTGTTGAAGCTGTTATTAGATTAATGAATTCGGATTTTACCGGACCTGTTAATATTGGTTCAGAAGAGATGATTTCTATCAATGACTTTGCACAGATGGCTATTGATATTTCCGGTAAGAAATTAAAAATTAACAACATTACTGGTCCAACAGGTGTAAGAGGAAGAAACTCAGACAATAAATTATTGTTCGAAAAACTACAATGGGCACCTTCTTTATCGTTGATTGATGGAATGAAAAAAACGTATTCCTGGATAGACAGTCAAATTCAAGTTGAAGTAAAAAAATAAAAAGCATAATATCATTATTATTGCCTCAAGACTCAAAAGGTTTTGAGGTTTTTTATTGAGACTTAATTCATTAAATTCATCTGACACATATTTGTTTGTCAATATTTTTAATAACAGAATAAAAAATCATAACTTGCCATTGATAAAAAAACAATAGTGACTTTACTATTAATGATTTTGACAAGAATAAAATAAATGAAGAATAACTATCCATTTTTTAATTTTTTTTCTCTGAATACAAATCAAGAGCTTAACAAAGAGATACCATTTTATTTATTAATTCTTGTTCTGCTTTCCATTCCCCTACCTCATATAATAAATAGTATAGCACTGGGCTTACTGGTTTTTTCAACATTCTTTTTTTTAAAAAAGCAAAATTTTAAGATAGACTATACATTATCCTTTCCAATACTTTTGTATTTATTGATGTTGCTATCCTATTTTTGGACTATAGATCAAAGTTTAACCATACCGGCATTATCAACAGAACTACCCTTTCTAATAATACCATTGTGTTTTATTATTTTTGGAGGGATATCTAAAAATCAAAGACAGCACATATTGAAGATATACAGTTATGGGACATTGGTATATGCTCTATTTTATCTTGTCAATGCAACGATACGTTATTTTTATACCCACGATAGCAATGTTTTCTTTTACCACGAATTGGTAACCAAAGATGTAAATGCCATACATGTTTCAGTCTATATGGCTATTTCATTTTTTTATTTCTATACGAAGCCCGTCAAAAAAAACATTGATTTTTTATGTATTAGTATTTTGCTGACGATGTTTATTCTACTTTCTTCCCAAAACATTATTGTAGCATTTATTGGCTTAATAATAGTTTATCACTTGTTTTACTCCAAACTTTCTAAGCAAATGCGGTTGAAAAATTTGATAGTATTATTGATATTGGTTCTTTCATTAGGTTTTATCGGAAATTTAAAAGACAGATTACATCAGGAATATGAAACAATAATGACAGATAGTACTGTAAATGACGTAATTTCAAAAGAAAACAAAACAACATTTTACAATGTCAGCATAAAACAGGCATGGACAAATACAGTATTCAATCAAAATGATTTTTTCCCAGGCACAGCATTCAGAGTATACCAGTATAGAATCTTTTTAGAAATGATGAATGAAGACAAAATCTTTTGGAAAGGATATGGCTTGAACGCATCTTATCCTAAAATTGAAGCGAAAGGTAAAGCTTATAATGTATATCAAGGTGATAATTCCAATGATGGCTACCAAAAAATGAATTTCCACAATCAATATGTTCAGAATTTTGCTGATTTGGGAGTTTTTGGTTTTTTATTGATAGTAATGATGCTATTTATTTCCGTAAAAAATGCAATTAAAACGAAAGATTTTATGCATTTTGCTTTCGCATTTCTAATGATAAGTTTATTTTTGACAGAATCATTTCTATGGAGACAAAGAGGAGTTGTGTTTTTTACTATGATGTATTGCCTTTTTAATTCAGTCCCGAAGGTTCAGTATGTTCAAAATAGCTCCAAAGCAGAATAAGAAAATATGAAAAGAATATTAATTACAGGTGCAGCGGGTTTCTTGGGCTCACATCTTTGTGATCGTTTTATAGCTGAAGGCTATTCTGTTATCGGAATGGATAATTTGATAACGGGCGATTTAAAGAATATCGAGCATTTATTTAAACTTAAAAATTTTGAATTTTATCATCACGATGTTACCAAATTTGTTCACGTACCTGGACATTTAGATTATATCCTTCATTTTGCATCTCCGGCAAGTCCTATAGATTATTTAAAAATTCCAATCCAAACCTTAAAGGTTGGTTCACTTGGAACACACAACCTTTTAGGGTTAGCCCGAGTAAAAAAAGCCAGAATTCTTATTGCTTCAACTTCAGAAATTTATGGTGATCCATTAGTGCATCCGCAATCAGAAGATTACTATGGTAACGTTAACACAATCGGACCAAGAGGTGTTTATGATGAAGCCAAACGTTTCCAGGAATCAATCACAATGGCCTACCACACGTTTCACGGTGTAGAAACCAGAATCGTTAGAATATTCAACACCTACGGACCAAGAATGAGACTGAATGACGGTCGTGTTATTCCGGCATTCATTGGACAAGCATTACGCGGAGAAGATTTAACCATCTTTGGAGACGGAAGTCAAACCCGTTCCTTTTGCTATGTTACCGATCAAGTAGAAGGTATATACAGGTTACTTCATTCAGATTATTCTCAGCCTGTAAACATTGGTAATCCAAATGAAATAACTATCAAGGATTTTGCTGATGAAATCATAAAATTGACAGGTACAAATCAAAAGGTTGTTTATCATCCGTTGCCTATCAATGATCCAATGCAAAGGCAACCGGATACGACTCGTGCCGCAACTATTTTAGGTTGGGAAGCCAAAGTTTCACGAGAAGAAGGAATGAAATTAACCTACGAATATTTCAAATCACTTTCATCGGAAGAACTTTTAAAAGAAGAACATAAGGATTTTAAAAGTTATATCCACTAGTATCTTATGGTTGCACAGCATACAGGAAGGTATTCAAAATACATTAGACCGTTTAGTGTACTATTTGATTTAATTGTCATAACAGCATTGAGCCTTTATTTCTTTAGAGATTTAAGACTTAATACGCTATATTATTTGAGCTACCAAACAATCACTTGGATTTCAATTGCGGTTATAGTAAGATTTTATGAAATCTATAGGTTTTCCACTCCGGTTGATATTCTCACTAAACTGACAAAGCAATTCAGTGTGTTTTTATTAATTGTCATTGCTTTTTTTCCTTTTGCAAAAACGTCAATTTTTAGCGGTTCCGCTGTAGCGCTTTTCATGTCTGTGACTTTCATTAGTGTTGTTGCCTTTAAAACTTTTTTATTTATTTATTTAAAAAGATATAGGATTGTTACAGGAAGTAATTACAGAAATGCAATTATTATTGGATATACTCCAGAAGCAATTCGGTTGAAGGAAGTTTTCGAAACAAGGATAGACTATGGTTATAGGTTTTTGGGATATTTCTCAGACAAAAAACAGAATCCAAATATTGTTGGGAAAATAGACGACATTAAAAGGTTTACCATAGAAAATAAAATAGATGAAATTTATTGTTCTTTAAACGAAATTTCAAATGAAAAACTGAAAGAGTTAGTCGAATTTGCCGATGATAATAAAAAGACAATTAAATTCATTCCCGATACTAAAGAAATTTTTTCTAAAAATTTAAAAGTTGATTATTACGAATTATTTCCGGTTTTATCTCTTCAAAAAACGCAATTGCATAATCCTTTTATAAATAAAATCAAAAGAGTTTTTGATATTGTTTTTTCATTAATTGTTATAATTTTTTTGTTGTCTTGGTTGATTCCTATTTTGGCTATTTTAATAAAATTAGAATCAAAAGGTCCAGTATTTTTCAAGCAGGGAAGGCCAGGAATAGACGAAAAAGAATTCTTTTGTTATAAATTTCGTTCTATGCAAGTAAATGGATATACCGAAAAAGAAGCTTCCAAAAACGACCCAAGAGTTACTAAGATGGGTAAATTTATGCGAAAAACCAGTATGGATGAGTTGCCTCAGTTTTTTAATGTATTATTGGGAGAAATGTCGGTAGTTGGGCCAAGGCCACACTTATGGTCGCAAAACAAAGCTTATGCCAGTAAAATAAAGAAATATATGGTTCGCCATTATGTAAAACCAGGTATTACAGGTTTGGCACAAGTGAAAGGATTTAGAGGAGAAATTGAAACCGATGAAGATATGGTAAACCGAATAAAACTGGATGTCTTTTATATCGAAAATTGGTCGTTAATCATGGACATCAAAATCATTTTCCAAACGGTATTTAATATCTTTAAAGGAGAAGATAAAGCCTATTAGAAAACCTCTTTTTCAATTAGATTTTTCACTTGATTATCTAAATCAAATATTCTTTCACTTTTTTCAAAAACCTGTCTTTTCATTAAATCCAATTCAGCCTTTTTTACGGTGGAAATAATTTTGATTTTTTCATTCAAATCATTATAGTCACCAACAGCTGCAACCCAACCCAAATTATTCTCTATAACAATAGTTTCGCCTTCGCCGCCACCAAAATACAGTATCGGAAATCCAAGTGAGCCATATTCAAAAATCTTGGAAGGAACAGAACCATAAATTCTGGTTTTTAACGGAACAATGGCAATATCAAATGATTTTAGATGTTGATGCAATTCCGTTCTGTCCAACATTCCGTGGAAGAATAGCCGTTGTTCTTTTTCAGAAGATATTAAAGCTTCAAGCTGCGCTTTTTCGGCTCCATCACCAAAGATGTGTAATTCAACATTAAGTCCTTTTAAATCGATTTTTTGACATAGTTCATATACGCCTTGTGCTATTCCGAGAAGACCAGCATAGAAAATTTTTACAGGTTGATTTTCTTCTGTCTTTAATTCTATTTCAGAAACATTATGATCCGGAAAATTACGATATAAGAAGCATTTTTTATCCGGGAATAAAGTACGAACGTGTTTGATAATTTCGTTGGATTGTCCTAAAATTAAGGTCGCTTTTTTATAAATGTAGCGTTCAAAAAACAATGAGAATTTATGTGAAAATGAATCTTTTTTTAAGGCATTTAATTCAATCGCTGCCATAGGCCATAAATCAGAAATATTTAAAATTATTTTTTTGCTTTTTAACGTAAGCACAAAAACCGAAATAAACGATAGCAATAGAGGCGGAGATTGTACAACGACTTTTTTCGGTGTTTTTTTAAATAATAAATAGAAAAACAGCATTGCTGAAAATGATAAAACCGAAATAATTCGAACCAGTAAATTTTTGCTAACACTTGGATAAATCCAAAGGCGTTTCACAGTAATGCCATCGCGATTTTCGGTTACCGAAAAATTGCCTTTATATTCATCAAATAGTTCCCCTTTTGGGTAATTCCCCAATGGACAGATTACGGAAACGTTATATTTATTTTGACTTAATTTCAAAGCTAACTGCTCAATTCTATTGGCGGCCGCACCTTTTTCCGGCGGATAATAATTGGATATGATAAGTATTTCTTCCATTTTTTTACCACTAAGACACTAAGTCAGCACTAAGCTCACAAAGCAATCAATTTTTATAAAAACTAAATAGTGTTCTTTGTGCATTCGTTGTGCGCTTTGTGGTTAAACCTTTAGTAAAATATCGATTATTCTTTCTGCAGCTTTACCATCCCACATTTCTGGAATACCCCCTTTTCTTGGACCATTTACCAAAAATTCTCCAAATATCTTTTCTAAATTTTCAATCGAAGTCCCAACTAAAGTGTTGGTTCCAATAGTTTGTGTTTCGGGTCTTTCGGTATTGTTTCTCATAGTGAAACAAGGAATTCCCAGCACGGTAGTTTCTTCTGAAATTCCGCCAGAATCCGTTATTACCGCAAAACTATTTTTGATTAAATACATGAAGTTTAGATAACCTTGTGGCTCAACAAAAAGGATGTTCTTCAGTTTTAAATTGGTTGCTCCCAAAATCGCCTTGGTTCTAGGATGTATAGGGAAAATCACTTTTTTGTCACCAACCATATTGTCTATGCCGCAAAGAAGTTTTACCAATGACTGCTCTTCATCAACATTAGCAGGACGGTGCAATGTTAGGATTATATATTTCCCGACTTCTAAATCATATTCATCCCAAAAATTTGGAGCTGATATTCTGTCTAAATTTTGATATAAAGTATCAATCATCACATTGCCCACAAAATGGATTGTAGAAGAATCGGCACCATATTTTAAGAGATTATCTCCAGCCCAAGTTGAGGTTGTAAAGAAATAATCGGTAATGCTATCGGTGACAATTCGGTTAATTTCTTCGGGCATGGTCATATCACCGGAACGGATTCCGGCTTCAACATGAGTTACCTTTATGTTTAATTTTTTGGCAACAATAGCACACGCCATAGTCGAATTGACATCGCCAACAACTATAACCAAATCGCATGGGTTTTGTATCAGTTCTTGTTCAAATGCAATCATTATGGCAGCAGTTTGAACGGATTGTGAACCGCTTTTCACTTCCAGATTTGCATTTGGATGTGGTATATTTAATTCCTCAAAAAAGGTATCGCTGAGATTTTTATCGTAGTGCTGCCCCGTATGGACTAAGCGATAGGAAAGCTTTTCTCCTTCGTTTTGTTTTTTTTCAATCGCTTTAATAATGGGTGCGATTTTAATAAAATTTGGTCTTGCGCCAGCGACTAAGGTAATTTTCAATTTTTTATTTTATTAAGGAAACAAACTGTTTTAGTTTTCCGCTTTTACTACGTTCTAGTTTTTCTTTTCTGATAAATGAAAAAGTCAGGCCGTTTTCTAAATAGGTTGTAATGGCTTTTTCAATTTGTTGAATTTGAACTTTGGTTAATTCAAATTCGCTTACATATTCGATGTTAAAAGTATCGATTTTAGTTTGTTTTATCACAAATTCTTTGACATTTCCATCGTCTTCAATAATGCTTTTGGTAACATAATAAAAGGTCAATCCTGGCGATTTTTTTCCGCTTGGTAAAACAGCAATATCGTTGGTTCGACCAATAAGTTTCTTTAGAATACGTTTTTTAGAAGTACTTTTTTCGTCTAAAATTCCAACATCGCCAATATCATATCTGATGAACGGATGCGCTTTGTTATATAATGATGTTATCACAATTCGGCCTTCTTTACCATTTGGCAAAACATTGTTTTCTTCATCTAAAATTTCTACAAATAAGGTTTCAGAATTTACTTGCCAATCACCTTCCTGATTTTGAAATGCAATTAAATCAAGTTCAGAAGCGCCATATTCATTAATAAGAGGAACGCCAAATTGTTTTTCAAGCAGCATTTTATCATCATCAAAAAGCATTTCAGAGGTTACAATGCAGCATTTGAGCGTTGGGCAAACGGTCGTTAAAACAATACCTTTCTTTTGTAAAAATTTAGCAAATAATACTACCGAACTAGTGTAACCATTAATATAATCGAATTTTTTATTTCTAAATTTAATAAAGACTTTTTCTAAAACGGCATCAGACAAATTAAAAATGGTAAAACGATAGCGATTACCCAAAAGATCTTTAATACGCTCTTTTTTGTTACCAATAAAATCGAATGGGATTCCGTAAAAGCGCGCCTGCAACGACGAATTAAAATCAATCCCAAACCAGTCAAAACAACGGATGTTATTTGCCCATGTTAGCGCATGGCAAAATTTATCTTTGGCAAAAATAAAAGGATCTCCACTTGAACCAGATGTTTTGTTTACATAAATATTCGATGGAGAATATCCTTCTGAAAGTCTATCTTTCAGCGGCTTTTGAAATTCTTTTTTAGTCATTATAGGAAGTTCACTCCAATTTGCAAAAGAATTTTTTCCAACAAAGGCTTGATATGATTTGTTGTGTTTTAAATGGTACTCAACAATTTCTTTTTTCTTTTGATTGACATAATTGCTATATTCATTTTCGGAAACCGCTAGAATTTTTTCCAATTCGACAGACGCCTCCATTATTGGAAATCCATTTAGTCGGAGCGATAAATTGAAAAAGTGGAACATAGAGACAATAAAAAAGGGCTAACAAATGTCAGCCCTAAAAATACTATTTTATTTGGAATTAATTTTTAAGAATTTTAACTACGTCTTTTATGCTGTCTGAGCTTAATTCAAAGAAATAAGCACCTGTTGAAAGTGAAGAAATATCCAATGTATTTTCTATTCCATTTAATGATTTTGTCATAACAACTTTACCGGTAATATCTGTTACGGATAATTTATAAGAATCTGCATTTACTGCAGAGATAGTAACTATAGAAGATGCAGGATTCGGATATACCTTGAATTTAGTAGCATTCTCAAAATTTTGAGTTCCTAAAGTCCCCGTTAATTTAAACACACCATCAGTTAAAGGATCGGTACTAAAACCCGCACACCATCCGGTAGTTGAATTTAAAAACGCAGAAGCACCTCTTTGTTCTATTCCAGTTGGCTCTAAGTCAGTCCAAGTTACTCCGTTATTTATACTAACAGATGTCCCAACTGGAGCTGCTTGAGATGTAGCAACCATAGTTGTAGTTCCAGGAATATAATTAAGAATAAAACGAGTGCCCGTAAATGGCGCAGTAGCAGACCATGTAGTTCCGCCATTGGTTGTTGTTGCATATGTACGAGTAGTAACAGCTCCAGCAACTACATTTTTTTGTAGGTAGCCATTATTAGCATCACTAAAATAAATACGCCCGTTTTGCGCCGTACCTCCGAAATCAGTTATTGGCGCTTGAGCCACGGTCCAACTTACTCCTTGATCCGTTGTTCTGTAGACACGGCCTTTATTAGTTGTAAACCAAAATGTACCACCTGCAGCAGCATAACCACCATTATATCCATATTCACCACTTAATGGGTTTGGTAAAGCAGAACCGGCTATACGAGTCCAGTTTGTTCCGCCATCTGTTGTTTTGTAAATTTCATACTCTCCTCCTTCAGGATCTCCCATGGTCAAACCAACATTTGCATTAAAAAAATGCACTACATTAAACCATGATTCACCTACTGTTGTGAAACCATCAGCATTTTGAGGCTCCCAAGTAGCACCACCATTCGAAGTTTTAAATACTCCACCAAGACCGTCTGTGCCATCAAAAGCACCTACCCAAGCAGTAGTTCCGCTTACCGGGGAAATATTTGTAATTTGTAACGCTGTATTACCAACATCAATAATACCTGGATTCCAAGAAGCTCCTCCGTTCGTAGTAACTGTAAATTCTTGAATTTCAAGGCCAAGACCTGACCCGTCATAGGCTATTCCCCATACCGTATTGGCATCCACAATTTTCATTTCACTCAATCCTCTACTTGCAGCACTAAATCCTGTAGCCTGAGAAGTCCACTGAGCGTTTATAGTTGAAGTTAAAGCAATTAATGAAAAACAAAGTAATAATTTTTTCATAGTTTTAAATTTTAAAATGAGTGGAACAAAAATAGTATTTTTATTTTAACTACTACAATTTTTAATTCATCTATAAAGTGTAAAAGATTATTTTTGCAATCAAAATAAATAAAAAGATGGTTATCTTACTACTTGGTTCAGGCGGAAGGGAACATGCATTAGCAAGTAAAATGCTTCAAAGTTCTAAATGCTCAACACTTTTTGTTGCACCCGGAAATGCCGGAACTGCCGCAATAGCAAAGAATATTCCTATCAATCCGACAGACTTTAACGCATTGAAATCGTTTGCAATTCAAGAAAAAGTTGAAATGATTGTTGTTGGTCCTGAAGACCCATTAGTATTGGGTGTTTATGATTTTTTTAAAAAGGATTCAGAGTTAAGTCATATTCCGGTTATTGGTCCATCAAAAGTAGGAGCTCAATTAGAAGGGAGTAAAGAATTTGCTAAAGAATTTCTAGTTAAACATAAAATTCCTACGGCAGCTTATGATAGTTTTACGGCAGCAACGGTTGAAAAAGGATGCCTATTTTTAGAAACTTTACAACCACCATACGTTTTAAAAGCAGATGGCTTAGCGGCAGGAAAAGGCGTCTTAATTATTCAAGATTTAGAAGAGGCAAAAACAGAATTACGAAATATGTTGGTTCATGCCAAATTTGGTAATGCAAGTGCCAAAGTTGTTATTGAAGAGTTTCTAGACGGAATTGAATTGAGTTGTTTTGTATTAACGGACGGGCAGCAATATAAAATTTTACCAACTGCAAAAGACTATAAACGAATTGGTGAGGGAGATACAGGATTAAACACCGGCGGAATGGGAGCAATCTCTCCAGTGCCATTCGCAGATTCCATTTTGTTAGATAAAATAGAAACTCGAATTGTAAAACCAACGGTTGAAGGTTTACAAAAAGACGGTATTGAATATAAAGGGTTTATTTTTATTGGATTAATTATAGTCAAAGGCGAACCAATAGTAATTGAATACAACGTTAGAATGGGTGATCCTGAAACAGAAGTGGTAATCCCGAGAATAAAATCTGATTTGGTTGAATTATTCCAAGCTGTGGCGAATGGAAATTTAAATGATGTTTCGTTAGCTATTGATCAAAGAAGTGCCACAACTGTAATGATAGTTTCCGGCGGTTATCCTGAAGAGTATGAAAAAGGGAAAGAAATTTTCGGATTAGATAAAATTGAAGATTCGCTTGTTTATCATGCTGGGACAAAAATTGAAAATGGTAAATTGGTAACTAATGGAGGAAGAGTTCTAGCCATCACTTCTTTTGGGAATGATTTTCAGGAGGCCATAAAAAAATCTTACCAAAATATAGACAAGCTTCATTTTGATAAGATGTATTTTAGAAAAGATATCGGCAAAGATTTAAAATAATTCCTAATTTCTCCCTTATGGGATTAAGGGGCTTTTACTTTAAGAAAGAATGAGCTGTTGTATCTTGGTTTTCTTCGTTGTTTTCTTTGTGTTTTACAAGTTCTTTGCACCAGTAAACGATATAATATCCACAAACAATCATCAATGCCCAGCTAATAATATTAGCTAACCACCAACCCAAAGAACCATTAAGTTCTAAAGCTCTTAACCAATCTAAAGGTTTAAATAAAAAATCTACAAATAAAGATTGAATGCCTTCAAAAAATGCTCTCATTTTATAAAATGTTATATTTACAGCACAAATGTATAAAATATCCTTATGATAACAAGCGTTTTTAAAAAATCTACTCCACTTAATATTGCTTTGGTGGTGGTTCTGTTACTGATTTTCTTTTTTATGTATCAGTCACGTGATTTGTTTACAACTATTTTTACTAATGGATTTTCAAAAACAGCAATACTTATTTTGTTATTATTAACTTCTTTTTTCTTGGTGAATTTTACAGTAAAAAAGAACAACCTTACCAAAAACAGTAGTTACACTATTTTATTTTTCTTATTGTTTCTACTTGTTTTTCCATCCATTTTTAATAATTTAAATTTATTGTTAGCCAATTTCTTTCTGCTATTGGCTATTCGAAGATTGATTTCTTTGCAAACTTTAAAAGCTCCGAAAGAAAAGATTTTCGATGCCTCGATATGGATTTTTATTGCCAGCTTGTTTCATTTTTGGAGTATTCTTTTTATTCTTTTGGTCTATATTTCGATATTTTTCCACGTTTCAAGAGATTTCAGAAACTGGCTTTTACCATTTGTAGCTTTTTTTGCAACAGTAATTATATTTTTATTTTCTGCTTTAGCATTCGATAAAACATGGATTACTCATATAATAAATCAAACACAAACCAATTTTCAATTAGATTATTTTACCAATAATTATCAAAATATAGCACTCTCATTTTTTGTTGTAGTAGCGTTGTATTTTCTATTATCACTTGTTTTTTCTTTGACCAATAAACCATTGATTTTACAGGCATCCTATAAGAAAATGATTTTTGGTCTACTAATCGGATTGACCGTTTTTTTGATTTCGCCGGATAAAAACAATGAGATGTTGGTTTTTACATTTATGCCACTATCCGTTATGTGCACCACAAACATAGAATATTCTCAAAGTAAAATGTATCAGGAAATAGTTTTGTTGTTACTAATTACAGGATGTTTTTTTAGTTTTTTTTCCCAACTATAATTTGCTTCCGTAAGCCAAATCACCGGCATCACCAAGACCAGGGACAATGTAGTTTTTCTCGTTTAGCTTTTCATCAATCGCGGCAATCCAAAGATGAAAACTGTCAGGAAGATTTTTTTGAAGATAAGCAATGCCTTCTGGAGCAGCAATTACCACTGCAATATGAATCTCTTTCGGTTTTTGTTCCAAATGTAATTTATTTAAAACGGCCACTATCGATTGTCCTGTGGCTAACATGGGATCAATTAAAATCAGGTTTTTATTTTCAAAAGAAGGAGCAGCTTGGTATTCAACTAAAATATCAAATTTATCGTCGTTGTCATAATGATGGCGATAGGCCGATACAAAGCCATTTTCTGCATTGTCAAAAATATTCATAAACCCGGCATGCAAGGCCAATCCGGCACGAAGAATGGAACATAATACCACATGATCGGCAATTGTGGTTGTATGTTTGATGCCTAGCGGAGTTTGAACTTCAATAGCTTTATATTCTAAAGTTTTACTCAGTTCATACGCCATGATTTCACCAATGCGCTCTATGTTTTTCCGAAAACGCATACTGTCATTTTGAATGTTTACATCGCGAATTTGTGCCAAAAAATGATTAAGAATACTATTGTTTTCAGAAATATTGTGAAGATGCATGAATATGGGAATTTGTATGTTTACGTAAAAGTATAAAAAACTATCTTTGCACCCGAGACCTTTTTGTCGAATTGGATAAAATAAAATAAAAATTAACCTTATGTTCTCACAATTTGCATTTCCTGTTTTCGAACAATGTATTAAAGACTATCACATTATAGACGATGTGTATCAACCAACTTTGAACCCATACACCAAAGGGACTATTGAATATTTATTGTATGCCAAAAACTGGGTTGATACCGTACAATGGCATTACGAAGACATTATTCGTGACCCAAATATTGATCCTGTTGCAGCTTTGGTTTTGAAGAGAAAAATTGATGCCTCCAACCAAGTTCGTACGGATATGGTGGAATATATTGACAGTTATTTTCTTCAGAAATATCAAGATGTTAATGTAAAACCAAATGCAAAAATCAATACCGAAAGTCCGGCTTGGGCAATCGATCGTTTATCCATTTTGGCTTTGAAAATTTATCACATGAATGAAGAGGCCAATCGTGCTGAAGCAACTGCTGAGCACAGAGCCAAATGTCAAGAGAAATTGAACGTTCTGTTAGACCAAAAAAACGACATGTTCATTTCTATAAACGATTTATTGACTGATATTGAAAACGGCGACAAATTCATGAAAGTGTATAAGCAAATGAAAATGTACAACGATGATGATTTGAATCCGGTTTTGTACCAAAATAAAAAATAACCTCTCACTTTTGTCATTCCGACAAAGGAGGAATCTCATCACTTGATTAAGATTATGTGATTTCTCCTTGCAGTCGAAATGACAAATTTATGATATGTCAAATCCAATCCAACATATAGCTGTAATTCGATTGTCTGCCATGGGCGATGTTGCGTTGACAGTTCCTGTTATTAGAGCTTTTGTTGAGCAAAATCCAAATCTAAAAACCACAGTCGTTTCCCGACCGTTTTTCAAACCATTTTTTAACGGAATTCCGAATGTAAATTTCTTTTCCGTTGATGTCAAAGGAAGACACAAAGGGTTGAAGGGCATATTGAAATTGCATTCCGATTTAAAGCAATTGAATATTGATGCTGTCGCCGATTTGCATAATGTTGTGCGTTCACAAATTCTTCGGATACTATTCGCGTTAAGCGGAAAAAAAGTGGCATATACGGATAAAGGGCGAGCAGAAAAAAGAGCTTTAACCCGAACTCAGGATAAAATCTTCAGCCCAATAAAAACTATGGTCGAGAGGCATGTTGATACTTTTAAAAAGTTAGGTTTTTCAATTGATTTATCGAATCCAAAGTTTCCACAAAAAGTAAATTTAGCTCAAGATATCTTAAAAATTACAGGAGAAAAAACAACTCAAAAATGGATTGGTATTGCACCATTTGCTCAATACGATTCCAAAGTCTATCCTCAAGATTTAATGGAAAAAGTGATAGAAGAATTAGCATCTGATACAACCAATAAAATCTTTCTTTTTGGCGGCGGCAACAAGGAAATTGAAATTTTAAATTCATTTTCCAACTGCAACCAAAACGTCATCAACGTTGCCGGAAAACTTAAGCTTCAGCAAGAATTAGATTTGATTTCCAATCTTGATGTAATGCTTTCTATGGATTCTGGGAATTCACATATCGCGGCTATGCTTGGTGTGAAAGTAATTACGCTTTGGGGCGCTACACATCCGTTTACAGGATTTGCACCATTCAATCAACCGTTTGAAAACTGCTTGGTTTCTGATAGAGAAAAGTTTCCACTATTGCCAACGTCGGTTTATGGTAATAAGAAAGTTACTGGTTATGAAGATGCGATGCGAACTATTTCTACAGAAAAAGTAGTGTTCAGTATTCAGTCACAATTTGCAGCATCTGAAAACTGAAAACTGCGACTGCCAACTAATTACACATCATCATAATCTACATAAATTTCAGGAGAAGTCGGATGCGCTTGACACGTTAAAATCAATCCTTCGGCAATTTCGCCATCGGTTAAAATTGAGTTTTTTCTCATTTCGGCAGTACCATTTGTAATTCGCGCCAAGCAGGAACTGCAAATTCCACCCTGACAAGAATAGGGAGCATCAATGCCTTGTTTTAAAGCTGCTTCGAGAACCGTTTGCTTTTGTGACATTTCGAAAGTGGTTTCTTCGTCGTCAACCATTACGGTTATTTTTGTATGACCCGTATACGATTCAGCACTAGTATTTTCTTCAGCAGTAGAGGTAGAAAACAATTCGAATTTGATATTTTTTTCTGCAACATTATGTGCTACCAAAACATCCGAAACCATATTAATCATAGCTTCCGGACCACATAAATAGAATTTATCAAAAGCCTTTTCTTTGTGTTTATTGTTCAAAACAAAATTTACAGTCGACTTGTCAATTCGTCCAAAAAGTTCGCCTTCAGCTTTAGCCTGACTAAAAACAGAGTGTACAAAAAAGCGCCCAACATATTTTAACTGCAATTCGTGTAACTCGTTATGAAAAATAGTTTCTTCAGGCGATTTATTCCCATAAACCAAAACAAAAGTGCTTTTTGGTTCGCTTTCTAAGACCGATTTCAGAATTGACATAACGGGTGTAATTCCGCTACCCGCTACAAAACCTGCATAGTTTTTTTGATTTGAAAATGATGGTTCAAAAGTAAATTTTCCTTCTGGCTGTCCAACTTCTAAAATATCTCCAACCGTTAAATTTTCGTTTGCAAATTTTGAAAAATGACCATTTTTTACCGATTTGATTGCAATGCGTAATTCACCACTATTAGGCGATGAGCAAACGGAATAGGCACGACGAATTTCCTGTCCGTCTAGAGTCAGTTTTAGATTTACATATTGACCGGCTGTAAATTGATAGGCGGATTTTAATTCGGCTGGAATAGCAAAAGCAACAGAAATGGCATTGGCAGTTTCGTGTTTTACTTCTTTGATTTGTAATTTATAAAAGGAAGACATGAATTTTTTTTGACAAAGGTAATAAATAGCACTGATTAGCAAAGTAACTTTGATAGTGTGTAACAAATTTTTACATTTAAGAACTAATTTTACAATCTAAACAATAGTAATCATGTTTAAACACTTCATAAAATTAGAAGGGAAATCTTTTTTTCGTTCGGCTTCGTTTGCCACTAATTTAGCATTGAAAATCGTTATGGGTTTTATGGCCATTTATTTTATGGTCATTTTTGTTGCAGCAGGTGTTGCGGTTTTCTTTTTGTTAAAAGAAGAATTTCATTTAGAACCTTTGGCAACAGTTAATAAATACCTGATTTATTATTTGGTTGGAGATTTAGTGATTCGTTATTTTTTCCAAAAGATGCCGGTAACCAATATCAAACCATTACTAAATTTACCCATAAAAAGAGACACTATTGTCCATTTTTCTTTAGGAAAAACGAGCATATCTTTTTTTAATATGTTGCATGCTTTTTTCTTTATTCCGTTTACGGTTGTTTTATTAATGAATGGATACGGATTTCAAGTAATTTTGTGGCATTTGGGAATAATGGCATTAATTTATGCTAACAATTTCATCAATGTTTTACTCAATAACAAGGACAGCGTTTTTTATTCTTTATTAGCCATAGTAGCGAGTTTGGGATTGGCTCAATATTATCAAATTTTTGATGTAACCAAATATACACAACCCTTTTTTCAAGGAATGTACAGTACCAATTTTCTATTCCTGATTCCGATACTTTTGGCACTTGTAACCTATTACTATTCGTTTGACTATTTTAAAAAGAACTTAAATCTGGATACTGGTTTGGCGAAAAAAAGCGACGAAGCGAAAACCGAAAACTTTACCTGGTTAAACCAATTTGGAACATTGGGAACTTTTCTCAAAAACGATATCAAACTTTTAAAAAGAAACAAACGATCCCGAACCACAGTAATCATGAGTTTTCTTTTTATTTTTTACGGATTATTATTTTTCACCAATTCGATTGAAGCCTATCAAAATCCGGCAATGCAGGTGTTTGCAGGTATTTTTGTTTCGGGCGGATTTTTATTTACGTTTGGACAATTTGTACCAAGTTGGGATAGCGCCTATTATCAACTGATGATGAGTCAAAATATTCAGTACCGCGAATACATCAGTTCAAAATGGTGGTTGATGGTTATAGGAACATTAATTTCTACCATTATAGCTTCATTTTATCTGTATTTTGGCTGGCAAACCTATATGCTAATTGTAGTTGGCGCTATTTATAACATTGGCGTAAATTCTCATTTGGTAATGCTTGGTGGCGCTTTTGTTAAAACGCCTATTGATTTAACTATGGCCAATAAAGCTTTTGGAGACAAACAGGCTTTTAACATAAAAACCATGCTGATTTCAATTCCCAAATTAGCGGTGCCAATGATTTTGTACGCACTTGGTTACTCTCTTTTTTCTGCCAATATCGGATTTCTTTTTGTTGCCTTAGCCGGAGTTCTCGGGTTTGCTTTTAGAAACAAAGTTTTTGCCATGATAGAGAAGATTTATAAAACAGAAAAATATGCAACCATAGCTGCTTACAAACAGAAAAATTAGTGTTCAGTAACAGTTAGCAGTGTTCAGTTAGAATTCAAATTAAATAAAAACAGTAGTTTAAAATAAACTCATAAATCTCATAAACTTTCAAAATGATACAAGTAACTAATTTAACCAAAAGATACAATTTAGGAACCATGGTTTTAAACATGCCAAGTCTTGAAATTCCAAAAGGACAAAGCTTTGGATTGGTTGGAAATAATGGTGCCGGGAAAACTACTTTTTTTAGTTTGCTCTTAGATTTAATTCAGCCCAGTTCCGGACATATCATAAATAATGATGTGCAGGTAGACAAAAGCGAAGCTTGGAAACCTTTCACTTCTGCATTTATAGATGAAAGTTTTTTGATTGGCTATTTAACCGCCGAAGAATATTTTTATTTCATTGGCGATTTACGTGGACAAAACAAAGCCGATGTTGATGGCTTATTAAAAAAACACGAAGAATTCTTTAATGGGGAAATTCTAAACAGCAAAAAATATTTAAGAGATTTATCCAAAGGGAATATGAAAAAAGTGGGCATTATCGCCACTTTAATTGGGAACCCGGAAGTGATTATTTTGGATGAGCCCTTTGCTAATTTAGATCCAACCACGGTTAACCGATTAAAAATCATAATCAAAGAATTAGCCGAAAATCCAAACGTTACCGTTTTGGTTTCTTCGCATGATTTGGTTCATACGGTTGAGGTTTGCAATCGAATTGTAGCTTTACATTTGGGAGAAGTAGTAAA
>CANKLK010000029.1 GCA_947482805.1 Flavobacteriaceae bacterium
ATTCCAAACAATAAAACACTATCCTTTTTGGATGGTTTGCAAAACGGAGCAAAGACATTGCCAATTTACAACAACGGAAACGGTAAAGAATACCAAGGTGTAGTTGCAACTGAAAACTATAATCCAGTGGTGGAATTGATGCGTTTCTTTACACCATTTGGAGTGAAGCAATACAACAACTTGCAGCTCAAAGATAAAACCTGGACAGAAAATGTATTGTACCGTCAGGATGTTTCTGATTTAAGAAGTTTACTAAGCAATCAGGAAGTTTGGATTGGTATTAACATTGGCAATTATGATAAAGGCGGACACAAAGTTTCTGCTAATATTACTATACACGATGAGGAAGAAAGCAAAGTTACCCCAACGCAAATCGTTCCGCTTTTTTGCACCAATAACATTATGGAAATGGCGGGCCAGGAATATGGAACTATGTTCAGTTCCGACAAAGGTTTGGAAGTTACTTTCAAATTGGACAAACCTATGAAAAATTGCAAGCTTCGTTACATCACAACTGGTCATGGTGGTTGGGAAAATGGCGATGAGTTTATTCCTAAGAAAAATACGATTTTACTTGACGGAAAAGAAACATTTAGTTTTACGCCATGGCGACAGGATTGCGGCTCTTATCGTTTATCGAATCCGGCATCTGGAAATTTTGCTAATGGCTTATCTTCTTCTGATTATAGTAGAGCCAATTGGTGTCCGGGAACAGTAACGAATCCAATATTTATTGACTTGGGCGATTTAGAAGCTGGTAATCATACCATACAAATAAAAATTCCACAAGGTTTGCCAGAAGGAAGCAGTTTTAGTTCGTGGAATATTTCTGGAGTTTTGTTAGGAGAGTAAAAAGGGACTAGGGATAAGTAAAAAGGGATAAAACTTTTGCCTTATCCCTATTCCCTTCTGCCTATTTTATCGAACCAATAATATCGTGTTTGGTAATAATATGGTATTTGCCATTTCCTAGATCAACTAATACGGCTTGATTGTCTTTATTAAATAATTTTGAAACTTCTTCAATTGGAGCATTAGCATTTACTATTGGATAGGGCTTACCCATAATTTCGCGTATTGGCTTTTCTGCTATATTTTTATCTTCTACATAACTTCTGAATAAATCAGTTTCATCTAAGCTACCAACAAAACCCGTAGAATCAATAACTGGAATCTGAGAAATTTTATATTTTTTTAATCTTTCTATCGCATGAGAAACCAATTCCTCAGTGCGGACTACTACCAATGGTTTGTCTTTATGGTCTTTAATTACGTCTTCAGCTTTTGTAATTTCTTCATCCAAAAATCCTCTTTCACGCATCCAATCGTCATTGAACATTTTACCAACATATCGACTTCCCGAATCGTGAAACAACACTACAACAACATCATCTTTTTTGAAATGCTCTTTTAATTGGTGTAACCCTTTGACACAGGCTCCGGCAGAATTCCCTACAAATATTCCTTCTTCTAGTGCGATTCTTCTGGTGTAAACTGCAGCGTCTTTATCGGTTACTTTAGTAAAACCATCGATAACTGAAAAGTCAACATTTTTAGGAAGAATGTCTTCTCCAATTCCTTCTGTGATATAAGGATAGATTTCGTTCTCGTCAAAAATTCCGGTTTCATGGTATTTCTTAAAAACTGAACCATAGGTATCAATCCCCCAAACTTTGATGTTTGGATTTTTTTCTTTTAGGTATTTTCCAATTCCCGAAATGGTTCCGCCTGTTCCTACTCCAACTACGAAATGGTTAACTTTCCCATCGGTTTGGTCCCAAATTTCAGGTCCGGTTTGTTCGTAATGAGCCACAGCATTGGATGGATTATCGTATTGATTTACGTACCATGAATTCGGGATTTCGGTTCCTAATCTTTTGGAAACCGAATAATAAGAACGAGGATCAGTTGGTTCAACATCGGTTGGACAAACAATCACTTTTGCACCAACAGCACGAAGTATATCCATTTTTTCTTTGGACTGTTTATCGGTAATAACAAAAATACATTTGTATCCTTTAACAATAGCTGCGAGCGCCAATCCCATTCCGGTATTTCCAGAGGTTCCTTCGATAATGGTTCCTCCTGGTTTTAACCTTCCGTCGGCTTCAGCATCTTCTACCATTTTAAGTGCCATTCGGTCTTTGGTAGAATTGCCCGGATTGAAGGTTTCTACTTTGGCTAAAACCAGGGCATCGATTCCTTCTACTACTTTGTTAAGTTTAACTAAAGGCGTGTTTCCAATAGTTCCTAATATGTTTTCTGAGTATGTCATTTCTTTAAGTTGCTGAGTTACTGAGTTACTGAGTCTTTTTATTTGTGGCTACAAAGATATTGATAAAAAGAAGGTTTGCAAGTTTGGAGAACGTTAATTCGAAAACGTTTGCGTGCGTGATGGTAACAGCATCCTTTTGTCTTATTCTCAAAACGAGACAAAAGATTGCTTCGCCAGTTCGCTTAGCTCGTGTTAGTGGACAGCGCGTTTTCACACCCCAAAAAACTATTGAAAGAAATTCCAAACTAGACCAAATCGAATCATGAAATCACGATACGGATAATTGGGTGCTGTGTAGAAATTATTCCCTGTTATTTTGGAGTTGAAATGTTCTAGTTTAAAAAAGATTCTGGTTTGGCGAATTCTTGCATTGATAAAGAAATCCAGCATTGGGAAATCGCCAACCTTTCTTTGATTTTGAACGAAAGCTTCAGTAGTTACCGGATTGTAATCGTTGATGTAATATTTGGTGAAATAATTAAAAATAAAACCCGTTTGCAGATACATTGCCTTTTTGAAAAAATAATTGGTAAAGTAAAGTGAATTTCTAGTCACGATTTGTGGCACATTCAGCACATCTTTTTCCTGGTCAACTTGTTGGTAGAGTACTGTATTGTCTAAAGCTAATTTCCACCATTTGAATTCACGGCTCACTTTTACGGACAAATAATTAATGGCTTTGTCATATTGTTTAGGTGAGATAATTTGCTGTTGCAAATCGGTGGCATCGTTACTAAAATATAAATGGTCTTTGATAGAACTTAGCTGTAACGAAGCATCAAGCCATTGGGTTTTGGCAGTAGCTTCGATATTATTTATTTTCTCATTCTTGAAATCGTTGTACCAATTGTAGGCGACAAAACTGCTTTGGTATAAATTATAAATATGGTCCGGAATTTTATTCAGCATTTGGTATTGAAAAACAAATTCATTTTTATCGTTGAGTTTATAGTTTAGTTTGGCATCAAAATTTGACATTGGTTGGTTTGAAATTGAATTGGAATAGGTAAATATTCCGTTCCATTTGTTTTTTCTGTAGTCGTATTGTCCGCCAACTGTATTGATTTTGTCATTTAAGGAACTTGAAATTGTCCCCGAATCTAATATTAATATTTTGTCGTAGTAATAGTTAAAGCGGAAGTCTTCGACAAAGAACTGGAATTTTCCTAGCAAAGAATTTTCGTAAATCGCACCAACTTTATTATACATTCGGTTATAACGAGTTTGGTCGTTGATGCCACTGTTAACATACGAATCACCGAATCGATAAATTATAGCATTGTTAACCGTTGATGGTACAGTTTTTTGATTGTATTCAAAAAATTTCGTTTCGTAGTTGAATTGGTGTGTCAGATATAAATTGTTGTCTTCATTATTGCTATTGATTCTGAAATTATGATCAAAGAAATATCTTTTCCCTTTCATAAATGATTTGGCGTCTTTTAAATATACATCCAGTCGGGCTCGGTTAGCGAAAGCTCCGTCTCCGCTTTCAAAATCTTCAATTGAAGAAATTCCTCCATTTTCTCCGTTTAGGAAATCTTGTCCCGTGAAATGAAAATTCAGATAATATCTTTTATTAAGGGTATTGTAACTGGAGGTAAACCTAAAATTTCCATTACTCGAAAGTTGGTTGATGTATTTACCCAACGAACGCAATCCTTTGAAAGCAACCGACATGTTAAATCGATCCGAAGTATTTACTGTAATAAAAGCATCAATAGATTGTCCTTGTTCCATTACTGTTTTGAAATATAGTTCAGTTACCGGAGTTGCCACAGAGTAATAGTTGATATCATTTACCCCTAAATAATTATACTGTTTACCCGAGAGACCAATTTCCGGAAAAGAGGTGAAATTTTTCAATCCGAAATCGAGCACTGTATAGGTTTGCCCTTCATTAGCAAAAGGAAGTAATCCAAAAATATCTTTTCTCAAATAGTTGTATTCGTATTCTTTTTTTATGGTTAAAGAAGTATCTACATAAGTCGTGTCATTTTGTAAAGAGATAATTCTGTATTGATCAAAAGCTGCTTTAGGTTGCTTCTTTGGACTGTTTTTAGCAGCATCTGATTGATCGTCCTGAGAAAAACCAACTGAAAAAATTAACAAAAAGAGTACAGTAAATAAGTATTTCATCTTAAAATATTTCGAAGCAAAAATACATAAAACAATTTGGAATAAAATCATAAAAAAAACCACCTCAATTAATTGAGATGGTTTTAGTATAATTGAATAAAAAAGTTACTCTTTTATAAATTTCTTAGTGACCGAACTAGTATCAGATTTAAACGTTACAAAGTAAACACCTGATGAAAGATTGGAAACGTCGATACTATTATTTATTGCGTTACCTGATTTATATATTTCTTTCCCTAAAATATCATTAATTGTGATACTAGAGATAGTAATGTTATCTTTTGAAATAAAATTTAAAACACTTGAAGCTGGATTCGGGTATATGAAGATGCTGTTATTATAGTCATAATCTCTGGTGTTTAAGCTTAATCCGTTAGTTGCATTAGCAATCAATGAAAACACTTGTGAGCCACCTGTTAGTGAACCTTTATGAGTAACTTGAATAGTATAAATTCCAGGTTGTGCATTAGGGATTTCTACTTTTTCGACATTATCAACGTCATTTTCTTCTGTATTTATTGCAGCTGAAGTTGGGTCATCTACATTTAACTTCCATGGATAATAGACATTACCATCTTTTAAGATTTTTAAATCTAAATTATTTTTAAGTCTAGGTGCTCTATTATCAGTATCTCCAGTAACATTTGTTTGTCCATTAGGGTCAGTCCAGCAAATTGTAGCTGATAATTTTTGCACAGATGAGATTGAAATTTGTTTTGTAAATGTTTGACTTCCATTTAAAGTATTTTCTTCTAGGACAGATGAAACATTTCTGTTTGTTATAATATTTGCGGCTAATTCAGCATTAGCTAAACCCCAACCAAACTCATAATCAGGACCTGGATTTAACCCAGCTTCTTTAGCTGAATGGCATATCAATCCTCGAACAGTAGATGCTCTCATAAAATCACTTTGGTTAAGATTATTAAAGTGTTTTTGAAGCATCAATACCATACCTGCTATTGCAGGCGTAGCCATTGATGTCCCTTGATAAGATGCATATGATGCGTCTCCACTACTAATACAAGAGCTGACTGCAACACCTTTTGCTGCAATATCGGGTTTAATTCTACCATCATCTGTTGGACCGAAGTTACTGAAAGAGCTCATGACAACACTGTCTTCATTAGCATAATTCAAAACTTCATTAACAGCTGCAACCACTAAACTATTTTTAGAAGTAGCAAATCCGGTAAGTAAATCATAACCCGCTTTATTTCCCACTTGGGCTATTGCAAAATCATCTCTATCATTTCCAGCTGCAACGCATATCTGGTAATATGGATTGGCATTGGATGCATTGTCAATTTGTATAGATGATGTATCGTATTGTCCAAACTTAGATTCAGACAAACTTGATGCAATATAGCCGTAAGAGTGGTTTGAGACCAAATAACCTGCTGTACCAAAAGCGAGCATCTCATTATAATCTGAAGTCCAATCATACGTCTTTGCCTGAGCCCCATAAGCAATTCCTCTTCTAAGTGGGCTAAAGCCCGAACCCATAATCGTTCCGGCAACGTGAGTACCGTGAGAGCTTAAAGTTGCAGACGCATCACTTAAGGCTATTTTTCCGCCAATAAACTCTTGATGAGTGTCTCTTACTTTTCCACCATCCCAAACTCCAGCAGTCATCCCCGCTCCGGTAACACTTAATCCAAGGCTACCTCCAGGATACATTTTATTTGTACCGATAGTTACAGACGAGCCTGCGTTAAATATGGTATAAAATATTGGCGTTCCATCATCCTCAATTCTTTGTAGTGACATTTTTTCACTTTCAACAAAAGGATGCTGTTTTTTATACTCGTCAATTCTTATTTGCTGAATAATAGAAAATGCTTCATAGCTTTTCATAAGATTAGCTATCTCCGTCTGATTATAAGAACTGGCTATTTTCTGACGTTCTGCAACAGTTTGAGAGAAAACAAAAAATGGAAAAAATAAAAACGTAAATAGTGTTTTCATAAAATGTATTTGTTAAAAAAACCCTTTTCTAAAAAGAAAAAGGTTTTTTAAAATTGTAAATACTATATATTAATTGTATCCAGGATTTTGTTGTGCAGCAATCCCTGGATTACCATTAATCTCATCCAATGGAATTGGCATAGTAAATCTATAGTCATCATTTGGAATAGATAATTCTGCCCCAGATATTTGATCATCGGTTGGGTGTCTGTCAAGTGTTTGACCTGCTAAAGTACCTAATCTTTTCATATCAATATATCTAAAACCTTCAAAACATAATTCTAAACGTCTTTCATTTAAAATACCTGCCCAAGCAGCTGTTGCATCAGCATAAACCGGTAAAGTCTGAGCTCCTAAAAAGTTTCTAGCGTCTCTGATTTGTTTTATAACTGAAGCAACTGAGTTAGAAGCTCCGTTAATGTTTCCTTCGTTAGCTAAACATTCCGCAAGGATGAAATACATTTCAGAAAGTCTGAAGACTTTTATGTCGTTTCTTGTTACAAATCCAGGTTTTCCTGGATACTTATCAATTACAAGTACATCTGTTGCAATATAGTTTGGATCAGTAGCATAATTTTGGTTGATAAGAGATGTAGGATCTACGTTAGTATACCTTCTCACATCACCAGGAGTTGCTGTAAGTTTATTAAACAAATTTCTTCCCACTTCAAATAATGGGGAACCTGCTAAGTTAGAACTATTGGTAGTAAATTGTGTTGCAACATTTTCCCATGTTTGAGCAGCAGGTCTATCAAGCGACCAAATAATCTCTCCTTGACCACCAGTTGCAGCGTCAGCCCACATTCTTCTGTATGGATTTGTCGATGTTGCACCATAAAAAGCAGTATTCCAAGCTGCAGTAGGAGCGCCTGCTGAAGCAGGGTTAGAAGCAGCAAAAACGCTGTAAAAAGGATTTGTTGGTGCAGTTGCAACTACTGGCGTAGCTGGAGTTAATGTAACACCTGCAGTAGCTGCAGTAGCAATTGCATCTTGCGCATATTGTTTTGCCAATGTATAGTTACCTCTGTACAAATACATTCTTGCTCTTAGCGCCGTGATCATAGGTTTAGATACAAACTTGTAAGGAGTTGTAGCCGCTGGAACAACATTAGCAAAAGCATAATTTAAATCATCCTCAATTTGAGCGAATATTATACCATTAGCAACTCTAGGAAATTTATCGCTTGCAGCTGGAACGTTAGTAAAAAACATTACTCCAAGAGCATCGTCATCTTTTAAGTCCGTAGAGAAATAAGTCAATAATTCAAAATAACTAAATGCTCTTAATGCTCTAGCTTGAGCAATTATTGAATTATAAGTTGCTAATTGAGCAGGGTCAGTTGGAACTGGCACTTGCTCATTTGCCATTCTTAAAATTCTGTTACATCTGTTGATTACTTGATAATTACCAAACCAAATACTACTTACATAACCTTCTCCAGTTGTAAGGAAAAATCGGTGAAGATTTAAACTCTGTCCACCATTACCTCTACCAACACCGCATTCGTCAGTAAAAATACCCGTAAAACCTATCTGATTAGAAGTCGTAACACCAGCATAAGTACCGTTTAGATAGCTTTGTAATCCGGAAATATCTGTTATTGCCGATTCGTTAAGTTCTCCGTCCTGAACAATATTATAGGCATCTTCACAAGAAGTAAACATAAATAGTGTAAAAAAACTAGAGATAAAAATTAATTTTATTCTTTTCATGATATATATTTTTTTTAAAATTCAACATTAACCCCGAACGATACCGTTCTCGGCGTAGGGAAAGATCCAACGTTAGCAGTTGCACCAAAATCTGGATCAAAACCTCTCCATTTAGTCCAAGTATATAAATTCTCAGCTTGTATAAAAAGTTTTAAAGCAGTAATAAACGACTTCTCTAATGTTTTTTTATCGAAATTATAACCAAAACTAAAATTTCTCAATCTTACATAAGAAGCGTCTTTTAACCATTTATCTGAAAAATCAGTACCCAAATCAAAATTTGCTGCATTAACAGAAGGAACATTAGTATTCGTATTTGTTGGTGTCCATGCATTTAATATGTCAGTAGACATATTGTTGTCTGGTGCAAATGAAGGTGAATTCAACCATAATTGAGCATAGTCAAATCTCCATTGATCCAATGAATACGAGAATTGTGTGTCAACAAAAAATCCTTTATAATCCAAATTGAAACCAAATCCTCCTTGGTACATTGGAATACTGCTTTTTCCTGATCTTCTTCTATCAACATCGTTAGGAGTTTCTGTTAAACTACCATCGGCAGCAACAAATAATAATTCACCATTTGCCGGATTAACACCTGCATAAGGAACAACCCAATATTCATTAATCATACTGCCAATTTCGTCAATTACGTTACCGTCTCCATTAGGTGTTCTAATGATGTCAATATATTCGTTTTCATTGTAAGCTACATTTCCAAAAACCTCAAGATTAAAATCTTTACCTCTAAATACTTTTAATCTTAACGCAACCTCAATACCATTATTTTCTAACGAACCATTATTTCCTGCTAATCCAGAACCAGCTCCTGCTGCAGCAGATAAGTTTATACTAGAAAATAATTTATCTGTTGTTCTTCGATAAAGATCTATATTTCCTGATAATCTATCATTCCACAAACCAAAATCTAAACCAAGATTCTCCATTGTTTGCTCTTCCCACTGGAGTGTGTTATTACCAAATTGAGATAAAACATAAGCGCCGGAGTTACCATAACCTGTTCCGGTTGCAATTAAATCTCTGATTAAGTTTGATCCAGTATACAATGGATTTCCACCAAAAGCAGGAACACCTAAATTTTGATTTCCTTGAATACCATAAGAAGCTCTTAATTTAAACATATTGAAAATGGAATTTTTCATAAAACTCTCTTTGTCAATATTCCATCTTGCACCTGCAGACCAGAATGTACCCCATCTGTTATCGTCAACAAAACGGTAAGAAGCATCTCTTCTTACAGTAGCGTCAAGTCCGTACTTACCATCGTAATCATAAGTAGCTGAAATGAAATTAGAATACGTACCTGCTACGTTTTTAGCTGCGCTGTTAGTTGGTCTAAGCGCCGCGAAGTTTGCTCCAACGTTAGTCCATCCTGTTCCTGCTCCAAAAGCATAGGTTAACAAATCAAGACCATTTTGCTGAGATGCGTTAGCAGTTCTATATGCTTTAATGTACTCCATGTAAATACCAGCATCTATGCTATGCTTTCCAATAACTCTTGAATATTTTAAGCTATTAACAACGTTAAATCCAAAATCTCTATCTGAAGTTCTAGACTCAAAACCACCAAATGGTAATGCACTGTTTTCTCTTACTGCAATAGCTAAATAGGACCATGGTGCTCTAGCAAAAGTTCTATCAGAGTGGGTATAATCAATACCAAATCTTGTAGCTAAGGTAAAATCTCTTGATATTTTATAGCTAGCATTAGCGTTAGCTAAGATTTTAATCTCATTAAATTGGTTCGGTTGGTTACCTTCTTGCAAAAGATCTTGTAATACAAGTGTTGTATTACCTCCATCGAAATCAGTCCCAACAATATCATAAAGACCTTGTCCTGTACCAGGATAAAAATCGGCCCCATAATAAGGAACACCGGTTAGTGATCCTAATAAAGGGTTTTGAACTACGTTATTATTGATCCCAGAGTTGGTCTCTTGTCCTAACTGAAATCTTTTTGATAACGCTAATGTTAAATTTGTACCGTAGTTAAACTTGTCGTTATTACTCTTACCTGAGAGATTAGTTCTGTATGTAAATCTTTGGAAATTTGTGGTATTAACGATACCTTTTTGATCCGTATAACTTATAGAAGTGAAATTATTTAAATTTTTACCCCCAGAACTCATGCTAAGGTTGTGTGATTGCGTTTGAGAGGTAGTAAAAAACACATCTCTCCAATCCGTATTAGGAGCGTTTGCGATTTGTTGATCAGTTAAAGGAATACCATCAGTAGCTCCTAAAAATTGATTAAGCAACACGTTGTTTCCTGCTCCTGCACTTATTCCGTTATCTCTTTGAAATCTCAACAATTGTTGAGAACTCATAAGATTGTATTTGTCTTTAGTAAGTTCAGAGATACCATAAGTACTTGTATATGAAATCTTAAGTCCAGATTCATATTTACCGTTTTTAGTTTTAATAATTACAACACCATTGGCAGATCTACTTCCGTAAATAGAGGTAGAAGCCGCATCTCTTAGTACAGTAGCGGACTCAATATCTTCTGGGTTGATATTTCTGAAAACAACAGAATTTGTAGGAACTCCGTCAACAACATATAATGGTTCAGTAGAACTATTTACAGAACCTGTACCTCTTATAAGTAAATCAAATTTTGCTGAACCAGGTGAACCAGAAGACTGAATAACATTCAAACCTGCTACATTTCCAGCAAGCGACTGTAATACAGTAACGTTCGGTCTGTTTTTAAGACTCTCTGCTGTTACAGTTGTAGTAGCCGCGGTAGACTTTGCCTTGGTAGCCGTCTTGTCATAACCTAATATTACAACCTCTTCCAATTTAACACTTTGTTCCTTAAGAGAAACATTGTAATTATTGGCCGCTCCAACTGTCAAAGTTGAATTATTGTATCCGGTGAATGATATTACTAAAACTTCACCTTGTTTTGCTTTAATGGAATATTTACCATCAAAATCTGTTTGTGCGCTTCGTGTTGTTCCTTTTACAACAATGTTAGCACCTGGCAATGGTCCAGTTTTATCTGAAACAACACCCGTTACAGTTTTCTCTTGTGCAAACGAAAACTGTATTGATAACGCCAATAATAGCGTAAAAATCCATTTGAACTTCGATCTCATATTAATTTTATTTGAGTTAGTTATTGTGCAAACTTCTTAATTATTTATTAATTAACCAAATATTAACAGTAAATAATCTTATTTAATTTGTTAAAGTTTGAATAACATTTTAAATGTAGGTTTGATAATACTATAATTACATTAAAATTGCCTCTTTTTTTATAGATTTATAAAAAAATTACATGCTTCTATCAAAATTTTCTGATTTCATTTTAGAATGTGGTACCGATGAAGCTGGGCGTGGTTGCCTTGCTGGTCCGGTTACGGCAGCTGCTGTAATGCTACCTGATGAATTTAAATCAGAGTTGCTGAATGACTCCAAAAAACTTTCAGAAAAAACCAGAGAGAAATTAAAACCAATAATTGAGGCTACTTCAATATCTTTTTCTGTAACCCATCTTCAACCAAAAATAATTGATGAAATTAATATTCTGAATGCTTCGATAAAAGCAATGCAAGAATGTATTACAAAACTTAATCCTTTACCTAATTATATTATAGTAGACGGAAATAGCCCCCTAATTCCAAAAGAAGGAATTAAAAATAAAGGCGGTAACCTTTTTACAGATTCCGAAATTGAGTTGCTGCTTTCGATTCCAAATACCTCAATAATAAAAGGTGACTCAAAATACATGAGCATTGCAGCGGCTTCGGTTTTAGCAAAAACATACAGAGATGAATATATGAATAGAATTCATGAAGAATTTCCAATGTACAACTGGAAACAAAACAAAGGCTACCCTACAATCGAACACAGAGAAGCCATAAGAAAATATGGCATCACCAAATACCATCGAATGTCGTTTCGATTATTGCCTGAGCAATTGAAATTAGATTTATGATTGTAGATTAACGATTTTAGATTTCAGAACGTTTAAAATTTGCTTCAAAAAGGGTTGAAAAATGCTTCACAATTTTTTCTTTCACTTCTTCCTCATCAATCGTTCTTCCGAGTTCAACATGTATCGAAGTAACAGCTTTTCCTTTGATGCCACATGGAATAATATTATCAAAGTAACCCAGATTGGCATTTACGTTTAAAGCAAAACCATGCATCGTTACCCATCGACTAGCACGTACTCCCATTGCACAAATTTTTCTAGCGAACGGAGTGCCTACATCGAGCCAAACTCCTGTTTCGCCTTTACTCCTTGTACCTATTATATTATACTCTGACAAAGTCAATATTATAACTTCTTCCAGAAGACGTAAATATTTATGAATATCTGTAAAGAAGTTTTCCAAATCTACTATTGGATAACCTACAATTTGTCCAGGTCCATGGTATGTAATATCGCCACCACGGTTGATTTTATAAAAAGTAGCACCTTTAGCTTCCAATTGTTTTTTGGATAAAAGCAAATTACTAATATCACCACTTTTGCCTAAAGTATAAACATGAGGATGTTCTACAAAAAGCAGGAAGTTAGGAGTTGGAAGTTGGGAGTTAAATTTTCTATTTTGAATTTTTATATCCACAATTTGTTTAAATAATTCCTCTTGATAGTCCCAAGTGTCTTTATAATCTCTATTCCCTAAATCGTTAAGTTGAATTTTTTTATTCATGTTTACCTTATGACACCGCAAAATTACAAATATTAAATGCCATATCATTTTCAAATTGATACATTTTCAAATTATCCCTATCTTTGCTCGCTTAAATACATACTATGCAACTTTCAGAACAAGAAATCATTAGAAGAGATAAATTAAAAGCGCTTCGCGAATTAGGAATCAACCCTTATCCTGCGGATTTATTTCCTGTGAAAAACACATCCAAGGATATCAAGGAAAATTTTGAAGATGGCAAGAAAGTTATTGTTGCCGGTCGTTTGATGAGTGTTAGAGATCAAGGAAAAGCATGCTTCGCCGAACTACAAGATAGTGAAGGAAGAATTCAATTGTATTTAAACCGTGACGTGATTTGTCCTGAAGAAGATAAAACAGTATACAATCAGGTTTTTAAAAAACTAACTGACTTAGGCGATTTTATCGGCATTGAAGGTGAATTATTCACCACTCAAGTTGGGGCTCAATGCATAAGGGTTGATAAATTTACTTTTTTAAGTAAAACATTACGACCATTGCCTTTGCCAAAAACTGACGAAGAAGGAAAGGTTCATGATGCCTTTAATGATGCTGAATTGCGTTACCGTATGCGTTATGTAGATTTAGTGGTTAATCCACATGTGAAAGAAGTTTTTATGAAAAGAACAAAATTGTTTACCGCCATGAGAACCTTCTTTAACAATGCCGGTTACATGGAAGTGGAAACTCCGGTTTTACAATCAATTCCTGGTGGAGCTGCTGCTCGTCCGTTTATTACGCATCACAATAGTTTGGATATTCCTTTATATATGAGAATCGCTAATGAATTATATCTAAAAAGATTGATCGTTGGCGGATTTGATGGAGTATATGAGTTTTCTAAAAACTTCAGAAACGAAGGAATGGACAGAACGCACAATCCGGAATTTACTGCAATGGAAATCTATGTAGCTTACAAAGATTACAACTGGATGATGGAAATGACCGAAAACCTTTTGGAATATTGTGCCAATGAAGTAAACGGAACTACTGCCGCCACTTTTGGCGAACATAAAGTAAACTTCAAAGCACCTTATGCAAGAATTACCATGACCGATGCCATTAAACAATTTACAGGGTTTGATATTTCGGGCAAAACCGAAGCGGAACTTTTCGAAGCTGCAAAATCAATGCATATTGAAGTGGATGAAACAATGGGGAAAGGAAAACTGATTGATGAGATTTTTGGAGCAAAATGCGAAGGAAACTTTATTCAACCAACCTTTATCACCGATTATCCAAAAGAGATGTCGCCTTTATGCAAAGAACATAGAGACAATGCAGATTTGACGGAACGATTTGAGTTGATGGTTTGCGGTAAAGAAATAGCGAATGCGTATTCTGAATTAAACGATCCTATTGATCAACGAGGTCGTTTCGAAGCACAAATGGCTTTGGCAGAAAAAGGTGATGATGAAGCAAACGGAATCATAGATGAAGACTTTTTACGTGCTTTAGAGTACGGTATGCCACCAACTTCAGGGCTGGGAATTGGAATGGACCGATTAATAATGTTTTTGACTAACAATCCTTCCATTCAGGAAGTATTGTTCTTCCCGCAAATGCGACCTGAGAAAAAGCAATTGGAATTAACCGAAGATGAAAAGCTAATCATCAGCTTATTAAAAGCCGATAACAATCAACCGATAGCACAACTCAAAGATAAATCAGCTTTAAGCGGTAAAAAATGGGATGCCGCCATGAAAGGTTTGGCAAAACACGGTTTAACTAAAGTAACTGTTGATGGTGAAAACAAAACAGTTTTTTTAAACTAATTACAACAAAAAAGGAACTCAATTGAGTTCCTTTTTTGTTAAATTTTTTTATGGAGATTAAACCTTTTAAAAACATCTTTGTCCAATTGGCACATAAATTTAAAAATATATAAAAATGAAAAAATTAATTGTAGCCGCATTATTAGTTGTTGGATTAACAACATATGCACAAGAAAAAGAAGGAAGAAAAGCAGGTAAAGAAAAATTAACTACAGAACAAAAGGTTAATTTACAAGTAAAAAAAATGACTAAAGACTTGGATTTAAATGAAAAGCAAACCAAAGATGTTAGAGCCTTAGTCACTAAACAGGTTGAAAAAAGAGAAGATATAAAAGCTCAAATACAAGCTGAAAAAGAAGCCGTAACTGTTGAAATGAAAAAAATATTAACTGCTGAACAGTATGCTAAATGGGAGAAAAATCGTGAAGAAAAAATAGAAAACTTCAAAGAAAAGATGAGTGAAAGAAAAGAAAAAAGAAAATCACAAGCACTTCCGGGAAAGTAACTAAAAATAAATTTTGAGTTTTCACCAAAATAAATTAGTTTTGGACTTATTAATTCAACTAAAATTTACAAAATGAAAAAATTAATTGCTGCTTTTACATTGATGTTAGCATTTTCAATAAATGCAAACGCACAAGATAAAAATACTCCCTCAGCTTACGATTTAGCAAAAAAACAAGCCGCTGAATTAACTGAATATTTAGGATTAGATAAAATTCAAAATGAAAATTTTGCAAGATTATTTGAACAAAAAATCAGTGTTCTTGAGAACAAGGATTTAACACAAGAAAGAAAAGATGAATTTTCGAGAGTTATTGAAGCAAAAATAAGAGCTAGTTTAGACCAAAACCAAATAGAAAAATTAGAAAAAAATAAAGAGTTGTTTGAGAAATTAATACACTAGTATTTTCATTTTATAAAAAAAAGTCCCGTTTCTTTTAAATAAAAGAGACGGGACTTTTCTATTTAGAAACTTTTAGAAACTTTATTAATTGCTTCGATTGTGAAATCTAAATCTTCATAAGTTAATGCGTCAGTTATAAACCAAGATTCATAAGCAGAAGGCGCAATATAAACTCCTTCGTGCAACAAGCCATGAAAGAATTTTTTAAAGGTTTCGTTATCCCCATTTTTTGCAGTTTTAAAATCAACTACCGGATTGGCATCAAAATGAACTGAAATCATAGAGCCTACTCTATTAATAGTAAACACTACATTGTTGGCAGTGAGTACTTTATCAATTCCTTTGTGCAGATAGGCTGTTTTGGCTTCCAATCGTTTGAAAATATCCGCATCATTATTTAAAGTCTGGAGCATGGCATATCCTGCGGCCATTGCTAATGGATTTCCTGAAAGAGTTCCCGCTTGATAAACTGGACCGATAGGCGACAAATAATTCATGATTTCATTGTTAGCAGCAAAAGCTCCAACTGGTAAACCGCCACCGATAACTTTTCCAAAACAAACAATATCGGCCTTTACATTATACAATTCCTGAACTCCTCCTTTTGCCAATCGGAATCCTGTCATTACTTCATCAAAAATAAGCAATGTATTGTTCTCATTACAAAGTTGTCTTAACGATTGTAAAAAGCCCGGGATTGGAGGCACGCAACCCATATTTCCGGCGACAGGTTCAATAATAATTGCGGCAATCTCATTTTTATTAGCTTCAAATAAAGCTTTTACATTATCTATATCATTATAATTTGCCAATAAGGTATCTTTTGCGGTACCTTGAGTAACTCCGGGAGAATTTGGTGTTCCAAATGTACTTGCACCACTACCGGCTTGAATTAAAAAAGAATCAGAATGTCCATGATAACAACCTGCAAACTTTATTATTTTATCTCTATTTGAATAACCTCTTGCCAAACGAATAGCGCTCATACAAGCTTCTGTCCCAGAGTTCACAAAACGTATTTTGTCAATATTTGGCACCATAGAAACAGCAAGTTCAGCAATCTTTGTTTCCAATTCTGTTGGCATTCCAAATGAGGTTCCTTTATTTGCTTTTTCAATTATGGCATCAACAACCGGTTGAAAAGCATGACCCAAAATCATTGGACCCCAAGAATTGATATAGTCAATTAATCGGTTATCATCTTCATCATAAAGATATGCGCCTTTGGCACTTTTGGCAAAAATTGGCGTTCCGCCGACACCTTTAAAAGCTCTTACCGGCGAGTTTACCCCTCCAGGAATAACTTTTTCGGCTTCAGCAAATAACTGACTGCTTCTTTGATAAATCATGTTTAAATGTGAATTTTATTTTGAAATTATTTGACAATTATACTTTGTCCTAGAGAAATAGTATTGTCTGTTAAGTTATTTTTCTTCTTCAATTCATCAATAGAAATGTTGAATTTTTTGGAAATTGAATACAATGAATCGCCTTTGATAACGGTGTATTTTTGAACATCATCATTATAGGCAATAGGTTGATTTACAACTTTTGATACAAAATCTTTTCCTAAAACCTCAGTGTCATATTTATTCAATTGATAACGTTCTATTAAACCAATTAGTTTGTCAGGATATTTTGAATCGGTTGCATAGCCTGCTGCTTTCAAGCCATAAGCCCAACTTCTGTAGTCGTCTTTTTCAAACTCAAAAAGTTCAGCATACCTTGGTCTACTTGTTAAAAAATAAGAATGATCTTTAAAAGATTGACTTGGATCATCATACTTTCTAAAACATTCATTTTCTTCATCATCCGTATATTTAATACTTGGACCTGTCCATTCTTTGTGACATTTTATACCAAAATGGTTATTGGCCTGAACACTAAGCGGTCCGGTTCCTGCACCTGATTCTAATATGGCCTGACCCAAAGTTATACTGGCAGGGATTCCTGTTTTGACCATATTGTCTTTGGCAACATTTTTGTAATTTTCGATATAGGCTAAAACCATTGCGGTAGTAACTTTTACTCTTGTTGTAGCTTCTAGAACTTGAGTAGCATTTGAATAATTGCCTACAGTTGGAGAATCTTTTTTAGTAATTGCTACAGGATTAGTTTTAGTAACTGGTCTGTAAATTGGTTTTTTTACTCTTTGAACAACCGGAGCTTCAACCTTTCTCGGGTCGGGTTTTGTTGTTCTAACAACATTTTTATTTACAGTACACGATGCAACAAAAACCATAAGTAGCAATAAAAGTGGGTTCTTAATCATAAATAGAAATTTGTAATTGATTTTTTTGTTTTAATAAATTATTCATGCCGGTTATACCTTGCAAACCACCTGTGTGAATAACTAGTATTTTTGAGTTTTCGGGAAAATAATTTTTACTGATTAAATCCATAACACCAAACAACATTTTTCCGGAATAAATTGGGTCTAACGGGACTTTATGTTTTTGATAAAAGTCGTTAATAAACAATATCAATTCTTCTGAAACTTTTGCATAACCTCCAAAATGATAATCTGTAATCAAATCCCAATTTGACTTGGAAACAAATTTACAAATATCTTCTCTTAAAAAATCACCCTTTAGTGCTGGAAAACCCAAAACTTGTTGACTGTTTTTTGAACAATTTATTAGTCCTGAAATAGTTCCTCCGGTTCCAACGGCGCAACAAATATAATCGAACTTTTCATCGGTTGCTGTTAAAATTTCTTCACAGCCTTTTACCGCTAAATCATTGGTTCCTCCTTCGGGAATCAAATAAAAATCTTCAAATTTTTCTACTAATTGTTGGATAAATTTTGGACTGCTTTTTTCTCTAAAAATTTCCCGGTCCACGAACTCAAAAACCATTCCTAAATCTTGAGCTTTTTTCAGGGTTGGATTTTCAGCTATCTTATCTTTCAACTCTTCACCGCGAATAATTCCGATGGTTTTATATCCTTGTTCTTTCCCTGATGCTGCAACTGCCAATATATGATTGGAGAAAGCGCCACCAAAAGTCAAAAGTGTTTTTTTGTTTTCACTTTTGGCCTGCTCCAAATTGTACTTTAATTTTCTGAATTTATTTCCTGAAACATAAGGATGC
>CANKLK010000030.1 GCA_947482805.1 Flavobacteriaceae bacterium
AAGACGAACTGAAAATAAAATTAGCTTGTGGTAAATTTGCCAGTTCTTGAAGAACATAAACTAGTGAATTAATATTATTTTCATAATACAATAAGGGATTTTCAATGCTTTCACCAACCGCTTTTGAGGCCGCAAAATGAATTACGCCTGAAATATCTTGATGCTTTTTGAAGAAATTTTGGACAGCTGATTTTTCTCTTAAATCAATCTTTTCAAAAATTGGCTTTTTGCTTGTAATTTTCTCAATTCCGTCAAGAACTTCAATAGAAGAATTGGAAAGATTATCAACTGCTACTACTTCAAAACCTTCATTTTGTAATTCAACCACTGTGTGTGAACCTATAAATCCTAAACCGCCTGTTACTAGTATTTTCATTTTTTTTGAGATAATAGAACATAGAATATAGAATATAGATTTTAGCGCTTATGTCTTTTCTCTATTTTCTATTTTCTATTTTCTTATTTTAAAAACTCTAAAACGCTATCTGTAATAAATTTTATTTGCTCGTCATCCAATTCAGTGTGCATTGGTAATGATATTACTTCTTTCACCAATTGATTTGTAACCGGAAAATCTTCTTCTTTATATCTTGAATCTACATATGCTTTTTGTGAATGCAACGGAATTGGATAATAAATAGCACATGGAATTCCCTTGGCTAATAAATGTTCCATTAAAGCATTTCTGTCAGCATCAATAATTCGTAAAGTATATTGATGAAAAACGTGGCAATCACAGATATCACAAATACTTGGAGCAATTATATTTTTGTGTCCTTCAAAAGCAGATGAATATTTGCGTGCCGCATTTTGTCTGACTTTATTGTAACTATCCAATAATGGTAATTTTGCATTCAAAACTGCAGCTTGAATACTATCTAAACGAGAGTTTACGCCAACCACATCATGATGGTAACGAACGTACATTCCGTGATTTACAATTCCTCGAATAGTGTGCGCTAGAGTGTCATCATTGGTGAATATTGCTCCACCATCACCATAACAACCTAAATTTTTTGATGGAAAAAATGAGGTTGACGATACGTGACCTATCGTTCCTGCTTTCTTTTTTGTGCCATCTGAAAATTTACAATTTGCTCCAATGGCTTGCGCATTATCTTCAATTACATATAAATTATGTTCATTGGCAATTCTCATAATCGCTTCCATATTGGCTGCTCTTCCGAACAGGTGCACAGGAACAATTGCTTTGGTTTTTGGAGTTATTGCTTTCTTAATCGCATCTATAGAAATATTCATGTTTACGATATCAACATCAACCAAAACTGGGGTTAATTGCAACAAAGCAATTACTTCAACTGTGGCGGCAAATGTAAAATCGGCAGTAATCACCTCATCGCCAGGTTGTAATCCCAATCCCATCATGGCAATTTGCAACGCATCGGTTCCGTTGGCACATGGAATAACATGCTTTACGTCCAAATATTCCTCAAGATTTTTTTGGAATTCATGAACTTTTGGTCCGTTAATATAAGTTGTAGTATCTAAAACTTCTTGAATTGAAGCATCAACAGTAGATTTAATTTTTTCGTATTGACTTTTTAGGTCAACCATTTGTATTTTTTTCATACTTATGAAATTTGAGCCACAAAAGTAAGAAATTCTGAAGTAGAATATCCTATTCTATAAAAGAAACGTATTTTAGCACAACAAATTTTTGAGGATGCTTTTTCTGTACAATTTTTTAATGATTTTTGCTTCACAAATAGTGAAATTGTTAGCGCTTTTCAGTCCTAAAATTAAACTTTTTGTTGAGGGAAGAAAGACTGTTTTTCAATCATTGGAAAGCAAAATCAGTTCTTCTGATAAATCGATATGGTTTCATGCAGCTTCGTTAGGCGAATTTGAACAAGGTTTGCCCGTAATGGAAAAAATCAAAAAAGAATTCCCAAATCATAAAATTGTGGTTACTTTCTTTTCACCTTCTGGTTATGAAGTTCGCAAAAATAATAGTATTGCTGATGTTACTGTTTATTTGCCTTTGGACACCAAATCAAATGCACAAAAATTCTTAAAACTTGTTCATCCCGATTTAGTTTTCTTTATCAAATATGAATACTGGCCCAATCATTTGAACGAATTAAAGAAGCTAAATATCAAAACCTATTTGATTTCCGGAATTTTTAGAGAAAATCAGGCTTTTTTCCAATGGTATGGTGGATTTTACAGAAATGCATTAAAAACGTTTGATTACTTTTTTGTGCAAAATGAAAGTTCAAAATTGTTACTTCAAAAACTTGGTTTCAATAATGTTAAAATATCCGGGGACACAAGATTTGATCGCGTAATTTCGATTTTAGAAAGAGACAATTCTTTGGATTTTATAAAGCAATTTAAAAACAATACAATTACAATTGTTATTGGAAGTTCTTGGCCAAAAGATGAAAGTTTATTGGTAAATTATATCAATCAAACTAATATGAAAGTAAAATTCATCATTGCACCGCATAATATTAAAGTGGAACAAATTCAGGAATTGAAAAATTCTATTACTAAAAAAACCATTTTGTTTTCTGAAAAAGAAAACACGGATTTATCTAGTTATGATGTTTTAATCGTTGACACCATTGGGATTCTGACCAAAATTTATAGCTATGCTGATATAGCTTATGTTGGCGGTGGTTTCGGAAATCCTGGTGTTCATAATATCCTTGAACCTGCGTCATTTGGAATTCCGATTATTGTAGGACCAAATTATTCTCATTTTGCTGAAGCTGTTGCTTTAGTTCATCAGGAAGGCTGCATATCTATTGCAGACCAAAATGAACTTAATGATACTTTTTCTAATTTGATTTCCAATGAAGATATTCGATTAGAAAAAGGACATATTTGCAGTACTTTTGTGCAGATGAATAAAGGCGCGACAGCGGTTATTTTAAAACATATTTATAACAAATAAAGAAAATACTAACTGATTCTTTCTATCAATAATTTATACTATGAAATTTTTAAAACTACTCATTTTATTTGTTTTTACTCAAGTTTCCGCCCAACAAGGCGGTATGTGGATTCCTTCCTTGTTAAAAGGAATGAACGAAAGCGAAATGAAAAAATTAGGCATGAAGATTTCTGCCGAAGATATTTATTCGGTTAACAAATCTAGTTTAAAAGACGCGGTTCCTCAATTTGATGGCGGCTGTACTGCAGAAGTTATTTCAGACAAAGGACTTATTTTAACTAATCATCACTGTGGCTTTGACAATATTCAAAGTCATTCAACAGTAGAAAACGATTATTTAACCTATGGTTTTTGGGCCTATAAAATGGAAGAAGAATTGCCAAACAAAGACTTGTATGTAACTTTCATCATCCGAATTGAAGATGTTACTACAAAAGTTTTAGAAGGAACAGGAACTTTGGCTAATGAAGCTGAAAAACAGAAAAAAATTCAAGAGAATATAAGTTTTTTAAACAAAACTTTGCCAAAAGAAGCTTGGCAAGAAAACAGCATACGAACATTTTATGATGGAAATCAATACCTTCTTTTTGTAATTGAAAACTATAAAGATGTTCGACTTGTAGGTGCGCCACCTAGTTCTATTGGTAAATTTGGCTCTGATACAGATAATTGGGTTTGGCCAAGACATACGGGTGATTTTTCATTATTTAGAATTTATGCAGACAAAAATAATCGCCCTGCAGAATATTCAAAAGACAACGTCCCTTATAAACCAAAACACTTCTTCCCTATTTCTATAAATGGAATTAAAGAAAATGATTTTACTATGGTTATGGGATATCCGGGAAGAACTCAAGAATATCTTCCTGCAATTGCAGTTGATCAAATTGTAAATACATTAAATCCAGTTAAAATTGAAGTGCGAGATGCTGCCTTGAAAGTGCAAGATGGATTTATGAGAAAAGACAATACTATAAAAATCCAATATGCTTCAAAATATGCTGCTGTGGCTAATTATTGGAAAAAATGGATTGGAGAAACCAAAGGTTTGAAAAAGTCTAATGCCATTACTGTAAAACAAAAATTTGAAGCGTCCTTTCAAGAAAAAGTTATTTTAGCCGGAAAGCAAGCAGAATATGGAAACATAATTAGTGATTTTGAAAAAAATTATAGCGAAATAAAAGACTTTGCCTTAGCGAGAGATTTATTTGCCGAAGTAGTCTTACGTAATTCTGAATTACTTCAAAACAGCTATCGTTTATATCAATTAGAACAAATTTTAAAAACTAAAGGCGAACAAGCATTTACAGATAGAAAAAACAATTTATCTAATGGAATTGTCGATTTCTATAAAGATTATAACGCCATGGTTGATAAAAATGTGTTTGAACAGTTAATTGCTATTTATGCCAAAAGATTACCAAGCCAATTTTTACCAAATGAATTGAATAACCTGAATGCTTCTCAACTGACAAATGATATTTACACTAATACCAAATTAACAAAGTTAGAAGATTTTAGAAGTTTATTAGAAGGTGACTCCAAAACCGTAATTGAAAAAATAAATGCAGACAAAGGATATCAAATATTAAAAGCAATGGCTGATGCTTACACGAAAAATATATTGCCGAAATATGATGAACTTAATTTAAAAAATATTGCTACACAAAGAAACTACATGAAAGCTATTTTAGAATTATTTCCTAATGATAGAATTTTCCCTGATGCTAATAGCACCCTTCGTGTAACTTATGGAAAAGTAAAAGGATATAAACCAAATGACGCCATTACTTACGAACCTTTCACCTATCTCGATGGTGTAATGGAAAAATACGTTCCTGGCGATTATGAATTTGATGTTCCTAAAAAACTAATTGATTTATACAACTCAAAAGATTATGGTATTTATGCTTCAAAAGGAAAAATACCTGTTGCTTTTATAGCAACTAACCACACCACTGGAGGAAATTCAGGTAGTCCAGCGCTTGATGCAAACGGGAACTTAATCGGATTAAACTTTGATAGAGTTTGGGAAGGAACAATGAGTGATATTTATTATTCACCTGAAATCTGCAGAAATATAATGGTTGATATTCGCTATGTATTATTTATCATTGATAAATTTGCAGGAGCTGATAACTTAATAAAGGAGTTGAAAATCATTGCTCCAAAAAAGAAAATGTGAATTTTAACATTAATTTAAGTTTTGGCATGATTGTTGATAATCAGAGCCCGAAGTGAAATATAGGTTTTTTAAAAAAAAATAAAAAATTATTTTAACCTATTAAAAAATTTATATCTTTGCCTCGAATTAATAATTAACCTTTTATATTAAGTAAGATGAAAAAAGTATTTTTAAGTTTAGCTGTTATCGCTACATTAACTGTAGTATCTTGTAAACAAGCTGAGGCTACAGACGCTGCTGCTGCTGATACAACTGCTGTTGAGGCTGTAGACACTGCTGCTGCTGCTGTTGACACTGCTGCTGCTGCTGTTGACACTGCTGCTGCTGCTGAAGCTGCTCCAGCTGCTGCTCCAGCTGGAAAATAATTAGATAACTAATTATTTTTTAAGATTTAAAGCCATCAGCCTTAAAGCGATGGCTTTCTTTTTTAATTATATTTTGCTAAAAAAACATCTATCTCAATAAAAAAATAAGAGTTGTAAAATTTATATTTTTTAAATCTTTGAATCAAAATATCAAATATGACCATTTATGAAATTATAATTTCAATATTTTTTTGTATTCTAGTAGCTTTATTTTTAAAATGGATATCTAACATTAACAGAGAAATAAAAAAAGAAGAAAAATTGAAAAAATATTACTTTGAAATTTTAAAAAAAGAGAAAGAAAAAGAAGAAAAAGAAATTGAAAAACCATAATTAAAATAAACACTAATTAAATTATTTAATTATTCAATCTTATAAACTGACTTTAAAACAAATTTTTTTGACTTTTTAAACCAGAAATAAAAAGCCTCTAACTGAAAAGTTAGAGGCTTTTGTACTCAAGGCGGGACTTGAACCCGCACGAACATTGCTGTTCACTGGATTTTAAGTCCAGCGTGTCTACCAATTTCACCACTCGAGCATTATAAGTAGTTGAGCGAAAAACGGGGCTCGAACCCGCGACCTCGACCTTGGCAAGGTCGCGCTCTACCAACTGAGCTATTTTCGCATTAACATTATTTGTTAGAACAGCAATACTTATGCTGTATTGCGGATGCAAATGTAATATTAAAAATGAATAATACAAACGTTTTTTTTGAAAAAAGTTTGTTAAATCCTAACCAATTGATAAACACAATTCAATAGCCACATTTATTTTTTCTGCAGTATACGCTTTAATTCATTTAATTTCATCAAAGCTTCAATTGGCGTCAAAGTATTGATGTCTAAATTCATTATGTCTTCTCGTATTTCTTCCAATAAAGGATCATCTAGATTGAAAATATTCAGCTGCATTTGCTGAGCCTGTTCGCCTTTAAGGCTCGAGCCATCCTTAACCGATTTTATGCCTCTTAATGATTCACCAGAATGGTTTTTTTCTAACTTCTTTAAAATTTTCTGAGCTTTCTGAATTACCATTTGTGGCATTCCGGCCATTTTTGCCACATGAATACCAAAACTATGAGCACTTCCTCCGGCAACCAACTTTCTGATAAAGAGAACAGTATCTTTTAACTCTTTTACCGAAACATTATAATTTTTAATTCTTGGCAACAACTCACTCATTTCGTTCAATTCGTGATAATGCGTAGCAAATAGTGTTTTGGGGCTGGCCGGATTTTCATGCAAGAACTCAGCAATTGCCCAAGCTATAGAGATACCATCATACGTACTCGTTCCTCGACCAATTTCGTCTAACAATACCAAACTCCTATCTGAAATATTATTCAAAATTGAAGCGGTTTCATTCATCTCCACCATAAAAGTAGATTCGCCCATAGAAATATTATCGCTTGCTCCTACTCGTGTGAAAATTTTATCTACAATTCCCATTCTGACTTTCTCAGCCGGAACAAAACTTCCCATTTGGGCTAACAAAACAATCAATGCCGTTTGTCTCAAAATTGCAGACTTCCCAGACATGTTTGGTCCCGTAATCATAATAAGTTGTTGTGATTCTCTATCTAAGAAAACATCATTGGGAACATAAGGAACACCAACAGGCAATTGTTTTTCAATAACCGGATGACGCCCATTTGTGATTTCCAACTCGAATGTTTCATCAAGAGTTGGACACACATAATCATTTTCTATGGCTAATTGTGCAAATGAAATCAGGCAATCTAATTGCCCTATTAAATTGGCATTCAGTTGAACTTGTTTAATATAAGTTGCAATCCAACTAACCAATTGTTCAAATAATTGACTTTCTATTTGATGTATTTTTTCTTCTGCTCCAAGGATTTTAGTCTCGTATTCTTTTAATTCTTCTGTAATATAACGTTCTGCATTTACTAAAGTTTGCTTTCTAATCCACTCAACAGGAACTTTATCTTTATGTGTGTTTCGAACTTCAATATAATAGCCAAAAACATTATTAAAAGAAATCTTCAACGATGAAATTCCCGTTGCTTCTGATTCTCGCTTTTCAATGCCTTCTAAATATTCTTTCCCAGAAAAAGCAATATTTCGCAATTCGTCTAATTCAACATGAACACCATTTGCAATAGCATTTCCTTTTGCAATAGCTACTGGCGCATCTTGATTTAAAGTGGTTTTTATTTTTTCACGAAGCAAATCACACGAATGCAAACTATCTCCAATAACCCGAACAGCTTCTTGTTTACTTTCTAAAGCAATCGTTTTTATTGGAATTATCGCATCTAATGATTCTTTCAGATAAACAACTTCTCGAGGAGAAATTTTCCCGGTTGCAACTTTAGAAATCAAACGTTCCAAATCGGAAATTTGCTTGATTTGGTATTGTATTTTCTGAAGAATTTCTAAATTTTCCTTTAAATATGAAACAACTTCGTGTCGACCTCTAATTTTGTGAATATCCTTCAATGGCAATGCTAACCAGCGTTTCAACAACCTGGACCCCATTGGCGAAAGTGTTTTGTCAATTACATCCAAAAGTGTAACCGCATTTTGAGAATGACTGTGATACAATTCTAAATTCCGAATAGTAAATCGATCCATCCAAACATAGGCATCTTCTGCGATTCTTTGAATATTGGTGATGTGCTGAACTTTATTATGTTGTGTTTCTGATAAATAAAACAAAATTGCTCCTGAAGCTATAATGCCATCGAACAATTCTTCAATTCCAAAACCTTTTAAGGATTTGGTTTGAAAATGATTGTTTAACGTTTCAAGTGCATAATCTTCTTTATAAACCCAATCTTCGAGATAAAAAACATTGAATCTTTCTCCGAATAGTTCTTTGAATTGATTGCGGTTATTTTTTTGAATTAAAATTTCACTTGGACTAAAATTCTGCAACAGTTTGTCTATATATTCCTCATTGCCTTGAGCCGTTAAAAATTCTCCAGTCGAAACATCTAAAAACGAAACGCCTAATTGCTTTTTTCCAAAATAAACCGAAGCCAAAAAATTATTTGATTTCGATTGCAAAACCTCATCGTTCATAGAAACTCCTGGCGTAACCAATTCTGTTACGCCACGCTTGACAATCGTTTTAGTCATTTTTGGATCTTCAAGTTGATCACAAATCGCAACCCGAAGTCCGGCTTTTACCAATTTTGGCAAATAGGTATTTAAAGAATGATGTGGAAAACCCGCTAAAGCCGTTTCGGTTTCTGAACCTGCACTACGTTTGGTTAAAACAATTCCAAGTATTTTAGATGCCCGAATAGCATCTTCCCCAAAGGTTTCGTAAAAATCACCTACTCTAAACAACAAACACGCATCGGGATATTTTCTTTTTATCTCGTTGTATTGCTTCATTAAAGGGGTTTCTTTCGTCGAATTTTCTTTGGCTGCCAATAGTTTTAGATTTAATTTTAGTGAAAGCGAATTTAAATATTTTAGAATGATTTAGCCATTCTAAAAAAAATTAATTTAACCTTAAGACAAAAAAAAGAGGGGATTTAAAATTTTTAAATAGATTTACCCCAGAAACTAAAATACTATAAAAAATGAAAAAAATTATTTTATTGGCTGCAATAACTGTATTTGGTGTTGCAACTAGCAATGCGCAAACTGCAAAAAAAGCTGCAAAAAAAGCTGATGCTCCAGTTAAAGTTGAAACTCAAAAAGTTGACGGACCCGGAATGGTTTTCGAAAACGAAACTATCGATTTCGGAACAATTCCTCACAATGCTGATGGAAACAGAGAATTTGTTTTTGTAAACAATGGAAATAAACCACTAAAAATTGAAAGCACTCAAGGTTCATGTGGTTGTACGGTTCCTACTAAACCAGAAGGAGATATTGCTCCTGGTGCTAAAGGGACTATTGGTGTAAAATATGACACAAATAGAGAAGGTCCATTTACTAAAACAGTAACTATTAAATCAAATGCTGTAGGACAAGAAACTAAAGTAGTTACCATTAAAGGAACTGTTTTACCTGATCCAAATAAAAAACCTGCTGAACCAGCAGCTCCAACAAAAAGCTAATTTTACTTAATTATAATTCAAGAAAATCCCGTCTCAATGTAAAATACGAGACGGGATTTTTTTTTGAATATCTTTGCCATATACCAGCGAGGGTTGACTCGAAGCTTTAGCTGAAATGGCAAAGCAATTTTATAAGATAAAAAAGATGCGCAAGCTTGAAAATAAAGAATTAGAACGTAAATCAATTGCGGACTTCAAAGAAGCCGATAAAACACCAATAATAATTATACTGGATGATATACGAAGTCTCCATAATATTGGTTCTGTATTTCGAACTGCTGATGCTTTTTTAATTGAAAAAATATATTTGTGTGGCATAACGGCAATTCCCCCCAATAAAGAAATTCACAAAACAGCACTTGGCGCTACCGAAACGGTTACATGGGAATATCAAAAAGATATTTTAGAAGTAATTGAAAATCTTAAAAAAGAAAGGATTTCCGTTTTTGCCATTGAACAAGTTGAAAATGCAATCTTTCTTCAGGATTTCAAAATGGATAAAAATAAAAAATATGCCTTGGTTTTTGGAAACGAAGTGTACGGCGTCTCCCAAAAAGCTATTGAACTTTGTGACGGAACCATTGAAATCCCCCAATTAGGCAGCAAACATTCTTTGAATATTTCGGTGAGTGCCGGGATTGTAGTTTGGGATTTGTTTCAGAAAATGAAGTACTAACCTGAAATCTTATTCTGAATTTCATCTAAAATATAAACATAATCTTCTTGATTATTCTGAAAATCTCTATTGGTCACATCAATAATCAAAATGTTTAAATTTGTTTGCGATTTGATATAATCCAAATAACCATTATTTATTTTTTCAAGATATTCTGCCGGAATTTCCTGCTCATAAGTTCTTCCTCTTTCTATGATGTTTTCCAAAAGGCGCTCTGTGGTTTGATACAAATAAATATACAAATCAGGCTTTGGCATTTCTTTGTAAATAATATCAAACATGGTTTTATACAAACGAAACTCATCTTCGGCAAGCGTAACTTTAGCAAAAATCAAGGATTTAAAAATATGATAATCGGCTACAATAAAATCTTTAAACAAATCAAATTGCGCCAAATCATCAGAAGTTTGCTGGTATCTGTCTGCTAAAAATGACATTTCAAGCGGAAAAGCATAACGGTTTTGGTCTTCGTAGAATTTGGGTAAAAAAGGATTGTCTGCAAAACGCTCAAGAACCGATTTAGCATTAAAATCTTCAGCTAATTTATTTGTCAACGTAGTTTTTCCAGCACCGATATTCCCTTCAATAGCGATATAGTTAAAATGATCGAGTTTTAATCTGGCAATTGGGATTTCAAGATTTTGAATGACTTTGCAATTGCTTTTATCTTCCGAAAGAATCAATAATTCATGCAAATATTTTTGTAAAATAGGATGACGCCAGTCTAAATTCAAATCCTGCATCGGTAGCAAAACAAACAAACGGTTTTGCATTTCCGGATGAGGTACCTGCAGTTTCTCGGAAGCGATAATTTCTTCATCAAAAGTTATCACATCAATATCAATGATACGCGCATGATACCCTTTTGCCTCTTCGCGTACTCTTCCCAAAGCTTCTTCGAGCAAAAGGCATTCTTCCAAAACTTGATGTGCTGATTTATGTGTATTGATAATCACCGCACAATTGTAGAATTTCTCACTCTCAAAACCCCATGAAGGTGTTTCATAAAGCTTGGAAACTCTAATTATTGTACCAATCTCTTTGTGCAAATTATCAATGCAACGGACAATATTTTCTAGACGATTGCCTTGATTGCTCCCTAACGATAAAATGACTTGATGCTGCTTTTTCATGTAAACACAAATTAACTAAAACTATTTTAGAATAATGCCAAAAACAACCGACTGTTAATAACAATTTCTCAACAATTACTGAGAACTAAAAATCATAAAACTTCTACAAATAGTAACCGCTTTTTAAGTAAAAGGCTTTATTTTTGTTATGTGCAAGCGTAACTAAATCTATCACATCATGTTAAAGAAAATCTTAAAAATCATTGGAATTGTTTTGTTACTGTTAGTCATATCGGCATTTGCAATTCCGTATTTCTTTAAAGATCAAATCAAAGCTAAAATTTTAACTTCCATTAATGAAAAAGTAGACGCTAAAGTGGCTTTCGCCGATGCCGATTTGAGTTTATTTAGAAATTTTCCCAATGCTAGTGTTTCAATTGAAAAACTTTCAATAATCAACAAAGCACCGTTTGAGGGAGATACTTTAGTAGCTTTTGACGAATTAAATCTAAAAATGTCAATCAAAGAATTGTTTAAAGGCGATAACGAACCTATTAATATCGATGGGATTTCATCCAAGAATGGTTTAATAAATATCATCTTTAACAAAGATGGAATTGGCAATTATGATATTGCTTTAAAAGATAAAAATAATATCGAAGATGAAAAAAGCAAACCGCTATCGTTAAAGATAAAAGACTATTCCGTAGAAAATTTCAAGTTTAAATACTATGATGAAAAGTCAAAAATAAAAATGGTTTTAGACAGCATCAATCATGAAGGTACTGGCGATTTTACCTCTTCAAAATTGGATTTGACAACTAAATCCACCGCCAAAGTTTCTTTGGATATGGATAAAGTGAATTACATGAAAAATGTTGGGATTTCTCTAGATGCCGTTCTTGGAATTGACTTAGATAAAAGCAAATATACTTTCAAAGAAAATAAAGCCAAAATCAATGAATTACCTTTAGAATTTGACGGTTTCATCCAATTGGTCGATGACGGACAACAATATGATTTGACATTTAAAACACCAACTTCTTCGTTCAAAAACTTCTTGGGATTAATTCCCGCGCAATATTCGAGCAATTTAAAAGAGGTAAAAACCAGTGGCGATTTTACCGTTGCCGGTTTTGCGAAAGGATTGTATTCAGATACTTCTGTACCAAAATTCAATGTCAAAATTGCATCAAACAATGCGTCATTTCAATATCCGAATCTGTCAAAATCAGTCAAAAACATTATAATCGACACCAAAATCATCAACGAAACCGGAGTGATGAATGACACTTATGTGAACTTGGATAAATTGTCGTTCCAAATTGATCAGGACGTTTTCAATGCCAAAGCGAATATTAAAAACATTTCTGAAAATGCTTTGGTGAATGCTGCTCTAAACGGAACTATCAATTTGGCTAATCTGACAAAAGCATATCCTATAAAATTGGACAAACCGTTAACCGGAATTCTAAAAGCCGATGTAACGACAGCATTCGATATGCAATCGGTAGAAAAAAGTGATTATGCACGAATCCGAAATGCAGGAACTATAGACTTAACAGGTTTTAATTATACAGATGAAGATGGTAAAACCATGAAAATCAGCAGAGCTTCAGTATCTTTTGACCCAAGTCGCGTGAACTTAAAACAATTTAATGCAACAACCGGAAAAACAGATTTGGTTGTAACTGGAGTTTTGGAAAATTTATATGGTTTTGTGTTTAAAAATCAGGAATTGAAAGGGAACTTTAATTTGAATTCGAATCAATTGGCGGTAAGCGATTTTATGACTTCGAAAACGGATGCTAAAAAACAAACCAAAGCAAATGAAGCCATGAAAATTCCGGCGTTTTTGAATTGTTCTTTGACTGCAAAGGCAAACACGGTTTTGTATGATAATTTAGTTTTGAAAAACGTTTCCGGCAAGGTAATTATCAAAGATCAAAAAGCTACTTTGGAGAATGGCAAAACTGATATTTTTGGCGGCTTGATTACGTTTAATGGTGAGGTGTCTACCAAAGAAAAAATATCCAAATTTAATATGGATTTAGAATTAAATGGTGTTGATATTGCTCAAACTTTTACACAGTTGGACATGATGAAAAAAATTGCTCCAATAGCTGGAGTAATTAACGGAAAACTGAATTCGAAAATCAAAGTTTCTGGGAATCTGAACGACAAAGAAATGACGCCCGATTTGAAAAGCATTACGGGAGATTTAATGGGACAATTGCTTTCAACCACAGTGAATTCAAGTAACTCGACTTTATTAACCGCTTTGGATAACAAGTTAGGTTTTGTGGATTTGAAAAAATTAAATCTTAATGATTTAAAGGCCGCATTAACTTTTAAAGACGGAAAAGTAAACGTAAAACCCTTCGACATCAAATACCAAGACATCAAAGCTACGATAGGCGGGTCGCATGGTTTTGACCAATTGATGAACTATAATGTGAAATTAGATGTTCCGTCTAAATATTTGGGAACAGAAATCAATAATTTAATCGGAAAATTAACACCTACAGACGCCAAAAAATTTGAAACGATTCCTATAAATGCTATTCTTACCGGCAATTTTAAAAATCCAAATATTACTACTGATGTTAAACAAGCTACAACCACTTTGGTCACTAACTTGGTGAAACAACAAAAAGACAAATTGATACAACAAGGCACTTCGGCACTCGGAAATATTATCCAAAATAACACTAAACCAAAGGACACTTCCAAAACGTCGACACCAAAACCAGATGTGAAAACACAGGCTAAAGATTTACTCAATGGCTTGTTCAACAAAAAGAAAAAAGAAGATGTAAAACCAGCAACAACACCAACTAAATAAAGAAATTTATTTAGATTGGCTGGCCTATATGCAACTAAAAAACAGAGTTTAAGTGAAGAGGCACTAGTTAGAAATTTCTTCAACTAGTGCCTTTTCCCTTTTAACTTTTCTCTATTTCGTCACGTAACTTTTTAGTTAAACTCTTATATACCAAACCATAGGAATTATTGATTAATTCGCACATCATTTTATCAGAAACGTCACTATTAAAATCAACGGTTATCCAATGTATTCTACTCATGTGGTATCCTGGATTTATGGCTTCAAATTGTGCGCTAAATTCTGCATTATTTTCAGGTTCTCCTTTGAGGTTTAGTGACGGTGTTCCTTTTTCCCATTCCTTTAGTGAAGTAAGACAAAACATTTTACCACCAACTTTAAAAACCAAAGTATCTTCATCAAAAGGGAAATGTTCAGTTACCGCTTTTTTGGATAAACAAAATTCGTAGAGTTGTTGAATGTTCATGTGTTTTAGTTTTCAGTCACAGTTTTTAGTCGCAGAAGCTGTCAACTGCGACTAAAAACTGAATACTATTTAATTTTCTCCATCATTTTTTCGGGATGAGCCAAAGGGGAAAAATCAAATTTTTCATATAAAAAATGCGCGTCAGAAGTGGCTAAACGCCAAATTTTGACTTGCTGCAATTGAGGTTCTTTCATCATTGTATCAATCAAGATGGAAGAATATCCTTTTCCGCGATGTTTCTCATCAATAAACACATCCATCAGATAAGCAAAAACAACATAATCCGTAACAACCCGAGCAAAACCAATTTGATCCTCATCCTCATAAATTCCGAAACAGAACGATGCATCAATTGTAGTCTGCACTTCATCAATTGTCCTGGCGGCTGCCCAATAAATATCCTTCAAAAAGTTTTGAATAAACGGAACATTCAGTTTGCTTTTATCGGTGGAAACGGTTATCATATTGATTGTTGATTGAAGATTAACGATTGCTGATTTTTGAACTTCCGAAACTGAAATCAATAATCTTCAATCTTAAATAATACCGGTTTGCTTGGTGAAGCATCGTTTTCAAACGGTGCCATTTGTAAATTCAAAATATAGCTTCCGTCTTTGACGCTATCATCTACAAAAATCATTTCAGTAATGGTACAATCCAATCGTGCATCTTCATTGAGATTATTAACATCTTTAACATTCCAAAAGGCTTTGTGAGCCAATAATCTTCCTTCATCTTCTTCCCTGTCGACACTTGGTAAATCAATTAGCAAATGTTTAATACCGCTTTCGCGAATGAAAGTCGCAGCTTTTTCTAATATGTATGGTGGATTCGTTTTGGAATAGTTTGTATGCTTTTTGGTTTCTGAATTTGGCAACGTTCTAATGATAATCGCTTCTGGAGTTTTACCGCTCAACCCTTTTTCAATTTGTTCTTTGGTTATAATCTTATCTCCATTTATGTTCTCTGGTTCAATCGAAATCAATTCAGCTGTAAAGAAAAACTGTTTTAAACATTGATTGATGCTGTAAAATTCGCGTGTAATATGTCCCAGACATTCTGTATGAGTTCCGTGTCCGTGTGGATTGAAGAAAATATTATTGAAATTAGTCGAGCTTCCTTCAGAAACTTTTCCAATCCAATTACCAAATTTTACCGGTTCAATTGTCGGTTTTTCAATATACCACGCAATCGGATTGGCATCGGTATTTGATAATGGAATAGAAATATCAAGCGGCTTTGACAAGTCGATTTCGAAGTTTTGGATTTTTGCTTTCATTTATGCTGAACTTGTTTCAGCATCTCATCTAGTAAGACGCTATTACAACTCCAAATATAAATCTTTTAATTCTGGATTGGAAACTTTTACTAAATTCCATTTCCATTCATTGTGCCAATTTTTAAGTTGTTTTTCTCTAGCAAATGCATCATGAAAATCATCAAACTCTTCAAAATAAATTAAATTTGTAGCATTATACTTTTTAGTGAAAACTGCTCCAGTCCCATTTCTATGACAATCTATTCTAGATTTCAAATCTTTTGTGGCTCCAACATAAACGACAGTGAAATTCTTGTTTGTTAAAATATATGTGAATCCTTTTATCATAATCGCTATAAATTGAAAAGATGCTGAAACTAGTTCAGCATGAACAAATCACTTGCAATTCCGTCACTCAAAAACTTACCGATTTTAGTCGTTCGCAAAATATTGTCATCTACAAAAAGCAAATGATCTTCGATATAGTTGTAGGATTGTTTATTTAAATAATCCAAATATGTTTTCCCAAATTCGGTTTCAATTCTGTCTAAAGAAATGCCCCAAATAGTTCTCAAACCTGTCATTACATACTCATTATATCGATCCGTTTTGGTTAAGGTTTCTGTTTCCGATGGCAAAATGTTTTCAGAAATTGATTTTAAATAAAGCGTATTGTTTGAAATATTCCAACTTCTGGAAATTCCATTGTAACTGTGGGCTGAAGGTCCAATTCCGATGTATTTTTCCCCTAACCAATAACTCGAATTGTTTTTGGAGAGATAAGTTGACTTTCCAAAATTAGACAACTCATAATGAATGAATCCGTTTTCTTCGAGCTTGTCAACCAGCAAATGAAAATGCTCCTGCGCCACTTCATCATCGGGTGGCGGAATAATTCCTTTTTGGATAAAGGTATGCAATGCCGTTTTGGGCTCGACTGTCAAAGCGTAACTCGAAATGTGCGGCACGTTAAATGATAATGCAGTTTCTATGTTTTGCAACCATTTTTCATTTGACATATTTGGCACTCCATAAATCAAATCGATGGAAATATTATCAAAATATTTTGTGGCAATTTCAAGACATTTTTTGGCTTCTGCTGAATTATGAGCACGGTTCATCAGCTTTAAATCATCTTCAAAAAATGATTGGATTCCGATGCTTAAGCGGTTGATTCGGTTATGCGATAATTCCGTTATTCGAGTTTCTGTTAAGTCATCTGGATTGGCTTCAACCGTGATTTCCGGATTTTCTGAAACAGTATAATTTCGATAGACTTCATCAATCAAAAATCTTAAATCCTGAATCTCCAATATAGAAGGCGTTCCGCCTCCAAAATAAATCGTTTCGACAACCTCATCTTTGAATTCAATTGCGCGCAGCTCCATTTCGTTAGCCAAAGCCAAAACCATCTCATCTTTTTTCTTTAATGAAGTCGAAAAATGGAAGTCACAGTAATGACAAGCTTGTTTGCAGAAAGGAATATGGATGTAGATGCCGCTCATTTTTTAGTATTCAGTCTCAGTCTCAGTCAACAGTACTGCAAACTGCGACTGCGACTGCAAACTATTTTTTAACACGTTGCTCATTCTGTTTTACAAAAGCATCCCAACCCGTATAACTTTTTTCGCCTACGGTTTTTCCTGAGTTGAAAAAGTGGCAAACCGCTGCGGCTAATCCATCTGTTGAATCGAGATTTTTTGGTAATTCTTTCAACCCTAAAAGCTGTTGCAGCATTTTGGCTACTTGTTCTTTGCTGGCATTTCCGTTGCCAGTAATAGCCATTTTTATTTTCTTGGGTTCGTATTCGGTAATTGGTATTTGACGTGACAAACCAGCAGCCATGGCAACACCTTGCGCTCTTCCAAGTTTGAGCATTGATTGTACATTCTTTCCGAAAAAAGGCGCTTCTATTGCAATTTCGTCAGGATGATGCGTTTCTATTAATTCAATAGTTCGTTCGAAAATGACTTTTAGTTTGGTGTAATGATCATCATATTTACTTAAAATCAATTCGTTTAACTGAATAAATTCCATTTTCTTGTTCACAACTTTTATCAACCCAAATCCCATAATGGTGGTTCCTGGGTCAATTCCTAATATTA
>CANKLK010000031.1 GCA_947482805.1 Flavobacteriaceae bacterium
AATGTTTTGAAAAGAGTGAGTTTCGATGTCTCCCTTTTCTGCAAAGAACTTGAAAAAGCATGTAAGGTTTTATTACCTTATGAGTTAGAAGAATTAGTATTATGGCTTTCAAAATTTATTAAAGAAAAACCAGAACTGCAACATTGCATGTTGCTCATTAATGATAAATAAAAACTAAAGGAACTTAAACGGTTCCTTTTTTTATTTAGGAGTTGGGGAAACTAATAACTTAATAGTTTCTTATTTACTATTTTATTCTAATACGATGTATCATGGGAAAAATTTAATCAATTGGTTATTTTATTATACAGCTGATAAACCTAAAATACAATAATGGCTTTATGAGTTATTACATCATAATATTAAAGTAAGTTAAAACTTAAAAATAATATAAATAAATGTACTTTAACGATTAAAATAGTGTTTTAACGATATTTTTTAGCGTATTTTTTTGTTTGATAACTTTTTATATTATACTTTTACTAAGCGTTCTTACAATAAGATAACCCCAAATCTTAACCAATATGCCTAGAATGATTTATGATTACACTAAATCTGTACTCGAAAGAGTAAGTTTCGATCCTGTTCTTTTTACAAAAGAATTAAAAAAGGCTATTAAAAATTTATTGCCTTATGAGGTTGAACAATTAAAAAAGTGGTTGCAATTCTTTACGAGTGCGCATCCCGAATTAAAACAATGTTTGTCTGTAGTTAGTTAGCAGAAAGAAAATAAGGAGTTTGTGCAAAAGCTCCTTATTTTTTTTGAAGTGGACTTATGATTTGTACATTCTGAAATACAATAGCACCTTTTACTACTCCGGCTATAGTACTTCTCAAGGCGTCTATTATATGAATTTTCAATTCGTTTTTCGGAAAAATTAAACTAACTTCTCTTGCTGGTTTTGGTTCTTTAAAATGACGTAATTTAACCTTATCATTTTCTTTTAAATCCAGCGTATGTAAATAAGGAAGAAGTGTTGTTCCCAAACCTTCATCGGCAAGTTTAATTAAGGTTTCAAAACTTCCGCTTTCAATTTGGAAATGTGATTTTTCGTTCGCAGTTGTATTTTTGCATAAATTTAAAATACCGTCTCTAAAACAATGTCCGTCTTGAAGTAATAAGATTTCATCAATATTTAAGTCATCGATTTCAATTTCCTTTTTTTGAAATGTACTGTGACCTTCGGGAATGTAAGCCACAAAAGGTTCGAAATATAAAACAACTTCTTTTATTTTCTCTTCTTCTAATGGTGTTGCTGCTATAGCTGCGTCTAGGTGACCATTTTTAAGTCGATGAATAATTTCGTCAGTATTCAACTCTTCAATAATCAATTTAACTTTTGGGTATTTTTTGATGAAATTATTTAGGAACATTGGTAATAATGTAGGCATTATTGTTGGAATGATTCCTAAACGAAATTCACCGCCAATGAATCCTTTTTGCTGGTCTACAATATCCTGAATTCTATCCGCTTCGTTAACAATATTCTTGGATTGATTGACTATTTTTTGTCCAATTTCGGTAAGCTGTATTGGTTTCTTAGTTCTGTCAAAAATCTGAATACCTAACTCTTCTTCAATTTTTTGAATTTGCATACTTAATGTTGGTTGGGTAACAAAACACTTTTCGGCAGCAAGAGTAAAGTTTTTGTGTTCAGCAACAGCGAGTACATATTTTAATTGAGTAATTGTCATTATATAATAAAATTTGATACAAATATAAAACCTATAAGTTTAATTTATAGTTAATGAATGTTAAAAAAGATATAATAGAATTTTGTTTTGTAAAATGAAAAGCTAATTTTGCGATATGAAGTTAATTGCAAAAATCATATTATTTGTATTTGTAACGTTTCTCACAACGCCAACTATTGTTACGTTGATAGAACAGAATACAGATATATCAATGTTCTACAGTTTTGCCGAAGAAGAAAACCACAACGATCTTAAAGAAATAAAAGCCGATTTAAGGCAGACTTTTGACTATCCATTTTTGGATACAGTTGGGCGTCAAAATTCTATAATTATTTTTGAAAATTTAACACGTCATGATAATATAGCAGAGGAAATCTTCATTCCTCCGCCCAAATTAGTTTAATACAACTGTATAATTTTTTTCGCTTTAGCGAAACAATATTCATATTAAATTAATTTTTAGGTAATGACAAAAAAAATCAATCTTTTTGCAAACCTTAAATCTGATTTCGCATCAGGTTTAGTGGTGTTTTTAGTGGCGCTTCCATTGTGTTTAGGTATCGCTTTGGCTTCTGGCGCACCACTTTTTTCGGGAATTATAGCTGGTGTTGTGGGCGGAATCGTTGTTGGGTATTTGAGCAAATCCCATATTAGTGTTTCGGGTCCAGCCGCTGGCTTAACGGCTATAGTTTTAACAGCTATAACCGATTTGGGAGCATTCAACATTTTTTTAACAGCCGTTGTTTTAGCAGGTGTTATGCAACTGCTATTGGGTTTTATAAAAGCTGGAAGTATTTCCAATTATTTTCCAACCAATGTTATTGAAGGAATGTTAGCAGGAATTGGAGTTATTATAATTTTAAAGCAAATTCCACATGCTTTTGGTTATGATCCCGATTTTGTAGGTGACGAAGCTTTTTTTCAAAGTGACGGTCAGAATACTTTTTCAGAATTATTTCAAATATTTAACCATATTCAATTGGGCTCAATTTTAATTACACTTGTTTCATTAGCCATCTTGATTTTATGGAATAAAGTGGAATTCTTAAAAAAGATAAAGTTGATTCCACCAGCATTAGTCGCCGTAATAGTAAGTATAATTTTAAATGAGTTTTTTATTCAATCCAGCAGTAATTTCGCTATTTTAAAAGAACATTTGGTTAGTTTGCCAGTACCAACTTCACTAGAAGAATTTAAAAATATTATTATAACTCCTGATTTTTCAGCACTATCTAATTCTAAAGTTTGGATTGTTGGGATTACTATTGCTGTTGTGGCTTCAATTGAGACACTTTTATGTATTGAAGCTGCTGACAGAATGGATGCTCAAAAGCGTTACACCGATACCAATGTGGAATTAAAGGCTCAAGGAATTGGGAATATATTAAGTGGTTTTATAGGTGGATTGCCAATGACTTCTGTTGTTGTAAGAACTTCAGCAAATAATGCAGCTGGAGCAAAATCTAAAATGTCAGCCATTATTCACGGACTGCTATTATTGATTAGTGTTCTAGCAATTCCTATTATTCTTAACAAAATTCCATTAGCAACATTAGCAGCCGTTTTACTGTTGGTGGGATATAAATTGGCTAATCCTAAAGTAATTATACATTTTTGGAAAAGAGGAAAATATCAGTTTGTACCATTTATTGCCACTTTTTTAGGTGTTGTCTTTACCGATTTGTTAAAAGGTGTCGCATTAGGTATTGTAATAAGTATCATTTTTGTTTTGAAAGGAAATCTAAAACGTGCTTACAACTTCAGAAAAGAAGAATATGCCGACGGCGATGTCATTCATATTGATTTGGCTCAGGAAGTTTCTTTTTTGAACAAAGCAGCTATTAAATCAACGCTGATGGCTATTCCAGAGAACTCCAAAGTGATTATCAATGCAGAAGATACGGTTTATATTGCTCATGATATTTTGGATTTGATTCGTGAGTTTAAAACTGTCAGAGCCAAAGATGAAAATATTAAAGTAAAGCTAAAAGGTTTTAAAAACGCTTATCAGCTTGAGAACAATGTTGAATCTCCAAACAAGGTTAGCATTGAACATTATTATGATGTGATGAAAAGGAAAACCGTGAATAGAGAAATTATAGACGAAAAATTTAATGATTAAAAAACTAAAATATGAAAACTTTAAATAAAGAGATGCAAGCTTCTATTACCCCGAGAAAAGCTTTAGAAATATTAAAAGAAGGAAATACTAGATTTATAAACAACTTAAAAGCACACAGGAATTTACTCGAGCAAGTTAATGATACTCGAGATGGGCAATGGCCATTTGCTATAATTTTGAGTTGTATAGACAGTAGAACATCGGCTGAATTAATTTTTGATCAAGGACTAGGGGATATTTTTTCTGTTAGAATTGCAGGAAATATTGTTAATACGGATATTTTAGGTAGTATGGAATTTGCCTGTAAAGTAGCCGGCTCAAGATTAATTATAGTGCTTGGACACAGTAAATGCGGTGCGGTAAAAGGAGCATGTGATCATGTAGAAATGGGGAATTTAACAGAATTGTTATCTAAGATTCAACCAGCAGTTTATCAAGAGATAGAAACCAAGGAAGAACGAAATGCCAGTAACGCTACTTTTGTTGAAAACGTCGCAGAAATTAATGTGAAACGAAGTGTGAAAAATATTATTGAGCGTAGTTATGTACTTGAGCAAATGATTGCAAAAGGTGAAATAGGAATTGTTGGCGCTATGCATAATATTGAAACAGGTGAAGTAAATTTTTATAATGATGTTGAATTTATAAATGATTCATTAAATCCAAATTTCACCCTAGCTGAATAAAAATAAAAATTAACTTGATTAGTTATTGCCATTAATCACATGCTAGTAAAAATTGTGGTTAATGGTTTTTATATTTTATATATTTGAATTATATACCAACAAAGAGAAGAGAAACTAATTAATTTTCAATGAGCGACTTTTATAAAAAAATACTAGACAACAATAAAGAATGGGTTGAAAGAACTTTAGAAAAAGACCCAAATTATTTCAAAGATTTAGCCAAAGGTCAAACGCCACCATTGTTATGGATTGGTTGTTCTGACAGCCGTGTTCCTGCGAATGAGATTATAGGTGCCAAGCCGGGCGAAGTTTTTGTACACAGAAACATTGCCAATATGGTTGTTCATTCTGATATGAATATGTTAAGCGTTTTGGATTATGCTGTAAATATTTTAAAAGTAAAGCACGTAATTGTTTGTGGACATTATGGTTGTGGTGGCGTAAAAGCCGCTATGGGAAATGATTCTATCGGAATTATTGACAACTGGATTCGACACATCAAAGATGTGTACCGTTTGCATGACCAATATCTAGATTCTATTATCAATGAAGATGATCGTTTTAATGCTTTTGTAGAAATTAATGCAAAAGAGCAGGTTTTTGATTTATCTAAAACATCTATAGTTCAGTCAGCGTGGAGAAGCGGGCAGGAGCTTACTTTACATGGTTGGGTTTATGGTTTGAATTCAGGATACGTAACCGATTTAAAAGTGAACATTAGTTCCAATAAAGATTTGGATGAAGTCTATCGGTTAAAGTTTTAAAATTAACATCGCCTTTGGGCGATTTTTATTACATGTTCTATGGAGTTGGATCTCTTTCTTCGTTCTCATTAAAAGCTGATGGTAATAACTGTGGAATGAATTTTATCAGAATTGGCAATAGCAAACTTCCGCCAGGTAGAAGAAAAATAGTCAATGACGGGACCGTTTTACAGATGTCAAGTAGCTGGACCTTGATTTTTTTCTTTTCATCTTTATCCAATTCCTTATGAGTTGATTTTGCTAACAGTTGCATCAGTTCTTTGCTTTGTGACAATTCTTTGACCAATCTTTTTTTGTTTCTGTTTAATAATACTACTACACTTTCAGTTGTATGATCATAGAAGTTTTTTACTGGATTAGAATTATTGAAATAAGGGATTTCGTTTTTATATTTTATGATAAAATCGTTAACAAAATCAATGCTTTCGATAATGAAACGTTCGCTTATATTAAGTTTTTCGCCCAACTTGAACAAGAAATACCGTTCTTCATTTTCTACTTTTTCATCACTCCATAAACTTATTCCAGCCAAATCGATTACATAAAATTTTTCTAAATCATTTTCAAGGTTACTTAAATCAATATCTTCAATAGATTTAATTTGTTTGTCTGAAAACTTAGTATACCGAACAGAAGATTCAAAAAGTTTTTGTAACAAATCATCATGAACTGAAATTCCGGTTTTAGATTTCAACGAAAGTGAAATAATGCTAATAACAATATCTTCAATCTTATTAAAATATTTTTCAGGAAGCGAACCTTTTTCAAGATATTTTTTGAAAGCTAAAACATCTATAAAGAGTAGGGCATTGGTAATTACATGCGAAAAGTTTTTGCTAAATAAATCTTCATTTGTTTGTACTCTGTCGTGAATTATTTTTTCAAGTTTACTTGAATCAGAACTGCTAGGAAGCATTTTCTGTAATGGGTTAAATCCTTTTGGAGTCAACAAATTGTAAAAGCAAACAGCTTCACTTATGAATTTATCTTTATCTGTATCTTGTTTGACCAAGCAATACATTTTATATAAAGTATTGAGCATTCCAATTTTTGAAATCTCTTCAGCAAGTCTTTGTTTTAATGGTATTGGATTAACAGTATCAAAACTTATAATATGGCCAAAAATAAAACCTGTGGCTCTGGTTTGAAGGTAAAACTCTTCTTCTGAAACCATAAAAATTTGATCACTAGTTTTTTGTTCAATAAAAAACTTATCTATCCAGCCAAATGCTGATGGGTTTATCATATGATAAGTCTATTTAATTATAGCGGAACAAGCCACTCTTGCGCCAGCATTTCCTGTTGGTTGTGTAGTATAGTCATCGGCTTTTTCATGAACAATTACAGCTTTACCAATAATGTCTTTGGTTTCATCTCCACAGCCTACGCACCATTCATTGGTTTTAAATAATACGGTAGCGTTTCCATCAGCATTGGCATAAAAATTATCCATATCGCCTTTGTGGTGCTCGGCATCTGTCCAACGCCCGTGTTTTTTAAAAGTGGGATTCCAATGTCCACCTGCAGAAGTAGCATCTGCAGCAGAACAATCTGCTTTTTCATGGATATGTATTGCATGTTCACCAGGTTTTAAACCTGTAAAATTGGCGGTTAAAGTAACTGAGCCCTTTTTTTCTGAGAAAGTAGCAGTGCCATTAACTTTGCTGCCACTTTTAGATTCAAAAGTGATATTTATTGTTTTACTCTTTTCATTTGAAGTTGAGCTTTTACAACTTAGTATCAAAATCCCAATAATGCTAAAAACGATTATTATTTTTTTCATGATTTTTTCTTTTTTGAACTATAAAAGTACTCAAATTATTACCTTTGATAACACTTCAATTGTAAAAGTTTATTTTGTTTTTTCACCTACAAAATAATCATTCTGAGATTTAAAGAGAATATTGAAAGTAGTTAAACTACCATAAATACGGGTAATGTATTGTTGTAATTCAACTTTTTCTATTTCTTCTAAATTGCTGGCATTTATTTTCTGTTCCATCACACGCAAGCGGTCACGAAGCATTACAATTTTATGAAAGAACACATCTATCGGTACGTCTTTATGTGCTAATCCGGCTTGTCCCGGAACTAATTTCATATTGCCACCTTTCCATTTGTCGCCAATAGCTACGGGTTCTCCAAGTCCATTCCATTTTTTCAGGATGGAAAGTAAACTTTGTTCTACATCATATAAACTAATTGTATCAACTTCATTTTCAGCGGCTTCTATTACTTCAAATTCACTGTCAATTGCAATAGTTTCTAGTCCTCCATCAATAAAAGTTACCCAATATTCTATGGAAGATACATTCGTTACAACACCTTTGCCATATTCGGCGTGATTTATTCTGGAGCCAATTCCTAGTAGTTTCATAAGTTTAAGTATTAAGCCACTAAAATAGGAATTTGTACTAAATAAAAAAATAGTTAGCTATCAATGCAAAATAGATTACTATCTCTTTAATTTAAATTTAAATCAATTATTATTTTCTTGCTTATTGTTTTCTATATTGAATTTGTATTTTTGGAATTCAAATACACATTAAATGAAAATCGTTATATCTCCAGCCAAATCGTTGAATTTCGAAAAACAGTTGCCAACTATAAATTATACAGAACCACAATTCTTAAAACAAGCAACTACTATACAAAATACCTTAAAAAAGAAAAAACCAAATGAACTCTCAGAGTTAATGGATATTTCTGAAAAGTTAGCCGAACTCAATTGGCATCGCAATCAAGAATGGAAGCCACCTTTTACAATGGAAAACGCAAGACAAGCTATTTATGCTTTTGATGGTGATGTCTATACCGGTTTGGATGTTTATGGCTTGGCTAACGATAAATTAGCTGTTTTACAGAACAAACTCCGAATTCTTTCAGGCTTGTATGGTTTGCTTAAACCATTAGATTTAATGCAGGCTTATCGATTGGAAATGGGCACTTCATTGCCAATAGGTAAAAACAAAAATCTATATGAATTTTGGAAAAAAACCATTACCCAATCACTAAACGACGAATTGGAAAAGGGCGAATTGTTTATCAACTTGGCAAGCAATGAATATTTTAGTGTGATTGATATAAAAGCATTGAAAGTTCCGGTAATTACTCCCGAATTTAAAGACTACAAAGACGGAAAATTAAAGATGATTAGTTTCTTTGCCAAAAAGGCGAGAGGCATGATGGTTCGTTTTATCATTGATACCAATGCAGAAACTATTGACGACTTAAAGGGGTTTAATTATGAAGGATATGCTTTTGATGCAAACTTGAGTAAAGGGAATTCGCTTGTATTTACTAGATAATTTAGACGTAAAGATATTCTTGATATTCTCTTAAAGTTTCATTTGTTGCCTTTTTTTGATTTCTCGATAATTCTCTCATCGCTTCAACCCCTTTTTTGGCACAACGTTTTACTTTATATAATCGGGAAGAAAAACAGTGAAGTTTTTCTATATCTTGAGGAGAAAGTTTGGTTTCTAATTCACTAACAAAATCATTGAACTCTTTTATGACTATTTTGTTTTCTTCATAATCAGTTTTTAAATCATCAAGATGTTCTTTAATTTCTTTACTGATGTCATTACATACAGCTTCGCTTTTCTTGCGAAGTTCGGTGATTACTTTTTTCTCGTGAGTATTGAAAATCCCCATAAATTATTGATTTAATAAATGCTATTTTGATAGTGACAAATCAAATTTAATAAATTGTTTTCAAAAAACATGCAAATTGTTAATAACTAGTTGATTAGGATGATAATTAAATTTATTAAAATCACCAGAAATCCATCATAGATAAATTCTATGTTAAATATTTAATACATTAAATATCAATTTTATAAACATAATTTACTAAAGTAAATTTTCGATAAAAGCAGAAATGTTAGAAATTGGATTGTTAGCAATAAATTGAATAAAACTACTTCCAATGATAGCCCCTTTTTGGTGTTTTGTAGCTTGCTGAAGAGTGGTTTTGTTGCTAATTCCGAAGCCAATTATTTGCGGATTTTTTAAATTCATGGCTGCAATTCTTTCAAAATATTTCAATTGATTTTCGTCAAAACTGTCTCTGCTTCCCGTTACACTAGAACTGCTCACCATATAAATGAATGCATTAGAATTTTCGTCAATCAATCGAATTCGTTCCTCCGAAGTATGTGGCGTGATTAAGAAAATCATAGCAATGCCATAGTTTTTAAAGAGTAGTTTGTATTCTGAAAGGTAAATTTCTAATGGCAAATCCGGAATTATTAAACCGTCAATACTGGTTTCCTGACATTTTTTCAAAAATTCCTCTACGCCAAATTGCAAAAGAGGATTGAAATAACCCATAATGATTAACGGAATTTCAACAGTCTGTCTGATGTCACTTAGTTGCTCAAATAGGTACTCAGTGCTCATGCCGTTTTTTAAAGCTTGTGTCGAGCTTGCCTGAATGGTTGGTCCGTCGGCTAATGGATCGCTAAAAGGCAGTCCGATTTCAATCATATCAACTTTATTTTTAGCTAAGTTTTCTATTAAACTTTTAGTATCGTTTAAATTAGGAAAACCTGCTGAAAAATAGATAGATAGTATTTTTTTATTTTCTGATAATTTGTTTTGAATTCTATTCATTTTTATAAGTTGAAATAATTGATATATGTATTCAAATCTTTATCGCCACGACCGGATAAATTAATCACAACAATATCTTCCGGCTTGAATTTCTTTTGATGTAAAACTGCGAATGCATGCGAAGTTTCAATTGCCGGAATAATACCTTCTGTCTTTGCTAATTCAATTCCAGCTTTCATTGCGTCATCATCTGTAATTGCAATAAATTCGGCTCTTTTTGTCTGAAATAAATGTGAATGCATTGGGCCAACTCCAGGATAGTCCAAACCTGCTGAAATAGAGTAGGGCTCAGTGATTTGTCCGTCCTGAGTTTGCATCAAAAGCGTCTTGCTTCCATGAATAACGCCAATTTTCCCAAGAATAGAAGTTGCGGCACTTTCTCCTGAATTAACTCCTTTTCCGGCAGCTTCAACGGCAATGAGGTTTACATTTTCATTATCTAAAAAATGATAGAAAGCTCCAGCAGCATTGCTTCCTCCACCGACGCAAGCAATTACATAGTCTGGGTTTTCTATGTTTTCATGTTCTAAAAGTTGCTTCTGAATTTCTTCAGAAATCACACTTTGGAACCGCGCCACCATATCAGGATAAGGATGAGGTCCAACTACAGATCCAATGATGTAAAATGTATCAATTGGATTATTAATCCAATCGCGAATAGCTTCATTCGTTGCGTCTTTAAGGGTTTTAGATCCAGAAGTTGCCGGACGAACTTCAGCGCCAAGCATTTTCATTCGGGCAACATTTGGAGCCTGGCGTTCAATATCTATTTCACCCATGTATACAATGCATTGCAAACCCATCAGCGCACAAACGGTTGCGGTTGCTACGCCATGTTGACCGGCACCGGTTTCGGCTATGATTCTGGTTTTACCTAATCTTTTGGCTAATAAAATTTGACCAATCGTATTATTGATTTTGTGTGCGCCCGTATGGCATAAGTCTTCACGTTTCAAATAGATCTTGGTTTTGAACTGTTCCGATAACCGCTTAGCGAAGTATAATGGCGTTGGTCTGCCGACGTATTCTTTCAAAAGGGAATGAAATTCGTCATGAAAAGAAGGTTCGGTTATTATTGATAAATACTGTTGACGCAATTCCTCCACATTCGGATAGAGCATTTCTGGAATGAATGCACCGCCAAATTCGCCATAAAATCCATTTTCATCTACGTTGTAACTCGTTTTCATAATTTATTCTTTAAAAGCGTTTATAAGCTGTTTTGTTTTTTCTGTTGATTTTAATCCGGGTGATAGTTCCAATTTACTATTACAGTCAATAGCAATGCAATTTTTGGAATATTCTTTTGTTAGAAACGATTTTACTTCGTCTGAATTTTCTGTGCCAATGCCACCGCTTAGAAAGTAAGGTTTGTCTAAATGATACTTTTCTAAAACGGACCAATCGAAAGTATAACCATTACCGCCATAATTGGTTCCTTTGGTATCGAAAAGAAAGTATTCACAATAATTATTATATTTATTTAAAGCAATAAAATTAAATAGGTTATCAACACTAAATGCCTTTATCACTTTAAATTTATTTTGCTGTAGCAAATGACAGAATTCAGAACTTTCATTCCCGTGTAATTGGACAAAATCTAATTCATATTTTTTTACTTTTTCTTGAATTGTTTCCAAAGTAGCATCGACAAAAACTCCAACTTTTTGAATTGATTCAGCTAATTTTGGAATATTGTTTTCAAAATTACGCAGCGACTTTTCATAGAAAATAAAACCCAAATAATCAGGTTGCAAAGAAGCAATTTCATTGATGTTTTCTGAAAACTTCATTCCGCATATTTTAATTTTAATTGCCATTATCTTTTTAGTTCATTGATAAATTGTTCTAGACTTTTTCCCGGATTGTCAGTTTTCATAAAACTTTCACCAATCAAAAAGCCCTGAAAACCATGACTTCTCAGTAATTTTATGTCGTTCGTTGTGGTTATTCCGCTTTCAGAAATCTTTACAAAATCATTCGGAATATGATTTATCAAATCAATACTGTTCTGCAAACTCACTTCAAAGGTTTTTAGATTCCGATTGTTGACGCCAATTAAATCTAAGCTTGGCATACTACTTTTATCTAATTCTTCTTGATTGTGAACTTCCAGTAAAACTTCTAACGCTAAGGATTGCGCAAACTCGGAAAGCTGTTTTATTTCTTCCTTGGTTAAAACTGATGCAATCAGTAAAATAGCATCGGCACCAAAGGCTTTGGCTTCCAATAACTGATATTCGTCAACAATAAATTCTTTTCGTAATAGCGGAATTCGAACAGAAGCTCTTGCCAAAAGCAAATCTTCCAACGAACCGCCAAAATACTTCATATCGGTTAAAACAGAAATCCCTGAAGCTCCAGCATTTTCGTAACCTTTCGCAACATCTTCTACAGCAAAACTATTGTTAATTGTAGCCTTTGAAGGTGATCGGCGTTTGTGTTCAGCTATAATTCCGAATGGTGAATTGATAATGGATTTACTCAAAGAATTCGTTTTTTTGTTGAACAAATCAGATTTTTCCAACTGTGCAACTGAAACTATGCTTTTCTTCAAAGCGATTTCTTTCTTTTTACTGGCGATTATTTGATCTAAAATATTCATGCGTTCTGGCTGATTTGTTGCAGTTTTTGTAATTTTTTTAAGGCGCTTCCCGATTGTAGACTTTCTTTGGCTTTCGTAAAAGCATCGATTATTGAAGAATTCTCAACTGTTGAAATCGCTAGCGCTGCATTGGCACAAACCACATTTTGTTGCGCATCGGTTCCTTTTCCGGAAATGATATTCATAAAAATCTGAACTGATTCTTCAATGGTTTCTCCACCTTTAATATCTTCAAAATACAATTTTGATAATTTGTAATCATCAGCATTGACAATACTTTCGGAGTTTTTGGTAATCATTTTGGTATCAGAAGTCAGTGAAATTTCATCATAACCGTCCAAAGCATGGAGAATCGTATAATTCACATTTGTATTTTGATACAAATAGGCATACATACGCGCTAATTCCAAACTAAAAACTCCAACCAATTGATTCTTTGGAAACGACGGATTTACCATTGGTCCAAGCATATTGAAAAAGGTTTTAACACCTAATTCTTTCCGAATTGGTCCAACATTCTTCATAGCGGGATGAAATAATGGTGCGTGAAGTATGGCAATATTAGCTTCGCCCATACATTTTGCTAAAAAATCTTTTTCATTACTGAATTTAACGCCTAACGTTTCCATCACATTGCTCGAACCTGAAATAGAAGAAACGCCATAATTTCCGTGCTTAGCTACGTGAATTCCAGAACCTGCAACTACAAATGATGCTAGTGTTGAAATGTTGAACGTATCTTTTCCATCTCCACCAGTTCCACATAAATCAATAGTATTGTAACCTGAAAAATCTACAGGAATACAAAGTTCCAAAAGTGCTTCCCGAAAACCGGAAAGTTCTTCAATGGTAATGTTCCGCATCATATACACAGTCAAAAACGAAGCGATTTGACTAGGATTATATTGCCCAGAGGAAATATTGACCAAAACATCTTTAGCTTCCGCATTCGAAAGCGTTTCGTGATTTATTAATCGGTTTAAAATTGTTTTCATTTTTTCATTTTTACTGAATACTGCGGCTGAATACTGAACACTAATCATTAACCCAGTTTTCTAAAATTTGTTTACCAAATGGCGTCAATACGCTTTCTGGATGGAATTGCACACCTTTAACATCAAGTGTTTTGTGGCGTAATGACATAATTTGTCCGTTCTCATCTCTTGATGTGATTTCTAGAACAGTTGGAAAATCAGCATTGGCAACAACCCAGGAATGATAACGGCCGACATCAAAATCATTTGGCAAACCATTGAATAAAGTTTCATCAGTAACAGCTTGAATAACTTTTGTCGCAACACCGTGATATACTTTATCAAGATTTATAAGGCTTCCGCCAAAAACTTCGCCGATGGCTTGCTGACCGAGACAAATGCCAAGAATACTTTTACTTTCAGCATATTTGGCAATTACAGCTTTAAGTAAACCTGCTTCATCCGGTATTCCTGGTCCAGGAGACAGTAGAATTTTGTCAAAAGCTTGTAATTCTTCCAAATCAAATTCATCATTTCTGAATACGGTTACCTTTGCGTTCAAATCTTCTAAATAATGAACAAAGTTGTATGTAAAACTATCGTAATTGTCTATGACCGCTATTTTTTTCATATATTAAATTGTTTCTGCTAATTCGAGTGCTTTGTTTAGTGCTCCTAACTTATTATATACTTCTTGCATTTCGCTTTCTTCCGAAGAACTTTCTACGATTCCGGCGCCAGCCTGATAATGCAATTGATGATTTTTGGATAAAAACGTTCGGATCATAATTGCATGATTAAAATTACCTTCAAAATCCATGAAACCAATTGCTCCACCATAAAAAGTCCGGTTGGTATTTTCGATTTCTTCAATGAGTTGCATTGCTTTGTGTTTTGGGGCACCGCTTAATGTTCCGGCAGGAAATGTATTGGCAACCAATTTCATCGAACTTCCGTTTAGTTTTCCGGTCACTTTTGAAACCAAATGAATGACATGCGAAAAGAACTGTACTTCTTTGTATTTTTCGACTTTTACTTCGGTACAATTCCGGCTTAAATCATTTCGTGCCAAGTCAACCAGCATAACGTGTTCGCTGTTTTCTTTAGTATCTTCAGCTAATTTTTTGGCTAATTCGGCATCATGTTCGTCGTTTCCTGTTCGTTTAAAAGTTCCGGCAATGGGATGAATTTCTGCATGTTTATTTGATATTACGAGTTGCGCTTCGGGCGAAGATCCAAAAATCTTGAAATTACCATAATCAAAAAAGAACAAATAGGGTGAAGGATTGATATTGCGTAAAGCACGATAGACATTGAATTCATCACCTTTAAACGCTTGTGAAAATCGTCTTGATAAAACCAATTGGAAAACATCACCACGATGACAATGTTTTTTGGCTAACCCTACATTCGATTTAAATTCGGCATCAGTCAGATTAGAAACCGAATTTCCTTCTTTGGAAAAACGGTAACTCGCAAAAGTTTTCGTTTGCAATAACTGCTCAATTTCCATGATATTATTGGTGTTGTCAATGCTGTGGCAAAAGATGTAAGCTTCGTTTTTGAAATGATTAATGGCGATAATATTTTGGTAAACCGCGTAATACAAATCGGGAATCGCTAAATCGTCGGTTCTTTTTTGGATGGAAATCGTTTCGAAATACTGTACCGCATCGTAATTGATATATCCAAACAAACCGTTATTGATGAATTTGAAGTTGTTGTTTTCGGGTTTGAATTTGGAGGCAAATTTTTCAATCACTTTCGGGACATTCATAGCAGTGGAAATGGCAATTTTTTCAGAAGTCCCATCAGGAAACCAACTCACAATGCAATTATTTTCGATTTTTATTGAAGCGATTGGATTGCAACAGATATAGGAAAAGCTGTTATCTGCAGTGTGATAGTCGCTACTTTCGAGTAAAATGCTATTGGGAAACTTATCTCTGATTTTGAGATAAATGCTCACCGGTGTAATCGTGTCGGCAAGAATTTGTTTGTGCTGTGTATGTAATTGAAACTGTTGCATAATAAAAGTTATTAAAATGAAAAAAGACCTGTCGTGAATGACAAGTCTTTTATATTATTTGAATTAATGATATCAATAATGGACTATTTCACGACGACTGACGTAAACTATTCCACCACCAAGTATTATTTAATATGTTTTTCATTTAGATTTAGAATTAAACAAATATAGGGATGTGTTTTTAATTTCCAAACAAAAAGTAAAAAATCCTCAAAAATTTCTTTCCGAGGTTTTTTATAGCAGCAATTCCCTTACTAGAACTGTAGGTTTACAGTTAAGTCAAAATCATCATTGATAGCTTTGTCTCCAATACTTTCAAAGAAGCTTTTTGAGCCATGTTTGATATCATATTTAGTTCGGTCTATTTTTACAACCGTTGAAGCTGTATTTCCTTTTACTGCCAAATCAAAAGTTACCGGATTCGTAATTCCTTTTATCGTTAAATCACCAGTTATTGTGTAAACACCGTTTGCTTTTGTAGCAATTTTTTTGAATACTAAAGTGGCATTAGGATTTTTTACAGTTCCAAAAAACTCATCATCTTTTAAATGAACATCTAATTTTGTTTTCCAATCACCAGACAAATCAGTAGTAGATATAGATGTCATATCTACGGTGAAATTTCCACCAGCAACTTTACCATCTTTGAAAATTAAATTTCCTTCTTTTAAATTTACTGTACCACTATGTTCACCAGTTACTTTTTTACCAACCCAGTTAATAGTACTTTTTTCAGTGTTAATTTTTTTTGTTTGTGCTGTAGCCACTGTTGTACCAAAAGCTACTAATAAACCCATTGCGATTGTTTTTAAATTTTCCATTGTTTTAATATTTAGTTATTGATTATAAATTGATAAATAATTCTTCATTTGATTTACGCACTTTTGCATAATGCTGAGTAGCGTCTTCTTCGTGACGGTATCCAATAGTTGCTAGTAAAGTTGCGTTTAGTCCAAGTTTTCCTAAACCTAGAATTTCATTAACTTGAGCAGGTTCAAAACCTTCCATTGGTGTAACGTCAATTTTTAATTCGGATGCGGCGTTCATTAAATTTCCTAGGGCTAAATACGTTTGTTTTGATGCCCAAGTATTTCTAACATCTTCTGGCAATACAACTATTTTAGATTTCATAAAGTCACCATATCCTTTTAATGCATCGGTAGGCAATCCTCTTGTTTCAGTTGTATTGGCTATACTTGCATCAATTTCAGTTTCTCCAAAATTGTTTATGTTAGCAAAGACAATCAATTGTGAAGCATCTACTATTTGTGATTGTCCCCAAGCTGCAGGTTGTAATCTTGCTCTTAATTCTGGATTTTCGATAATTAAAACTCTGTATGGTTGTAAACCAAAAGAAGAAGCTGATAAACGAATGGCTTCTTTTAAAGTTTCTAAATCTTGTTTTGATATTTTTTTTGTAGCATCAAATTTTTTGGTTGCATAACGCCAATTTGCGTTTGTAATAAAATTGCTCATAGTTATTTATTAATTGTTCGATATTTTTCTAGTAAATTATTCAATTGTTTTAATTCTTGTTGAGTCAAATTGTTGGCAAAAAACTGCTCGTGCTCCATTACAATAGGATCAAGTTTACATAATATTTCTAAGCCTTTTTGCGTAATCAACACCTCTATTTTTCTTCGATTATTAGGGCAAACTTCACGCGTTACATAATTTTTAAGCAACAATTTATCAATTAGTCGAGTAGTGTTGCTATTTTTGGATAACATTCGCTCTTGAATGACGCTCAAATTAGCTGGACAACCTTTTTGACCACGTAAAATTCGCAATACATTATACTGTTCTCT
>CANKLK010000032.1 GCA_947482805.1 Flavobacteriaceae bacterium
TCAATCCCGCTAATATATGTTTAGAAACTTGTCAACTGTTTTAAATCGCTGATTGTTTTTGTTGTATTTACAGCTTTAAAAACAAAATTTCCTGCAACAAGTACATCTGCACCAGCTTTTACTAACTGGGCAGCATTTTTATCAGTAACACCTCCGTCAATTTCAATTAATGTTGAAGCGTTTTTTTTGGTAATTAATGCTTTTAGTTTTTCAATTTTGGAATACGTATTTTCAATAAAAGACTGTCCACCAAAACCAGGGTTGACACTCATAATGCAAACCATATCAATATCATTTATGACATCTTCTAATAAATCAATATTGGTATGAGGATTAAGTGCAACGCCGGCTTTCATGCCTTCAGCTTTTATAGCTTGTAAAGTTCTGTGTAAATGATTGCAAGCTTCATAGTGAACGGTTAAAATATTTGAACCTAATGCCGCAAAAGTTTTGATATATCTATCAGGGTCAACTATCATTAAGTGAACATCAACGGTTTTTTTTGCATGTTTAGTAATCGCTTCTAAAACCGGCATTCCGAAAGAAATATTCGGAACAAAAACACCATCCATAATATCAACATGAAACCAATCGGCTTCACTGTTATTTATCATTTCGATATCGCGTTGCAGATTGGCAAAATCGGCAGCGAGTATGGAAGGGGCAATAAGTGTATTTTTCATGTTGTGTGTTGTTTAAGCAAAAGTAAAATTTTAACGGCAAAGTTCACAAAGTTATTACGCAAAGTTCGCAAAGAAAGTTTGTTTTGAATTTTAGCAGAGATTTCGTGAAGGTTTGGAGCAAGTACTTCGTATTGCGGAAAGCCTGACCTGAAAGGGCACGCCATTAATATTACAAATTGACTAAAGAACCTCAAACAAGTTCAGGTTAAAAAAATAAAACTCCGAAAGTATTTCGGAGTTTTGACATTATGACATTAGACTTTATGACTATAATTACCCTAAATATGTTTTTAATATTTTACTTCTAGATGTATGTTTTAATCTGCGGATTGCTTTTTCTTTAATTTGACGCACACGCTCACGAGTTAAATCAAACGTTTCTCCAATTTCTTCTAATGTCATTGGGTGTTGATCGCCTAAACCAAAATACAAACGAACTACATCTGCTTCTCTTGGAGTTAAGGTTTCTAATGAACGCTCAATTTCAGTACGCAATGATTCGTGAATTAATTCTCTATCTGGATTAGGAGACTCGCCCGAACGTAAAACATCGTAGAGATTTGAATCTTCTCCTTCCACAAGAGGCGCGTCCATGGACAAATGACGACCGGAGTTTTTCATAGACTCTTTTACATCATTAACAGTCATATCTAATTCTTTTGCAATTTCTTCAGCAGAAGGTGGACGTTCGTTAGATTGCTCTAACAAAGCATACATCTTGTTAATTTTATTAATAGAACCAATTTTATTTAATGGCAAACGAACGATACGAGATTGTTCTGCAAGCGCTTGAAGAATCGATTGACGAATCCACCAAACGGCGTAGGATATGAATTTAAAACCACGAGTTTCATCAAAACGTTGTGCCGCTTTAATCAAACCTAAATTTCCTTCATTAATTAAATCGGGAAGTGTTAATCCTTGATTTTGGTATTGTTTGGCTACCGAAACCACGAAACGTAAATTGGCTTTTGTCAATTTCTCTAACGCACGTTGGTCTCCAGCTTTAATCTTCTGAGCTAATTCTACTTCTTCATCAGCAGTAATTAAGTCAACTTTTCCAATTTCTTGAAGGTACTTGTCTAAGGAAGCAGTTTCACGATTGGTTACCTGCTTGGTGATTTTGAGCTGTCTCATTTAATTTGTCTCCTTTACTTTTAAAGTGTTCGAATTATTGTACGGCATAATTTTAAAAAAGTTACAAAAAATATAAAAAAGTTAAAACTCAATCTCAAGAAATAGTATTTAGATAACAAAAGGTATTGTCAAAATAAGAGTTTATTTAAACCCATTTATTACATTAAAATAAGATTTGAAAAATATAATTAGGACTCTAAGAAATTCTCAACATCTTTTCCATTCCACTTACCTAAAAATTTATAAGGTATAAATCGTGCAAATAGTTCTTCTTTATACCATTTGAGCTTTCTTGTTAAACGAACAACCTCTTTATGCTTTTCATTTTTATAGGCATAATCGATCATTTCTGCTTGCGTTTTCCATATGCTTAAAGTAGCTTGTTGGATTAAAGGCCATTCGCCAACACCAATTGAAAGCGCTAATCCATTGTAGTCTTCTAAACTTTTACTTACTTGACCCACTTTTCTCCAAAAAGAAATCAATTTTGAAATCCGAATACTGGCTCTTGTTAAAACCATAACTGGCTTATCTATAGTCAAAGTGGCATGAGAAATGAAAGGTTGCTTTCCGTCCCATTTTCCGTGCGCTTCTGCTGCATGTGCAAAAACGGTGAATGATTCAGCGCTTCTAGATTTGTAGTTGTTAAAAAATGAATTTTTTTCAAAAAAATTAGTAGCATTTATTTCTGATTCCCAAATACATAATAATGCGTAAGTACCAAAGTTTGGTTTTGAACTAAATCCATTTTCAGCGCCTGAACCTAATAGTTTGTAGAACTCTAATCCTTTAATATTTTTGAAATGAGCATGTCCTAATTGCATTTGCGAAAATGCCCAAAGTTTATTGGAAAAAGATTCCAATTTAAAAAAAGTACAAGTGGTTATTTGGCTCATGAATTGGTGTTATATTTTGAATGAATTTATGATTGTAAATCAGCTTATTTTTTTTCAACAACTACTATTTGGATGCCCATCGGAAATAGTTTTTCAAAAGCAAATATAGGAGATGTAACTACTTTTAAAAGTACAAGTGTCCAAAAATGATTAGACATATTACCCGACCAATCAACTCCTTTTTTTTGCATTCTGCCAAGCCACCACAAGGTAAACGCATCAAGGGTTCCGTATCGCAAATGTTTTGTAATTTCCCATTTGTCCTTTTTAAACAAAAGGGCAAAACTTTTTTTAGTTAGTAACGAAATGTGCCTTGGACTATGCCAGCCTTGCCAATATGATTTTTGAATTTTTGCACTAATGCTTTTATAATCGGGTACTTCAATAATTAATTTTCCTCCAGGTTTAAGACAGTTATAAAGAGTCTCAATGGTTTGACTCGGGTTGTAATCGTGCTCTAAATAATGCCATAACGTAATTACATCGAATTGTTTATCTGTCACATAATCTTCAATCGCAACTTTTTTAAGTTCTAAGTTAATATAGTTTTTACCCTTCCAGCCTGAATCTGAAAAATCAATTCCAGTGCAATTTACTTTTGAGCTTTGCTGCAAAAATTCTAAAAAACTTGGATTACCACATCCTACATCAAGAACATTAAGGTTATTAGCATTGTTTTTTTTAAGATATTTTTTTACAAAATTAACACGGTTTGAATCTGTCTTTTTTTGACTGTTAGCCACAAATGAACTGTACTTTCCCCAAGCTGCTGGACCTCTATAAGGTAAGTAATTATCAGTATAATAATTGTCTAATCTTTCAGGTGTTACTGGATTTGTTAAAAATACGGCTTCGCAATTATTGCAAACATTAAAAATATAAACCTCATTATTTGGCTCATGCATGAGTGCATTGGTAGAGCTGTAATAATTACTTTCGGTTTTTTTACAAATCGGGCAATTGACAGCAGTTGTATGTTCCATTTGATAGTATAATTTTATGTACAGCTAATGAAAAACAAATACGATAAACTAAAGCAAAAGCACAAAACTTTATATTAAAGATTAGGATATATTCAATTAGATGATTTTTTATGCATGCAGCGTTTTAGACTGTTTTAAGGCAGCTTGAATATATTTTTTCTTAATAATTAACATTCCAAAACTTTCTCCACCTTCTTTTCCAATATTTTTGTGATGCATTTTGTGTGCACGGCGCAACGCTAAAACATATACATTTTTTGTTTTTGTAAATATTTTAAAGCGTTGGTGAATGATGAGGTCATGTACAAAAAAATAAGCTAAACCATAAAGTAAAATACCAAAACCAACCCAAGTATACCAAGCATATTGGTTCATCATTCCAAACATTATAAGTAACCAACTTGGCACGGCATAAATGATAAAAAACAAATCATTTCGCTCAAACCAACTTTTATGGTCTTTTTTGTGGTGATCAGCATGAAAATACCACATAAAGCCATGCATGATGTATTTGTGATTTGCCCAAGCAGAAAATTCTGTTAGTATAAAAGTGACTAAAACAATGCTACAATTAATTATTATTTCCATGCTAAATAAATATAAATAAAGAGGTGAAGAATATAATTTGTAAAATCAATATTATAAAAGACACTTTACGATTGCCTTTTATAATTGTGGGATAAAAAAAGTAGGATGTAAAAAAAGCAACTCCAATCCACCCCAAATAATTATGTAAACTAGGTAATCCACCTTCAAATTGCCAAAAATCAAGTTTTGGTGCCACTTGTTCAATAAGTAAATCAATACCAGTAACTAGTAAAGCAGCCACAGCCAATACTGTTATTTTGTTCGCAAATATACTACTTACTATTCTGATTCCGGCACAAATAAGGATTGCCCAATTGATAGAGATGATCAGCGGAACTTCAAGCAATTTATAGCCTAATCCATTGCCGTATGAATATTTTCCAAAAACAAATCCAGTTTTTACGCCAATTACTTCAATCATAAAACTTAAAACGGCAATAGAAAAAAAGGCGAATATAAATTTTTTGAATGGTAATGGACTGTGAATTAAAAAAACAAAACAGGTAAGCAATAGCGTGTAAGGTGTAAAAGGACTAAAAAAACTAGGGTTGAGAACAAACCCAATGGAACCAGACACATAGACCAGTATTAGAAAATATAAAAAATAAGATTTGTACTTTTCTTTCATTTTTTTTCTCTTTCTACTATAATTTGACTCGCAATTTTTGCACTAAAAAGACATAAAGGAATGCCTCCTCCGGGATGCACACTTCCTCCGACAAGAAACAAATTTTTAATAGTTGAAGAGAAGTTGGCATGTCTTAAAAATGCAGCAAATTTATTGTTGCTAGAGTTGCCGTAAAGTGATCCTCCAAAAGACGAAGTCTGGTTTTCAATATCAATTGGACTAAGCGTGCTTTCTGAAATGATATGTTTTTCAATATCGGTTTTCAACATTGCATTAATTTTAGCAACAACATTTTTTCTAATATCCGCTGAATAATTAATACTATCGCTTTTATTGTGCGGTACGTTGACCATTACAAACCAGTTTTCACAACCTTCTGGCGCATCATCTTTACAATATTTTGAAGTAATATTAATGTAAATCGTAGGATCATCCGTTGGAAATTGTTTTGAAAATAAATAATCAAATTCCTTTTTATAATCATCACTGAACAAAATATTATGCAGTCCTAATGCTGCAAATTCTTTTTTTATTCCCCAATAAAAAACATAAGCACTACTTGATTTTTCTTGTTGAATTAATTTTTTTGGAGTAAAGGATTTTGGCAATAAATAGTTGTAAAGCACATGAATATCTATATCGCTTGCCACAATATCAAAAGGGTAACTGACACCATTACTTTTAATTCCGGTTATTCGGTTATTAGATCCTACATCTAAAGTTTCAACAGCTGCATTATATTTAATTGTTACGTTGGTTTCTTCTGCAAGTTTGACCAAATGTGTTGTAATTTGATGCATGCCTTGATTAGGTAAATAAGCCCCAAGATTAAACTCTAAATGCGAAATCATATTGATTAAGGCTGGAGCTTTGTAGGGATTAGAACCGTTATAGGTAGCAAATCGATTGAATAACTGTACCGTTTTCGGATTGGAAAAAGTTTTTTCATTTTTTTTATTCATTGTGCTGAATAAACCCAAGAATGGGGCATACAAAAGACCTTTTACTGTCTTAAGATTTATAAAATTTTTCAGTTGATGAAGCGATTGTTTCAAAAACAAATCCTCGGTAGTTTTAAAATAAAAAGCATTGCGCTTGATGTGTTTTAAAACTATTTCTTTTTTTTCATTTAATTTTAAATGCACTTCCTCTGCAAAATCTTCCAAATTAGCAGATGCTTTTAGTTGCGTTCCATCTGAATAAAAATAGTTAGTTATGATTGCTAATTTCTGGTATTCAAATTTATGAGTACTCCTTTGCAAATTTGTCAATTCATCTATTAAAGAAGGCATTGTAAATAATGATGGACCTTTGTCAAATCTAAATCCATTTATTTTAAGTTCACTCAATTTACCTCCAGGATAACTATTTTTTTCAAAAATTGTAACCTTAAACCCTTGATTGGCAAGTCGAATTGATAATGCAAGACCTCCAATTCCAGCTCCAATTATACCAACGGTTTTTGACATTTTTATGAATTAAAATATTCTGGTAAAATTAATTTTTTAAAATAGGAAAATCGTATAACAAAAGTTAAAAAAATCATATAAATAAAAAAACTATATACTTAAACAAAGTTAAAATCCCCAACTCAATTGCTCAAGTTGGGGATTTTTATTGTCAGCAAAAAATACTACTTTTTGTCATCTCTTCTCTCAGGACGTGGCCCCCTATCTTCTCTCGCAGGAGCATTTTCATCTCTAGGAGGTCTAGGCAAAAGTGCTTTTCTTGACACTTTTTCTTTTCTTGTTTTTGGGTCAACACCTAAGTATTTTACCTGGAAAACATCACCCATGTTCACTACATCGGAAACATTTTCTGTTCTTTCCCAAGCCAATTCTGAGACGTGAAGTAATACTTCGTTTCCAGGAGCTTCTGTATATTCTACAACAGCGCCAAAATCAAGCATTTTAATTACTTTCACTTCATATGCTTCGCCTACTTGAGGTTTGAAAATTATAGAATCAATTTTTGCTAATACTGCTGCAATTCCGTCTGGATTAGTTCCAAGGATTTCGACAACACCTTGTTCATCTACCTCATTAATTACAATAGTACAACCAGTAGCTTTTTGTAATTCTTGAATTACTTTTCCGCCAGGTCCAATTAAGGCTCCGATGAAGTTTCCTGGGATAGTTCTGGTAATAATTTTTGGAGCATACGCCTTAACGTCAGCTCTTGGAGTGTCTATGGTTTCAGTTAATTTTTCTAAAATGTGCATTCTTCCTTCACGTGCCTGGTTTAATGCTTGTTCCATAATGTCATAACGCAAACCATCAATTTTGATGTCCATTTGACAAGCTGTAATTCCGTCTTTTGTCCCAGTCACCTTAAAGTCCATATCTCCTAAATGATCTTCATCACCTAAAATGTCGGAAAGAACCGCAAAATTTTGACCGTCTGTAATTAATCCCATTGCGATACCCGAAACCGGTTTAATCATTTGCACTCCTGCATCCATCAATGCCATAGTTCCTGCACAAACCGTAGCCATAGAAGACGAACCGTTAGATTCTAAAACTTCAGATACTATACGAATGGTGTAAGGACAATCAGCCGGTATCATGTTTTTTAAAGCACGTTGTGCTAAGTTTCCGTGGCCAACCTCTCTTCTGGAAGTTCCTCTTAAAGGTTTGGCTTCACCAGTTGAGAATGGTGGGAAATTATAATGTAAATAGAATTTTTCTTCTCCTTGTTCAGATGGCGAATCAATTTGATTGGCTTCTCTTGAAGTTCCTAATGTTACAGTTGCCAATGCCTGTGTTTCTCCACGAGTAAACAATGATGAACCATGAACTCTAGGTAAGTAATCTGTTTCACACCAGATTGGTCTGATTTCAGTAGTTTTTCTTCCGTCTAAACGGATTCCTTTTTCAAGGATTACATTACGAACCGCTTCTTTATTAGTTTTGTAGAAATATTTAGATACTAACCCTGCTAAATCGGGATTTTCAATATATTCTTCTTCGGTAAATAAAGCTTGACATTCTGCTTTTACCATTGCAAATTTTTCGCCTCTTTCACTTTTTCCTGAAGCTTCCTGTGCGATGGCGTAACATTTGTCATAACCTGCTGATTTTACTTTTTTGTAAACTGCTTCGTCTTCTTTCTCACCCTCATAAGAACGAATTTCTTTTTTCCCAAACGCTTCCTGCAAACGCAATTGTGCTTGAATTTGAACTTTGATAGCTTCGTGGGCAAATTTGATAGCTTCGACCATTTCGTGTTCGGAAATCTCTTTCATTTCACCTTCAACCATGGCGACCGAATCCATCGAAGCTCCAATCATCATGTCGATATCGGATTTTTCTAAATCAGCTCTGCTTGGGTTAATTACAAATTTTCCGTCAATACGCGCTACACGTACCTCAGAAATCAGGTTGTAAAAAGGAATATCAGAAACGGCCAATGCTGCTGAAGCAGCTAATCCTGCCAAGGCATCCGGCATCACTTCTTCATCGTGCGACATCAACTGAATCATAACTTGTGTTTCAGCGTGATAATCATCCGGGAAAAGTGGGCGTAAAACGCGATCTACCAAACGCATAGTTAAAACTTCGCTGTCGCTTGGACGCGCTTCTCTTTTGAAAAATCCGCCCGGGAAACGTCCCGCTGCGGCAAATTTTTCACGGTAATCTACCGTTAATGGTAAAAAGTCAACACCAGGGTTTGATGTTCTGGCGGATACAGCCGTAGCTAATAACATGGTGTCGCCACAACGTACTACTACAGAACCGTCTGCCTGTTTTGCTAATTTACCTGTTTCGATTGTGATAGTTCTTCCATCACCTAAATCGATTGTTTCTTGGGTTACTTTTGGAATCATAAAATTTAATTCGTTTTTTTAAACAATTAGGTTAGTTGTGTTGTAGTTGTTGTAGTTGTTTGTAACCCAATGAAAAACCGAAACTTTTCTTCTTTTAATTTAAAAACAAAAAGAGGCGCGTGGGCACCTCTTTTATATTGACTATTTTCTAATATTCAATTCTTTGATAATCTCACGATATCTGTTGATGTCTTTTTTCTTCAAGTAGTCAAGAAGCGATCTTCTTTTACCTACTAAAAGTACCAACGAACGCTCAGTATTGTAATCATGACGATTTTTTTTCAAGTGCTCTGTTAAGTGAGAGATTCTAAATGTGAACAATGCAATTTGTCCTTCTGCAGACCCAGTGTTTTCTGCTTTTCCTCCGTGTTTAGCGAAGATTTCTGCTTTAACTTCATTAGTTAAGTACATGCTAATATTATTTAAATGATTATTATGTATGAATTAAGATTTTCTCAATTCGTGTGCAAAGGTAAAAATAATTACGAGCCGAGCAAAATAAATCCAATTTATTTTGGGAACTGGCGAAGCAATTACGAATTACGAATTATTTTTAAAATAATTTGGCAACTTCCTGATTTACAAATTCTAAAAAGCGTTCGTCAGTTTCTGTAAACGGATTGATAACATGGCTATCGATGTCAATTTGTCCAATATTAATTCCGTCAACAAAAAGTGGCACCACAATTTCTGACTTTACTGTAAAACTACAAGCAATATAATTGTCCTGATCAGCAACATCCTGCACAACGAAGTTGGCATTAGATTCTGCGACCTGTCCGCAGATTCCTTTTCCGAATGGAATTATAGTGTGGTCTGTTTCAGCACCAACATAAGGCCCGAGATGTAATGTTTTATTTTCGTGATTGGCAAAATAAAAGCCGACCCAATTATAATAATCCACATTGTCCGATAGGAACTGACATAGGTTTTTAAGTTTTACATCTCTTTCTGTTTTTTCAGCAAGAATAGCTGTGACCTGCGGTTTTAAGCTTTCAAAATTCATAGTTTGTTATTTTGACAATTGATCTGTGTAAATCTGTGAAATCGGTGTTCAATTTTATTTTTTGCAAATGTAACGACTGCACTTTTTTATTTTATATAAATTTGTTAAAAATTATCTTTTGAAAAATCTGTTGCTACAATACAAACCTTTTTTACTTTTTCTCGGAAAATTTATTGTCAGTTATTTGATTTTGACCCTCATTTATCAAACCTATCTGAATCGTTTTGATGCTAAAAATGCTGAAGTAGATTCTTTCACTCAATTGGTCGCTAATCACTCAAAAACTGTTTTGTCTTGGTCTGATTCGAATTCTTTTACTATGCCACATCTCAGAGAACCAAGTGTGAAATTATTCTACAAAGGCAAATATATTTCACGAATTATTGAAGGTTGCAACGCTTTAAGTGTGATTATTTTATTTATATCATTTGTGATTGCGTTTACAGGAAAATTCAAAAAAACGTTGCTTTTTATACTTTTTGGTATAATTCTAATTCATATTTTAAATATTGGTCGAATTGCACTTTTGTGTATGGCACTTTATCATTTTCCGGAGTACGAGCATTTGTTACACGGAGTGGTTTTCCCGTTGGTAATTTATGGAGTTGTGTTTTTGTTATGGGTAATTTGGGTTAATAAATATTCGTTGTATGCTACAGAAGTTGATAAGAAATAGAAGTAAAATAGGCTGGTCATTGTTTTTGATAGTGCTTCTGGTTTTAATTAGAGTATTTGAAGACACACTTTTTTATGATCCCTTTTTGAATTATTTTAAAGACGAATATGCACATTTACCGTTTCCGCAAATTAATATTTTCAAATTGTTTTTCAGTTTGGGAATGCGCTTTTATCTTAATTCGGTAATTTCATTATTGTTGTTATATGTGATTTTTAAAGACAGACAAATTGTAAAATTCTCAGCACTCCTCTATATGATTTTGGGTTCAACACTGATGATTAGCTTCGTTTTTGTCTTAACATTTTTTGCTGAAGAAAGTAAAATGACCTTGTTCTACATCAGAAGATTTTTAATTCAACCAATTTTTATTTTGCTATTTATTCCAGGATTTTATTATCAGAAAAAGATTAAAAAGTAAGTTTATTTTTTTAACTTTAAAGGATGTTTACTTTGAATTCTGATTGTAAGGAAACAATTACCTCAATTTTTGATAAACAACCCAAAGTGGTTATAGCTGCAAGTGGAATGATTACCGGAGGAAGAGTCTTGAGTTATTTAGAGCGTTATATTGGTTTGCCCGAAACAACAGTTATTATAGTTGGATATCAAGCAGAAGGGACTCGTGGCAGAAAACTTTTAGAAGGAGCAACAGAATTAAAAATCTATGGAAAATATTATCCAATATTAGCCAAAATTCTCGAAATAGAAGGACTGTCAGCTCATGGTGACCAAAATGATTTGCTCAATTGGTTGTCAGATATAAAAAAGAAACCCGAAAAAGTATTTTTAGTACATGGTGAAAACCAACCTGCTGACGAATTACGAATCAAGATTAATGAAAAATATGGATTTGATTGCACTGTTCCTTTGATGGGTCAAGAGATTGAATTGTAAAGTTTTAATACAATTTTAAGTTATCTGTGGCACTATTTTACTAGCTTTGCATCATGATTTTCAAAAAATACCTAAGCATTTTGTTGACGGCTCTCCTGTTGGTGTCCAATTTAGGATTAGCGATTAATGTGCATTATTGTGCTGATGAAATTGCATCAATAACTATAAATGTAGCTCCAGATTCAGGAAAAGTGGTTGATGAATGTTGCGGAATTGTAGAAGAGGAACCAGGATGTTGTAATGACAAAATCCTAAAAGCGGAAATCAAATCAGATCAAATTATTGTTGAATCATTATCTTTTGATCCTGCGCTGCATTTGGTTGTTTATGACTGGAAACCAAAGGTTTTTATTTCAAAAAATCACTTTAAACAAAAAAATAATAGTACTTACTACTGCGATGCCAATGCACCGCCTTTGTATCTCTTATACAACCAATATACTTTTTACGCCTGATTTAAACTGAATTCAGTTTTGATTCTTTTTGTTTTCAATAAGAATCATTTGAAAATGAATTAATTTTAAATCAATTATAATGAAAAAAACACTTTTATTTCTAATATTACTTTTTTCTATTGTTACTTTTTCTCAAGAATCTCCGAAAACAGATACTTTGAAAACAGTCACTATAGAATCTAATAAAAAAGGATTAAAAAAATCACTTTCGAGTACTGCAAATACTACACTAGTTACCAATAAAGAATTACTTAAAGCGGCATGTTGTAATCTTGCCGAAAGCTTTGAAACCAATCCATCGATTGATGTCAATTTCTCAGACGCACTGACAGGAACCAAACAAATAAAAATGCTTGGATTGACAAGTCCGTATATTATGATTACCGAAGAGAATATTCCGTCCGTTCGCGGTGCTTCTCAAGCCTATGGTTTGTCATTTACACCCGGAACATGGATTGATAATATTCAAATTACCAAAGGTGCTGGAAGTGTAGTTAATGGTTACGAAAGTATTTCAGGCCAAATAAACACAGAACTTATTAAGCCATGTGATGACATTCCTTTTTTCTTAAATTTTTATGGCTCTACCGATAGTAGATATGAGCTAAATACACATTTCAATAAAAAAATTTCAAACAAATGGGCAACAAGCTTATTTGTTCATGGAAATGCTAGAGTTCAGAAAAATGACATGAACGACGATATGTTTTTGGATAATCCATTAGGGAAACAAATCAATATTGCAAATCGTTGGCATTATTCTAATCCTGAAACAGGTTGGGTTTCATTCATTAATTTTCGATACATGAATGATGAAAAGCAAACAGGAGAAATTGATTTTGACCCTAACAGAGACAGGCTTACAACTAATTTTTGGGGCTCCGAAATTAACACAGAGCGTTTCGATTTTTCTTCAAAAATTGGCTATGTTTTTAAAGACATGCCTTATCAAAGTATCGGTTTCCAAAATGCATTTAGTAATCACAACCAACAATCTTATTTTGGGTTAAATCAATATGATATTAAACAGCAAAGTTATTATTCGAACTTGATTTTCAGTTCAATAATTAACAATACGATGCATAAATTTGCTACAGGATTGAACTTTACGTATGATAAATATTCTGAATTTGTAAATCTTTCAGATGTAAGCAGAATTGATAATTCCGTTGGTGCTTTTTTTGAATATACTTTTGATGATTCCAATAAGTTCAGCTACATTCTTGGAGGCCGATTTGATTATCATAATAGGTTAGGGGCATTTTTTACACCGAGAGTACATGTGAAATACAATCCTTGGGAAAAAGCAGTATTTAGATTTTCTGCCGGAAGAGGCAAACGCGCTGCTAATATTTTCGCAGAAAATCAACAGTTATTTGCTAGTTCAAGAGTTTTTTCGGTTTTAAATACTGATGATAAAATTTATGGTTTGAATCCAGAGATAGCTTGGAATTACGGACTAAGTTTTACGCAAAATTTTATTTTTTTAGGAAAAAAAGCAGATGTAACCATCGATTTTTATAGAACTGATTTTCAAAACCAAGCAGTTGTTGATGTTATGAATTCACCACAGCAAGTCTTATTTTATGATTTAAAAGGGAAATCATTTGCTAATAGTTTGCAATTTGATTTTAATTTAGAGCTAGTCAAACATCTAAATTTGAGAACAGCTTATAAATATTATGATATCGCTACAGATTATCTTTCGGGGACTTTTCAAAGACCATTGCAAGCCAAACATAGAGTTTTTGGAAATATTGAATACGAAACTCACATTAGCGATCATGGGCAACAGTGGCGGTTTGATGCAACCGTAAACTGGATGGGGAAACAGCTTTTGCCTACTACAATAACAAATCCAATTGAGGAACGATTGCCTGAATTTTCTCCGTCATTTACAACGATGAATATGCAGGTTACACTGCAACAATCGAGTACTTTAGAGTTTTATTTTGGATTAGAGAATTTAGGTAATTATAGGCAATTAAATGCCATTATTGGAGAACACAATCCTTTTGGTAATTACTTTGATACTTCCATTATATATGCGCCTGTTTTTGGACAGATGTTTTATGGAGGATTACGATTTAAAATAAAATAAAGCAATTTCAGTTTACTATCGATTATAGCATACAGAAACAATAATTATAAAAAAAACAAAAAATGAAAAATAGTATTTTGGTAATGATGTTACTTTTTGTAGCACTTTCTTCACAAGCACAAGAACAAAAAAATAAAAATGCAAAGCACAATATTGAAGTAAATGGTAATTGTGATATGTGTAAAAAACGAATTGAAAAAGCTGCTTTTTCGGTAAAAGGAGTAAAAAGCGCTGATTGGCATATAGACGATCATATTTTGTACTTAATAATCAATGAAGAAAAATGTAGCGTAACTGAAGTGAAACAAGCTATAATAAAAGTGGGTCATGATACAGAAGATTTAAAAGCTACAAATGAAGATTATGATAAACTTCATGGTTGTTGTAGGTATGAAAGAAAATAAGTTGAAAATCCTCATTACATATTGTGGTAGTTTTTTTTATTCTTAAATTTATATAAACTTTTAAAATGAAAAGACTTTTTTTTATAGTTTCCCTATTGTTTTTTTGCTTTACGTATTCACAAGAATTAAAACAAAACCAAAGGGTATGGTTTGCTTATACGGGGCAATATAAAGTTTCTAATCATTGGGGTTATCATGTAGAAGCACAATTTAGAATGGATAATCAATTGAAACAAAATCAGCAAAACCTTTTTAGAATAGGGGCTATATATTATTTGAATTCCAATAAAAGTTTTTCAGCGGGTTATGGTTTAATCACTACCTATAACGCAGGTGTTGATGATTATTTTAAGGAAAATCGCCTTTGGGAACAATACCAATACAGTAAGAATTGGAATGAAACTAAAAATACCATTATCCATCGTTTTCGTTTTGAAAATAGATGGGTTGAAAAATTAATTCTTTCAAACAACAATGTAGTTTCTTTAGGGAATAGTTTTCAAAATAGACTTCGTTATTTGAATAGAAATTTATTTCACATCTTAAATTTTAAATCTACCAACGAAGAGCTTTATGCCATTTTACAGAACGAAGTTTTTTTAAACGTAGGAGATAATAATGTCAACTCAAAATTATTAGATCAGAATAGATTTTTAGTTGGTTTAGGCTTAAATTACAATAAAAATATTCGTTTGGAATTAGGTTATATGAATCACTTTATTACTTCTACTTCAGCTACTAACGTAATGAATCATACTATTTCTGTTTCACTAATTCAAAATTTAGATTTGCAAAAGCAATAATTTTAACGCTGAATCCCAAAAAATATGATTATTTTCACAATCAATTTATTTTATATATATGAGTGATTTTGATTGGTTGCAACTGCTTAATCCTGAGTTCTATATCAACTTTGATATTGGAGGTGTTTTTATTGGTTTGTGGATTGTTTTATTTATTGTATTTGCCGAAACAGGATTGTTTGCAGGTTTTTTTCTTCCTGGTGACAGTTTACTTTTCCTTGCAGGAATTTATAGCCGCAGTTTAGTCGAAAATTTCACCTTTATTGAAAGTGATTTGGCCAACGTAATAATATTGTCAACACTTGTGGCAGTTGCTGGAATTTTGGGAAATATGGTGGGCTATTGGTTTGGTGCCAAAAGCGGGTATTATTTATATAAAAAAGAAGATAGTTTTTGGTTTAAGAAAAAATACCTTATCCAATCTAAAGATTTCTTCGAAAGATATGGTGGAAAAGCTATAATATTTGCTCGTTTTTTGCCAATCGTACGAACATTTGCACCTATAGTAGCTGGAATTGTTACTATGGATAAAAAGAAATTTATGTTTTATAATATAGTAAGTTCGTTTCTTTGGTCGTTTGTTTTAATCTTATCAGGACATTATTTATATGGAATGTTTTTAGAAAAATTTGACATCGATTTAAAACATCACATTGAGAAGATTGTTATTGGAATTATATTGGTTTCAACTTTTCCGGTTTTTCTTAAAATGATTAAGAAATCGCCGAAACAAGAAGAATAAAAAAACGCCTCGATTGAGACGTTTTTAAAATATATACTTTGTGCTTTTCACTTCGTATTTCGTACTTTGAATTACATCATTCCTGGCATTCCTCCGCCCATTGGCATTCCTCCGCCGGCATTTTCTTCTTTGATGTCTACTAAAGCACATTCAGTAGTTAATATCATTCCGGCAACGGAAGCTGCATTTTCAAGAGCTACACGCGTTACTTTTTTTGGATCGATAATTCCTGCTTTTAGCATGTCAACATATTCGTCAGTTTTTGCATTGTAACCAAAATTAGCTTTTCCTTCTGCTACTTTTGCAACTACAACTGAACCTTCTAAGCCAGCATTTTCGACTATAGTTCTCAACGGAGATTCAACAGCGCGAGAAACAATTTGAATTCCGGTTGCTTCATCTGCATTGTCTGCTTTTATTTTATCTAAAACAGATTTTGCTCTTAGCAAAGCAACACCACCACCGGCAACAATTCCTTCTTCTACTGCGGCACGAGTTGCATGAAGCGCATCATCAACACGGTCTTTTTTCTCTTTCATTTCTACCTCAGAAGCAGCACCAACATAAAGTACTGCAACTCCGCCAGCCAACTTAGCCAAACGCTCTTGTAGTTTTTCTTTATCATAATCAGAAGTCGTTGATTCCATTTGGCCTTTGATTTGGTTCACACGATTTTTAATCATGTCAGCTGTTCCGGCACCATTTACCAAAGTGGTATTGTCTTTATCGATAGTTACTTTTTCAGCTGTACCAAGCATTTCTAAAGTAGTGTTTTCTAATGTATAGCCACTTTCTTCAGCAATTACAGTTCCACCGGTCAGGATAGCAATATCTTCCAACATTGCTTTTCTTCTGTCGCCAAACCCCGGAGCTTTCACAGCTGCAATTTTTAAGGCGCCACGTAATTTGTTTACAACCAAAGTTGATAACGCTTCACCATCAACATCTTCTGCAATAATCAATAAGGGTTTTCCTGATTGTGCTACGGGTTCCAATATTGGTAATAATTCTTTAAGAGAAGATACTTTTTTATCGTATAAAAGGATGTAAGGTCTTTCTAATTCCACTTCCATTTTTTCCGGATTGGTAACGAAATATGGAGATAGATAACCTCTGTCAAACTGCATTCCTTCTACAACATCAACATAAGTATCAGTTCCTTTGGCTTCTTCTACAGTGATAACACCTTCTTTACCTACTTTTCCGAAAGCAGTAGCAATTAAATCACCAATCACTTCGTCATTATTAGCCGAGATTGAAGCAATTTGTTTTATTTTTTCAGAATCGCTCCCAACTACTTGAGCTTGTTTTGCCAAATCAGCAACGATAGCATCAACAGCTTTATCGATTCCTCGTTTCAAATCCATCGGATTGGCACCAGCAGCCACGTTTTTCAACCCTTCTTTTACAATTGCTTGAGCTAAA
>CANKLK010000033.1 GCA_947482805.1 Flavobacteriaceae bacterium
GAATTACGATGTACTTTCATCTAAATCCGAAAAACAAAATCCGCTGTCGAACAGTGGTGTTGTAGATAACAACAAGCTTGATAGCTTACAGTTGCGGGAACAGCTCGGGATTTTTGATTATTGAATGTTGATTTTAAATTTCAGATTTTAAATCTGCTATCATAAATCGTTACTCTTCAATCTTCAATCACCCGATTCCCTTTTAATGCGATTTTGAAAAACAGAATCGCAACCTTAATTCGGGTGTAAATATAAAGTATAAATTAAAAACAAAACAATACTTTTGTAAAAAACAATTTGATGAAGACTTTTTGTAATGCTTTATTTTTAGTCATTCTTTCTTTTTCATTGGTGGAATGCAAAAACGAATCAAAACCGAATGTTATTATTTCTGCTAAAAATGAAGTGCGCTACGCTAAAGGCTTTTCGATTCAAAATTATGATGGCTATTCTGTAGTAATCCTTAAAAATCCATGGCCAAAAGCAACTAAAACCTATACTTACATTCTAAAAGAAAAAAATGGGACTGTTCCCGATAGTTTGAAACAAAACCTAATTATTCCCGTTCCGATAAAAACAATAGTCGTAACCTCTACCACGCATATTCCGTCATTGGAGCTACTTGATGAAGTCAATACTTTAATTGGTTTTCCGCATTGTGATTATATTTCTTCCGAAAAGGTAAGAGCTCGAATTGATGCCGGAAACATAAAAGAACTAGGCAATAATCAGGATTTAAATACTGAAGTCCTACTCGATATGCAACCCAATGTAATTATCGGCTACGGCATTAACAACAAAAACCCAACGTTAGATAATCTTCAAAAAAGCGGTTTAAAAGTAATGCTCAACGGAGACTGGAACGAAGAAAATGCATTAGGAAAAGCAGAATGGATTAAGTTTTTCGGTGGTTTGTATGGCAAACAAAAACAAGCCACAGCACTCTTTACCAAAATTGAAAAAGATTTTTTAAAAACCATAAGGATAGCTAAAATGGCCAAAACTACGCCAAGCATTTTAGCCGGAGACATGTTTGAAGATCGCTGGTATTTACCTAGAGGAACCAGTTGGGGCAGTTTGCTTTTGAAACAAGCCAATGGCAATTATTTATGGCAGGAAACCAGCGGAACAGGAAGCTTATCCTTGTCGTTTGAAACCGTTTTTGAAAAAGCTAAAAGCGCTGATGTTTGGATTACTTCCGGACAGTTTTCTTCCTTAAAGGAAATGACAAATGCAAATCCACATTATGCCAAATTTAACGCATTCGAAAATAAAAATGTATATTCGTTCAGTGGGAAAAAAGGAAAGACAGGTGGCATTCTTTATTACGAATTAGCGCCAAACCGACCTGATTTAGTATTGAAAGATTTGGTAAAAATTTTGCATCCCGAATTATTAATTGGTTATAAACCTTTTTTCTTTGAGAAATTAAAATAAAACACAAATTTCACAAATTATCACAAATTTGAAAACCAACAGTAGAAATAGTCTTCTTTTCACCTTTTTGTCATTGCTATTGCTATTGACATTGCTATTAAACATTTCGATGGGACAAGTCGCCATTCCAATGAAAGAAGTTTTCAGTAGCTTGTTTGGCGGTCATGCTTCTAAAGAAACCTGGGAATACATTATCGTTAATTTCCGTTTACCGAAAGCCATAACTGCGATACTTGTTGGTATCGGACTTTCGATTTCGGGCTTGTTGATGCAGACATTGTTCCGTAATCCGTTAGCCGGACCTTATGTACTCGGATTGAGTTCAGGTTCAAGTTTAGGTGTTGCTTTTATCATTCTTGGCGCGGGATTTTTACCCTCAGTTTTTTCGCAGTTTTTATTATCGCCTTACGGAATTGTAATCGCTTCGTGTATTGGAAGTTCGTTAGTTTTAGTAATGATTTTAATCGTTTCACAACGCTTGCGCGACACCATGTCGATTTTGATTGTAGGATTGATGTTTAGCAGTTTTACGAGTGCGATTGTCAGTGTGTTTGCCTATTTTAGTTCGGCTGAACAATTGCAAAAATATACATTTTGGTCAATGGGAAGCATCGGCAATTTATCCTGGCAGAACGTTTCTATATTAGCTATTTGTACTTTACTTGGATTAGTATTCAGTTTGTTTTCTTTAAAAGCATTAGACGCATTGCTTCTTGGAGAAAACTATGCTAAAAGTATGGGTTTAAACATCAAAAAATCGCGTTACATTATTATTTTCGCCACGAGTATTTTAGCTGGAAGCATCACGGCTTTTGCCGGACCAATTGCCTTTATTGGATTGGCAGTTCCGCATTTAGGAAAATTATTATTCCAAACGAGTAATCATAAAATTTTGTTTTTCGCCACATTGCTTATTGGTTCCATAATAATGTTATTTTGTGATACGATTTCACAAATGCCGGGTTTTGATTTTACCTTACCTATAAATGCCATTACGTCTATTATTGGTGCGCCGATAGTGATTTGGTTAATTGTGAATAAAAAAAGTATTCAATAAATTTTAAACACATAGTTACATAGAATTTATTTTAAAATGATAACACAAAAATACCTTGACGAGTTAACCTATGAAGTAATTGGTTCAGCTATTGAAGTACACAAAACAATGGGAAGAGGTTTGCTTGAGAGCGTATATCATTTGTGTATGCAAGAAGAGTTACATCATAGAAAAATAAATTTTTTAACAGAGAAAAAAGTCCCACTTATTTATAAGGACAAACCTCTGATGGTAGATTTTAGATGTGATTTATTTGTAGAAAACTGTTTAGTAATTGAACTTAAATCGGTATTACAACTTAATCCTATATTTGAAGCACAGCTTCAAACCTACATGAAACTTCTAAGAGCACCAAAAGGAATTATTATCAATTTTAATTGTTCCAACATTTTTAAGGAAGGTCAAAAGACTATTGTAAATGAATACTTCAGAAATTTATCATTAGAATAAAAACTATGTAACTATGTGTTTAAAAAATAATGAATAATAAAATCAACATACTTTCCACTTCAAATTTATCCATTGGATACCAATCCAAAAAGGAAAAAAACACTATTGCAGAAAACCTCAATCTGACTTTTGAAGAAGGAAAATTAATTTCATTAGTTGGCGGAAACGGCATTGGAAAATCGACTCTATTGCGAACGATAACCGGAATTCAAAAACCTTTAGCCGGAACGGTAACGCTAAAGGAAAAAGAAATTCATCTCTACGACTCATTATCATTAGCACAAAATTTAAGTTTAGTATTAACCGAAAAACTACCTCCAAGCAATTTGACTGTTTTTGAATTAATCGCTTTGGGAAGACAGCCTTACACCAATTGGCTTGGCAAACTATCAGCAGAAGATTTAGAAAAAATAAATCAAGCGATAGCGCTAACGCACGTAGAACATTTGATTGATAAAAGACATCACGAAATCAGTGACGGACAATTGCAAATTGTTTTAATTGCTAGAGCTTTGGCACAAGATACGCCGCTTATCATCCTCGACGAACCGACAACGCACTTGGATTTGTTTCACAAAGTTTCGATTTTTAAACTCCTGAAAAAACTATCGCAGGAAACCAATAAATGCATCTTATTTTCGACACATGATATTGATTTGGCAATACAACTTTCGGATGAAATGATTGTCATGTCTGAGAGTTCAGTCGAACAAGACCAACCTTGTAATTTAATTACAAAAGGAATTTTCAATACACTTTTTAAAGATTCGTCTATCACTTTTGATGGTGAAAAAGGGAAGTTTGTTATTAATTGATAATTGACGATGAATAATGGATAATTACTTATATTAACTCCAAAATAATTGTTAATTATAAATTATCCATTTTTAATTGCTATCTGTCTTTTCGCTTCTCCAACTACAAAGGCGACCGAATTCGCAATATTATAACTTCGGATTAAATTCGACATTGGAATGGTTAAATGATTATCAAATTGGGCTAAGACCTCTTGACTCAAACCTACGCTTTCTTTACCAAAAACCAACCAATCACCATCCTGAAACTCGGCTTCATAAATAGATTTTGTTGCATGAGAACTGGTTAAGAAAACTCTCGATTTATCGGGAATTATTGCCATCCATTTTTTCACATTTTCATATTCTGTTACATCCAAATGCACCCAATAATCCAAACCGGAACGCTTTAAGTTTTTGTCATTAATTACGAATCCAAACGGATGGATTAAGTGTAACCGACTTTCAGTTCCAACAGACAATCGACCAATATTTCCTGTGTTGTTTGGGATTTCTGGTTCTACTAGGACTATATTTAACATATTTTCTTGTTTTGTCATTCCGACGAAGGAGGAATCTCATAATCTGAATTACCTGATAAGATTTAGCAACGCTGAACCTAACGGTTTCTCGTGCCTAGAAATGACAATATTACTTATTAATTTTTATTGATATTTAAAAAAAACTTTCTACTTCATGAACTTCTCCAGCTTTTAGGTATTGCAAATGTAGGTTTCCTACTCGAATTCTGATCAATCGAAGTGTTGGAAATCCTACAGCTGCAGTCATTTTTCTAACTTGACGGAATTTGCCTTCGGTTAATGTTATCGAAATCCAGCTTGTTGGTCCGTGACGCTCATCACGAATTCTTCTTCCTTCACCAATGCAATCTGGAAGTTGGTTTATGATTTTGGCTTCACATTCTTTGGTTGTGTATCTGATTCCTTTGAAACCAATTTCGACACCTCCTTTTATTTGGGCAATAGCTTCTTCATTAATAATTCCATCAACTTGTGCGTAATATTCTTTTTCTACGGTTTTGCTTCTAACTATTTCGCTCATTATTCCGTCAGTGGTTAGCAATAGTAAACCTTCGGAATCTTCATCCAATCGCCCAATTGCCATTGTGCCTTCGGGAAAATGATACAATTCACCAAGCAACTTTTTAGGTCGCTTTTTTTCATAAATGAATTGACTTAAATAGCCGTGAGGTTTATGAATAAGGAAATGACGATGCATCGTTTTTATTTGCAACAAAAATACATTTTTGAAATCGTCAATTTCAATTTAATGCTTATTTTTACAAAAACACAATCTTAAAATGTCAGCTTCTTTATATATCATCGCCGCCTTTGTTATTGCTTTATTCATCGGTATTTATATTGGTAAAACACTTTTAGCAGCCAATTCAAAATTGGACAAAGCGTCTTTAGAAGAAAAATTAAATGGTTTATTGCAGCAAATTGAACAATTCAAATCGCAATTAAATCAAACCGTTCAGGAACGTGAAACTATTCGCTCCGAAAAAGAATCATTGGCCATACAATTATCAAAAAAGGAAACTGATTTTGAAAATCTGTGGGAAAGAAATAAGGAACAAAAGGACGAAGTAGAAAAACTACAAGAGAAATTTACCAAAGAATTCGAAAATCTGGCCAACAAAATTCTTGAAGAAAAGACAAGTAAATTCACAGAACAAAACAAGGAAAACCTCAAAAATATTCTTACACCTTTGCAGGATAAAATTCAGCTTTTTGAAAAGAAAGTCGAAGACACTCATAAAGAAAGTATTGATTATCATGCGGCATTACGCCAACAGATTTTGGGCTTGCGCGAAATGAATGAGCAAATGAGCAAAGAAACCCTTAATTTGACCAAAGCGCTTAAAGGCGACAGTAAAATGCAAGGTAATTGGGGTGAATTGATTCTGGAGCGCGTCCTTGAAAAATCAGGTTTAGAAAAAGGCCGAGAATACGAAGTGCAGCAAAGCTTTGTAACCGATGACAGCAACCGGGTTTTTCCGGATGTGGTGATTAATCTACCCGATGGCAAGAAAATGGTAGTCGATTCAAAAGTGACTTTGACCGCATACGAAAGATACATCAACGAGGAAGATGATGATGCTAAAGCCCAACATTTAAAAGAACATGTCATGGCATTGAAACGTCATGTAGACCAATTGAGCGAGAAGAATTATCACGATTTGTATCAAATGGAAAGCCCTGATTTTGTGTTGTTATTTATTCCTATTGAATCCGCTTTTGCTTTGGCGTTGAATGAAGATACTTCCCTTTACAACAAAGCTTTTGAAAAGAATATTGTCATTGTTACACCTTCAACATTATTGGCAACATTGCGAACTATTGACAGCATGTGGACGAATCAAAAGCAACAAGAAAACGCGTTGGAAATTGCACGACAAGCCGGAGCTTTGTACGACAAATTTGAAGGTTTTGTAGCTGATTTAGTAAAGGTTGGAAATAAAATAAAAGATTCTAAAACAGAATATGACAATGCTATGAGTAAGTTGGTTGATGGTAGTGGAAATCTAATAAATCGTGTTGAAAACCTAAAGAAAATGGGAGCAAAAGCCAAAAAAGCATTACCCGAAAATATTTTGCAAAGAGCTAGTAAAGAAGAAGAATTGTAAAGAATTAAACTACCTGTTTAATTATCAAATTATCAATAAAAATATTTCTTTTTTTTAGAATTTATCTTGATTTTTATAAGGTTATTAAATAATTACTATATTTGGTGTGCATTTATAAAATCTATGAAAAAATATTACTTTTTATCTATTACATTACTTTTAACATTTATCATTTTTATTTCTTGTTCAGATAAAGATGATGAGTACATTTCAGTTTCACCAGTTATAGTTGACTTAACTCAAGTACCTTATCCAAAATTATCAGATTACAATTTTTTTGAAGGTCCAATAAAAGATCAAAAACCTTCGTTAGATGTTTTGCCCTATGAACCTGCAAGTTCATTATTTACAGATTACGCAATTAAAAAAAGATTTATTTGGATGCCAAAAGGTGTTAAAGGTACATTTAATGGAGTTAATAATGTAATTGAACTACCTGTTGGTGCTGCATTAATAAAATCATTTTATTATGATAATGTTCAACCTAACAATACCACACGAATTATTGAAACTAGAATAATGATACGAAAAGCTAGTGGATGGATCTTTGCAGAATATATTTGGAATGAAGAACAAACTGAAGCTTATTTAAACATGAATGGTAGTAGTACAAGCGTAACATGGAAAGATGAAAATAATATAATCAAAACTGCTTCCAATTATCGAATTCCATCTGGGGGACAATGTCTAATTTGCCATAAAGTTGACTCAGATCAGGGATCAGGTGTTGTATCGGTTGCAATACCTATTGGAATTAAACCTCAAAATTTAAATTTCAATTATAATTACATCTCAAGCAATGAAAATCAATTATCCAAATGGGTACAGCAAAATTATTTAGAAAATGCAATACCATCTAATATTGAATCAACCGTTAATTATAAAGACACTTCAAAACCTTTAGAACTGAGAGTAAGATCCTATTTAGATATTAATTGTGCGCATTGCCATCAAGAAGGAAGTCATTGCTCTTATAGACCTATGCGTTTTGCATTTAGTGAAACTGGCAATGTTAATGGAAAAACAAATCAAGGTGTTTGTGTAGATACTCAAGATATGGCAGGTTTTCCCGAATCGTTAAGCAAAATAATAAATCCAAGCAATTTCAATCGCTCTATGTTGTATTATAGATTAAATACTGAAGAAGAAGGTTACAGAATGCCTCTTTTAGGTAGATCAATAATCCACGAAGAAGGAGTTAATTTAATAACAGAATATATTAACTCATTATCGGGTTGTCCTTAATAATAAACCAAAAATATGAACAAAATTAATTTCATTCTAGTATTTGTATTAGGTATACAAATAAATTTTGCACAAAACACTTGTGCTACAGCATTACCAATTATCGCTGGCACTCATGTAATCGATGCCATTAATGGAACACAAGTTTCAACTCCAGTATGTGCTGCAAATGGACCTGGGCAAACAGCTGCTGAATGGTATGCTTACACGCCAACTCAAAATTATTCTATTACTGTAACTTCTGATCTAAGTGTAAATATTTGTAAAGATACTCGAGTGCATGTATATACAGGTACTTGCGGAACTTTAACCTGTATAACTGGTGATGACGATGGCGGTATAATTGCTTGTAACTCGGGTAATACCAATGCTTATTTATCTACAGCTACTTTTAATGTTACAGCTGGTGTAACATATTATATTGTTTGGGATAATAAATGGAGTTCTGCTGGATTAACATTCCAACTTACTGAAGCTCCATTTGTAGTTCCACCCATTGGCCCAGTAACGTTTACTTCTCAAAATATAGCAACGATAAATAGCTCTTATAATATTTGTGTTGTTGATATGAATAATGATTTCTTGGATGATATTGTTGGTGTAAGTGAAAATAACATAAGAATACACGGTCAAAATTCTAATGGCACTTTTACAATGACTGATTATCCAACTGCAGCGGCTGATAACCTTCCAACGTGGAGTTTAACAGCTGGTGACTACAACAAAGATGGCTATAATGATTTAATGTATGGCAGTACAAATGGTTTAACATTCTTTAAATCTAACGCAACAGGAACTGCATATATAAAAGATAATCCAGGACAAAATATTTTTTGCCAGCGATCAAATTTTATTGACTTAAATAATGATGGTAATTTAGATGCTTTTGTTTGTCATGATGTTAACCCTAATGTATACTACTTAAACAATGGTTCAGGTGTGATGACTTATTATCAATCCAACAATCCGTTAACGCCCGGTGCAATTTTACTAGGAATTAATCCAGCTGGTGGAAATTATGGTTCTATTTGGGTTGATTATGATAACGATGGCGACCAAGATTTATTTATTGCAAAATGCCGTGGTGGTTCAGGAACTGCTAAATTCAATGAGTTACATAGAAACAATGGTAATGGAACTTTTTCAGATGTTTCAGTTGCTGCAAACATGTATGATCCAGTTCAAACTTGGTCTTCTGCTTGGGGTGATTTTGACAACGATGGTGACATGGATGCACTTGTTGGAGCTAGTTCCTTTACAGATGGTTCACATAAATACATGAGAAATAATGCAGATGGAACTTTTACTGATACAACTATTGGTACCGGATGGGATACAAATACTTCAGCAAATATTGAACATATTGCTTACGATTTTGACAACAATGGTTTTGTAGATGTAATGGGTGGAGGAAACAAAATTATGTATAATCAAGGTAATGGTAGTTTCGTTCCATTTAATCATGGTTTTGATGTGAGCGCTGTTGGTGATTTAAATAATGATGGATTTTTAGATTTTCAATCAGGAAATACATTAAGAATAAGTTCTGGAAATTCTAATAAGTGGTTAAAATTAAATTTACGTGGAATTCAAAGTAATAGAAATGGTATAGGTGCTCGAGTTGAAATATACGGTGCTTGGGGCAAACAAATTAGAGATGTTAGAAGTGGAGAAGGATTTAAGTACATGAGTACGTTAAATGTGCATTTTGGAATTGGAACCGCTACAACTATTAATCAAGTTATTGTTAGATGGCCGTCAGGTGTGGTTGATGTTTTTAACAATCTTAATCCCAATCAAACTTTGTTAGTTGTTGAAGGTGCTACTTTAGGAGCCAACTCATTTGAAAACTTTGTGTTCACCATGTATCCTAATCCAGTTAAAAACATTATCAATATTTCAATAAACACTGCTAATCCGGTTGAATTCATCAGTGCCGAAATTTATGACTTAACAGGAAGAAGAGTTCAAGCTACTTCAGTTCAAAATCAAAGTGTAAATGTAGATTTATTACCTTCAGGTACTTATATATTACAACTTATAGACAGTAACAATGAAAACTACAGTCAAAAATTCATTAAAGAGTAATTAACTTCTTTAACAAAAAATGCCTCAAAAGTAAAAAAACTTTTGAGGCATTTTTATTTTTAAATTAAATTGTCTTTTCCATCACAAAATCATCCATTACAAAACCATTGCCAATATCTATAACTTCTTCATTGCTAATGGTAAAACCAATACTTTCATAAAAACGAATAGCTATATTTCTTTTATTAACATTCAAAATCAACCCTTTTTGATGACGCTCTTTAGCTTCATTAACAATAAAATCAATAAGCGCTTTCCCAATTCCTTTGCCTTGATGATTGGTTAAAATATAAATTTTATGAATTTTTGTTTTAGGTTTTTTACTGTAATTAAATTCATAGGAAGCAAAACCCAAAACCGTTTCCTCTTCTATTGCCAAAATAAAACGGTGCTTTTTTTTATTAGCTTGTAACTGCAATGACGGAATACTATACATCATTTCCATCATATAATCGAGCTGCTCCTGACTCAAAGTTGCACTATAAGCTATTGGCCAAACTGCTGCGGCAATGGCTCTAATGCTTGTAAAATTTTCGTCTGTATTTCTTTGAATTACAATCATCTTATTTCCTAAATGCTTTTTCGTAATTTGAAATCCAATCTTCAACAGAGACTTTAGCTGCCAATTCTCCGATAAAATCAAATGGAATATCATCCATTTTTTTAAATCTAATACAGCTTTTCCCCATATCAAGTTTGGTTTTGACGTGTTTTGGATATTCGGAAACAAACCAAGATTCCAAATTTTTGTTGGCATAAATTCCCATGTGATATAAGGCAATAAAATTCTTTTGGGAAGCCAAATTAATAAAAGGCAATGGCAATTTCGGATCACAATGGTAACCAGACAAATAAATAGAATGTGGCACAACATAACCCAACATTCCGTAACTAATTACTTCTTCAAAGCCTTGGGGTAAATTTTCCTTTATAGCATTGCGAAGTTTTAACATGGCTTCTTTTCTATCTTCCGGTAATTCAGATAAATATTGTTCTGGTGTTGTAGCTTTTGATTGCATGGTTTAATTATTTGTCAATCAAAAGTAGAAATAATTTTTATAGATTTACATTTTGATTTTTATAACTATTTTATATGTCTAGAAGTCAATTAAGAAAAGACAAAACTTGCTTGAATTGTAATTATGTTGTAGAAAATAAATTTTGTCCAGATTGTGGATAAGAGAATACCTTTTTTCAAAACTTTAAATAGATTGGTTAAATTTGTAAGCTATATTTTTGATGTTCTTTTATTAATCCAGATCATCATCATTATTAATGTAAAAAGCAAGTAATTCTGTTCCAAAAAAGCATCGATATGTTTTGAATTAATGTTTTTTTTTGAGCATCTTACTTTTAGCATTTATCGTATATACTTTATCAATATCCATTAACAATATCATGATTAGAAAAACAATTGCATTATTACTTTTCTCGTTTGTATTTTTAAACTGTTCAGGCCAGAAAACTGTCGTAGCGGTAAAACCTGTTGATCATTCAAAAAATAATTATATTGATATTATTTCTAGAGAAAGCCTAGAACAAAACCTTGAAATTATTGCTTCTGATGGTATGGAAGGACGAGAAACCGGAAGTGAAGGTCAGAAAAAAGCAGGACGCTATATTATTGATTGGTATATAAGTCATGGTATCAGTTTTCCGAAAGGAGCAACCAATTATTACCAACACATTCCAGCTGCTTTTTTAAATGCAAAATACAACGAAAATCTTACCGATTCTGAAAATATTTGGGCATTTATAGAAGGTTCTGAAAAACCAAATGAGATCGTGATAATTTCAGCTCATTATGATCACGTGGGTATTAGGAAAGGAGAAATCTACAATGGCGCCGATGATGATGGCTCAGGAACAGTTGCTATTATGGAAATTGCCGCTGCATTTCAAAAAGCAAAGGATGAAGGTCATGGTCCTAAACGTTCCGTCTTAATTCTGCATATGACAGGCGAAGAACATGGTTTACATGGTTCTCGTTTTTATTCTGAAAATCCACTTTTTCCTTTAGCCAATACAGTTGCCGATGTAAATATTGATATGATTGGAAGACGCGATCCGTTTCACGAAGATTCTAATAACTATATATATTTGATTGGCTCTGATTATTTATCAACCGATTTATTCAATGTCTGTGAAGAAGTAAATAAGAAATATAACTTACTCACATTAGATTATAAATACAACGATAAAAAAGATCCCAATCGTTTTTACTATCGTTCCGATCATTATAATTTTGCCAAAAATGGTATTCCATCAGTATTCCTTTTCAACGGAACACATGAAGATTATCACAAAGCTACTGATGAAGTAACTAAAATTGAGTTTGATGCATTAACCAAAAGAACTCAATATGCCTTTGCCATTGCGTGGGAAATTGCTAATAGAAAAGACATATTAATAGTAGATAAAACGGATGGTCGATAAGTGATACAAACAAAAAAAGTCCTGAAATTTCAGGACTTTTTAGTTAAGGGTGGCTGACCGGGTTCGAACCGGCGACCCTCGGCACCACAAACCAATACTCTAACCAGCTGAGCTACAACCACCATTTTTAACGAGTGCAAATATAGTATAAATTCTATTCTACCTCCAAGAAAAAAATTAAAAAGTTACTTTAAATCGCTTAAGCTATTAACAGCTAAATATCTTTCAACCGTGAAACCTTCAGCATATTCTACGCCTACTAATCGTCCAAAATCCTGAGAACGATAATGAATACTTTCTAAGAAGTTTTTAGTGGCAATTGGTGTTTGAGGTTCATTCGAATTTTCAGAATAAAACTGTGAGGAATAGGCCAAAATACTATCTGTTTTTTTATCTATAAATCCAGTAATATCAACTACAAAATCAGGTTCAATGTTTTCCCATTGAATATAATGATAAACCCTTTTGGGACGCCAAGCTTCTTGCTTTTCACCATCAAGAGTTGTTTCAATTTTTATCAAACCAGAAAGAAAACAGGAATCAGAAACAAGTATGCTTCCTTTAGCATGATCTATATGTCGGTCGCGAATGGCATTGCAAAGCACAATTTCAGGCTGGTATTTACGAATCATTTTTACAATTTCCAATTGATGTGCTTCATCATTAACAAAAAAACCATCACGCATATTTAGGTTTTCACGAATTGCAATTCCCAAAATATCAGCAGCAATTGCCGATTCAGAATCACGAATTTCAACCGACCCACGCGTTCCCAATTCGCCGCGAGTTAAATCGATAATACCAACCTTTTTACCCAATGAAATTTCTTTTGCAATGGTACCACTACAACCTAACTCTACATCATCTGGATGTGCTCCAAAAGCTAGTATATCTAATTTCATATTTTTTAATATTAGTTATTTAACTTCAAAATTATCAATTATCAATTATCAATTATCAATTATCAATTATCAATTATCAATTTATAATCTTTTTCATAGTCATAGATTTATTGACCGTTTCCATATATTCATCCACCGGATTACTTTCTTTTGTAATGCCACAACCAACAAACAGGTGTGCCTTGTTTTTGATGATTTTCATACATCTTAAATTGACAAATAAATCGGTTTGCAAAGTTCTGAAAGTAACAAAATCAATATTCAGTTCACCTAAAAACCCTGAATAATATTCACGATTATAGCCTTCGTTTTGAAGTATGAATTCCTTTGCTTCCTGTTTAGGCAAACCGCAAACCGCCGAAGTAGGATGTAAAGCCAATATAATTTTTTTTATTGATTTCTTAGATTTCAATTGGGCTAAAATATCAGTTTTTATATGCCACAAATTTCCAGCTTTGACTGAATAAGGACTTGAAATTGTTACTTCTTTTGCCAAACCTTCTAAACTATCTACAATAAAATCAGTTACTAATTGCTGTTCTATTTTCTCTTTATCGTTCCAAATAATAGTTTCGGAGCTTGTTGCTAAATGGGTTCCGGCAAGTGCTACTGTTTTTAAAGTATTACCATTCGTTTTTAAAAATTGTTCTGGTGATGCGCCAAGCCAAGTGCCAATTTTTGGATGAAAAAAACAATACTTGAAAGCATTTGAATAAAGACTAATCATTTTATTCATGGTGATTTCAATTTCAAAATCAGGAATAGCGATTTCTTCCTTTCGGGATAAAACTACTTTAGAAAACTTATTTTCTTTGATAGCTTTTACAGCCTTGGCAACTAAATCTTCGAAAAAATCGTTGCTAATTGCACTATTTATTGTTGAAGTCTTCTTTTCAAAAAAATAATCGGACGAATTCACACTATCCACATATACATCGGAATGTTCCAAGGGAATAAAAGGAATTTCCTCAGCATCAAAGGGCGCAAAAACAAACCCTTTTTCTTCAAAATTTTCCAGAAAATACAGATGATCATTCTTTTGAAACACACCGATAATCCTATCTGAATCAGGCTTACAAAACAACACAAAGGGCAATTGTTGTTCTTGATGTGTTTTGACTTTTATGAATAAATCAGTCATTATCTTCTTGGTAAAATCATGTTAGTCAGTTTGCATAGTGAAATCAATTTCCCCTGTTCATCAGTAATTTTTATTTCCCAAAGATGAATACTTCTCCCCTGATGTAAAATTTTTGCGGTGCAAAAAACTGTTCCTTCTCGTTTGCTTCTTAAATGATTTGCCGAAATTTCAATCCCACGAGCTTCTTGTTTTTCAGCATTAATAAACAGTAACGAAGCAGCGCTTCCAACACTTTCTGCCAAAGCCACTGTTGCTCCACCATGAAGCAATCCCATCGGTTGATGCACTCTAGAATTTACAGGCATTTTTGCAGTTAAAAAATCTTCTCCAGCATCAATATACTCTATTTCTAAAGTGTTCATCAAAGTATTTTTACACCAATCGTTGCAAAGTTGGAGAATTTTATTTTTATCGAATAACATAGTATTTTATATTTCTTATGGTTCAGCTTGTCTTTATAACGAGGCTCGAGTGTAAAAATACTACTTATTTACAAGAATTTAAAACTGAAAAATTAATGAAATCGATACTTTTGACAATAAATACTATTTTGTAACGTTTTAATGTAAGATTTCTAAATTTTCAAATCTTCATATTTTCAAATTAAACTTTAATACTTACATTTACCAAAATTCAACTACAGATGCGTAAACTTATTTTTCTTTTTTTTGTTGGTTTAGCTATTACCGTAAGTTCTTGTCGTCAAGACTTTGTTTTTGAACCTAGTACAGGTGATTTAGTTTTTTCTAAAGACACCATTTATTTAGATACTGTTTTTGCTAATATTGGTTCAAGTACCTACACGTTGAAAGTCTATAACAGAAGTAGTAAAGACATCAAAATACCAACAATCCAATTAGGAAAAGGATTAACTTCAAAATACAGAATTACAGTCGATGGAATGACTGGTGAGAATAATAGAATTTTTCACGATGTAGAATTGTTGGCAAAAGACAGCATGTATATTTTTATAGAAACCACCGCAGGAATAGGAGATGCTAATCCTTCGGATTTCCTTTATACCGATCAGATAGAATTTGATAGCGGCGCTAACTTGCAAAAAGTAGAATTGGTAACGTTGATTCAGGATGCGTATTTTATTTTTCCAAATAAACAAAACGGAATTACAGAGTCCATTCCCATTGGATTTAACGAAGATGGAACTGTTCTGGAAACCAATGGAAGAAACCTAAGTCATAACCATCCTGATAATGATGATGAATTTACATTTCAAACTGACAAACCCTATGTCGTCTATGGTTATGCAAGTGTTCCCAACGGGGAAACATTGACTATTCCCGCGGGTGCTAGAGTTCATTTTCATGCCGATTCCGGTTTGGTTGTGCAACAAGGTGGATCGCTGCATATTGATGGTTCAACATCTACAACTGAAGCGTTAGAAAACGAAGTTATTTTTGAAGGAGATCGTTTAGAACCAGATTTCTCTGATGTTCCGGGACAATGGGGAACGGTTTATCTCAGACAGGGAAGCACCAATCATAGGATTAAAAATTTAACCATCAAAAATGCCATAATTGGTTTATTAGTAGAAAACAATTTCGGTACACCAATGACTATTGAAAATACACAAATTTATGATTGCTCAAATGTTGGTTTACTAGGAAGAGCAGCAACTATAGAAGGGAAAAATATTGTTATTAATACCGCTGGTGTAGCTTCTTTAGCCTGTACGTTGGGAGGAAGTTATGAATTCAAACACTGTACATTCAACAACAATTGGGCAAGTTCAAAACAAGTTGCTGTAACGGTTGATAATTATTATACAGACACAACCACCAACCAACAGATAGCATTTGATTTGATAAAAGCTGATTTCAAAAACTGTATTATTTTTGGTTCTAATCAAATAGAATTGCTTGTTAATAAAAGTACCGATACCAGTAAGCAATTCAATAAATTATTTAGCAAATGCCAGATTAAATTTAACAACAACAATAATCAGTTTACTAACAATCCGGATTATGCATTTATCAATGATGCTACTGAAATAATTAAAAATGGAATCGTAGACTTTCAGGATATAAGCAAAAACAAACTGTTTATCGGTGCTGATTCAGCATCTAAAAACTTCGGAGTAGATGTTGGTGTTCCTTTTGATATTTTAGGAAATCCAAGAAATGACGTTTTTGATTTGGGCGCATATAATTCGATTGTATTTCCAGCAGATTAATTTAAAAAGCAATTTTAGGATTCATTTTTTTACCCTAAATTTGCAACAATATTCCTGTCGGTAGACAGGCAACAATACACACTAAAACTACAACACAATGATTCATTTCTTCGGAAACGATAGTATTACCGTTTTTGCCGTACAAACGAAAAAAAAATCGAATGCAGATGAGATATCGGCAGAAACCATCTCAAAACTTAATTGGTTATTTGCAAACGCACATAAAATAGAAAAATCCGTACTGACGGATTTTTTTATTGGTCCACGTGCTGCAATGATTACACCTTGGAGTACCAATGCTGTAGAAATTACCCAAAACATGGGAATTGAAGGCATCATCAGAATTGAAGAATTCCAAAAAGTAGCTAAGGATTTTACGGATTTTGATCCAATGCTTTCACAAAAGTATAGCGAACTGAATCAAGATGTTTTCACTATCAACATCAATCCTGAACCCATTCTATATATTGATAATATTGGTGAATACAATAAAAAAGAAGGTTTGGCTCTGAGCGATGAAGAAGTTATTTATTTAGAAAATCTATCTAAAAAACTCAATAGAAAACTAACCGATTCCGAAGTGTTTGGTTTCTCACAAGTCAATTCAGAGCATTGTCGTCATAAAATTTTCAATGGAACATTTGTTATTGATGGAATTGAAAAAGAACTGTCTTTATTCAAAATGATAAAGAAAAC
>CANKLK010000034.1 GCA_947482805.1 Flavobacteriaceae bacterium
GTTTTAAATATACTTCGAACGAAGTCAAAAATATATCTGAAACTCAAAATAAAACCAACATTGCCATCCGTGTAATCGTAGATCATGTTCGTGCGGTAGCGTTTGCTATTGCTGACGGGCAATTACCCTCAAATACTGGAGCTGGTTATGTAATCCGCAGGATTTTGCGTCGTGCGATTCGTTATGGCTTTACCTTTTTGAATACAAAAGAACCTTTTATCAACAAGTTGGTAGAAGTTTTAGCAAACCAAATGGGTGAATTTTTCCCAGAAATCAAATCACAACAGCAATTGGTTACCAATGTAATCCGTGAAGAAGAAGCTTCATTCCTTAGAACCTTAGACCAAGGTTTACAATTGTTGGATAATGTAGTTGCCAAAACAAAAGGTAACGAAGTTTCGGGCGAAAAAGCATTCGAGTTATACGATACTTTTGGTTTTCCGAAAGATTTAACAGCCTTGATTTTGAAAGAAAAAGGAATGTCGTTTAACGAAAGTGAATTCGATGCGTCAATGAAAGCACAGAAAGATCGTTCGCGTGCGGCTTCTGAAGTTTCTACTGAAGATTGGAAAGTGTTGATTCCGGGTAATGTGGAAACATTCGTGGGTTATGACCAAACCGAAAACGAAGTAAAAATCACCCGAATCCGTAAAGTAGATTCTAAAAAAGATGGAATTTTGTACCAAATCGTTTTAGATAACACACCATTCTACCCTGAAGGTGGCGGACAAGTAGGCGATAAAGGAATGCTAGTTTCGGCTAATGAAACTATTGATATCATTGATACGAAGAAAGAAAATAATTTGATATTGCATTTTGCAAAACAGCTTCCTGAGAATATTGAAGCTAATTTTGTGGCTAAGGTAAATACTAATTTATTGTCATCAACTTCTAAAAACCACTCGGCTACTCACTTAATGCATTTGGCTTTGAGAACTATTTTAGGTACACACGTTGAACAAAAAGGATCGTTGGTAAATCCAAACTATTTGCGTTTCGACTTTTCTCATTTTAGTAAAGTTACCGATGAGGAAATTCGCAAAGTAGAACATTTTGTCAATATCCGTATCGAAGAGCAATTGCAATTAAAAGAACACCGAAGCATTCCAATCCAACAGGCAATGACAGCAGGCGCGATGGCTTTATTTGGAGAAAAATATGGCGATACGGTTCGTATGATTGAATTTGGAGATAGTAAAGAATTGTGTGGTGGAATTCATGTGAAAAACACAGGTGAAATCTGGCATTTTAAAATCTTGTCAGAAGGTGCTGTTGCAGCTGGAATCCGTCGTATAGAAGCCATAACGGGTGATGCAGTAAAAAACTATTTTACACAACAAGAAACCGATTTAGATGCGATAAAGGAAACGTTGAAAAATCCACAGGATACTTTAAAAGCTGTTGTTGCATTACAAGATGATAATGCCAAACTAAAGAAACAAATTGAGCAATTATTAAAAGAAAAAGCAAAAGGATTAAAAGGAGAATTGGCTTCGAAATTGCTAGACATTAACGGAATTAAATTCCTGGCAACACAAGTCGATTTGAATCCGGAAGGCGCTAAAGATTTAGCTTATGAATTAGGTACATTAGGAACTAATCTTTTTCTGGTTATTGCTACTGCAGAAGATGACAAACCAATGTTGAGTTGCTATATTTCAAAAGAATTAGTCGTTGAAAAAAACCTAAACGCAGGAACAGTAGTTCGTGAATTGGGTAAATACATTCAAGGCGGAGGAGGCGGACAGCCTTTCTTTGCAACGGCTGGTGGAAAAAATATAGCCGGAATAAAGGAAGCTTTGGAAAAAGCTGTTGATTTTGTAAAAGGCTAAATTGTTATTCCCAGCTTCGCGGGAATGACAAAATAGCATTTTATTCATTGTTCTTATTTTCGTTCCCCAATCTGCTGGCGCCACATAGCATAATACAATCCTTTTTCTTCCAATAAAACGTCGTGTCTACCCTGCTCGATTATTTTACCTTGTTCCAATACAAAAATTTTATCGGCGTGCATTACGGTAGATAAACGATGTGCAATTAAAACAGTGATTCGGTTTTTATCCGAAATATTTCTAATTGTTGCATTAATTTCTTCTTCGGTAATCGAATCTAAAGCTGAGGTCGCTTCGTCAAAAATCAATAAGTTCGGATTTCTCAAAATAGCTCTAGCGATGGATAACCGTTGCTTTTCTCCGCCGGAAACTTTGATGCCGCCTTCGCCTATAGTCGAATTTAATCCGTCTTCGGCACGAGCTAATAAATTATCACAACTGGCTTTGTGTAAAACTTCCAGAAGTTCTTTATCGGTTGCCGTTGGTTTTACAAACAATAGGTTTTCACGGATAGTTCCTGAAAACAATTGGGCGTCTTGGGTTACGAATCCGAGTTGTTTTCTCAAATCTAATAAATCTATTTCGGACGAGTCAATAGCGTTGTATTTTACATGGCCTTTCATAGGAGGATATAATCCCACTAAAAGTTTAACTAAAGTTGTTTTCCCTGCTCCCGAAGGGCCAACAAAGGCAACCGTTTCTCCTTGTTTAATGTCGAAAGTAATATTCTCAACAGCAGGATGTTTGGCAGTTTTGTGTTTGAAACTCACGTTTGAAAATTGCAACGCTTGAATAGCGCCTATATGTTTGGCATCTTTTGGACGGTATTCTTTAGGAGCGCTCAATAATTCTTTGAAATTTTCCATAGAAACTTTTGTTTCATTCAATGCAATGATAAATGAACCTAGCTCTTGTAACGGGCCAAAAATAAAAAAGGTAAAAAATACCATGGTCAATAAATCGCCAACCAAAACTTTTCCGCCAAACAGAAAATAATACAACGAAAAAACAACACATGTTCTCATAAAATGTACTGTGGTGCCTTGAATAAAACTCAAACTTCTAACAAAACGAACCTTTTGTATCTCAAGTTGGAGAATTTTTAAGGTGTTTAAGTTCAGCCTTTTTTCTTCTTGGTAAGTTAATCCTAAACTTTTCACCAATTCAATATTGCGTAAACTTTCTGTTGTTGAGCCTGCTAAGGCATTCGTTTGTGTGACAATTGTTCGGGATACTATTTTTATTTTTTTACCTAAATACGAACTAATAAAAGCTATAATTGGTGCCGTAATTAAAAAGATAAATGAAATTCTGTAATCGATTTGGGAAACATACAAAATCACAAAAATAAATCCGATTACCGTTTGAAAGATTAATGAAATAGAAAGCGTAATCAACTTTTCGGAATCGGAGCGTACTTTAGTTAATTTGCTTAATGTTTCACCACTGCGTTGGTCTTCGAATTCTTCATAAGGCAAATCGAGTGATTTTTTTATTCCGTCTGTGTACATTTCAGCACCAGTGCGCTGAATAACAATGTTCGTAAAATAATCCTGAAAATTTTTAGTAATTCTGGAAATCATGGCTGCTCCAAGTGATAAACCCAACCAAAAAGCTACTGATTTTATAAAACCGATTTCGTTGCCTTTATATTTGGCAATGCCAACACCACAATCTTGCATTAATTTTCCGGTAATTACAGAGTCGGATAAACTGAAACAGATGTTTATGGCGGCCATTAAAAGCGCCAAAAATAAGAGTAATTTATGTTTTTTGAGATAAGCGTATAGTAGTTTCATTTTTTGTCATTGTGAGACACGAAGCGATCTCATTAATTTTGTCAAAAGTAGAAAATTAAAAGACAGTCTAAAGCTCTTTGTATTGTAATACTTTATAATTTGATAGAGCGTTTATTTTGTATTTTTGGACTTTAAAATTTGAAAATGGACTTTACTACTACAATCCCAATAAGCAAATCAAGTAATCCTATACATTACGATTCAAGAATTATATCTTTTGGTTCCTGTTTTGCCCAAAATATAGGTGAGAAGTTCAGCTATTTTAAATTCCAAAATACAGTCAATCCGTTTGGAATTATTTTCAATCCGGTTTCTATTGAGAACTTGATTTCTAGAGCGGTCAATAATCATGAGTTTACCGAAAATGATATTTTCTTTCACAATGATTTATGGCATTGTTTTGAAGTACATTCGGAGTTAAGCCATTCTGACAAAACAATTTTCCTTGATAGATTAAATCAAGTATTGAGCGATTTTCATTTTCAAATTTTCAAATCAACACATTTTCAAATTACATACGGAACATCTTGGGTTTACCGAAACAAATCATCAAATAGTATTGTCGCCAATTGTCATAAAGTACCGCAAAGCCAATTTGAAAAAGAAATCCTATCAGTAGCAACTATCGAAAAATCCATTCGAAATACTATTGATTTAATTCAGAAAGTCAATCCGAATTGTCATTTCATCTTCACGGTTTCCCCGGTTCGCCATATCAAAGATGGTTTTGTAGAAAATCAAAGAAGCAAGGCTCATCTCATAACTGCGATTCATTCTTCCATCTCCCATCTTCCATCTTCCAATTACTTCCCTTCCTACGAGATAATGATGGACGAACTACGCGACTATCGTTTTTATGCCGAAGACATGTTGCATCCAAGCCAAACGGCAATAGATTATATTTGGAAGCGTTTTTCTGAAAATTATATTTCAGAAGAAATCTTTGCAACCATGGATGAAGTTTGTAGCATTCAAAAAGGATTAGCCCATAGACCATTCAATCCTGATTCGGATAGTCACCAAATGTTTTTAACTTCACTTAATGAAAAGATTTTAAAGCTAAAAGAGAAATTTCCGGCTATGAAGTTTTAATTTTCTACAGTTGTTTTTTCAAAAAGCAATTCTAGGCCACCAGTAATTAAATGAGCTACTTCAGAACGATTTTGTTTTACTTTTTCCAAATGCATCAGTACTTGTTCTGTTAATTCAAGTTCTTTTTTATCTTTTAAAATTTCTACAATTTCAATAGATAACAACCAATCGTTAGGGTGATTTGATTTTAAAGTTTGAAAGATTGATGACAACGTAAGTGAACTTTCTTTTTCTTCACGAATTGCTCTAACAGATTTATATAAGCCTTCTAATTCTTCGCGCTCCGGCGATTTTTTTGCTTTTATCGTATGACTTGAAGGCACGTGATTAATCATATCAAAACTATTCACATCGGCCGGACCGGAAAATGCTGAAATTACTTTTTTGCCAACTGCCATATCATAAATACCCCATTCCGGTTGGAATAATATGGTGTCGTTATGTTTAACCGTACAGTTTTTAAAACTAATGATAATGATTTCGCCTTGAAGATTTCTGGAACCAGTAATAATTTCTCCAGTTACTTTAATGTTTCCTTCAAACTCTAGAGTGACAGATTCAGCCTCATAAATATCATAAGCTCTTAAATCTCTCGGACTCATGTCTTCAATTGCCAAATTGATTCCCTTTAGTTTTCCAATAGGAGAACCAAAACCTTCCGCATGATATTGTGTTCCGTGTCCTACTAATTCTTTTTCACGATAGGAAAGAGCCGTTTTACCAGTAGTTTGAACATAAACTGGTTTCCCTTCTTCTTCAATTACGTTTGTAAATACGCCTGAAATTTGTAATCCCGTACTCAATTCAATGGTTCCTAAAGCATTTGATTTTATTAATTTTTTTAAGCTCGATAAACCACCGGTTCTTAAAGCCATTGTATTAGCAAATTCTTCTAAGACCAAACTTAAATGAGCAAAATCGGGAGTAACATAAAGTTGAGGTTGCGGTTTTGTAATATCAAAACTTTGGTTTGCAGCCGAAATATCATAAGGAATTTTCGTTACCTCATCTGTCATACACCAAGCACTTTCACCAATGGAAGATAATAATCCGGCACCATATATTTTTGGGTTTTCAACCGTGCCTATTAAACCATATTCTACAGTCCACCAATGTAGATTTCGGATACGGGCCATTTCTGACAATTCACCCATATTATTTTGTAAAAAATCTACCTGGTCTTCAGCTTTTTTGATTTCTTCTTGTGGAGTAGCTTCGGCTTCTTTTAAAATAGACAAAAGACGAATGGCTTCATACATTTCATAATCGCGAGAAGATGAAATCGCTTTGCACCCAATTTCACCAAAACGGCGCAAATATTCAGCATATTCCGGATTGGCAATAATAGGAGCATGGCCGGCACCTTCATGAATAATATCTGGTGCGGGTGTATATTCAATGTGTTCTAACTGACGAATATCGGAAGCAATTACAAGTACATTATACGCTTGGAATTCCATAAAAGCATTTGGAGGAATAAATCCATCAACAGCAACAGCTGCCCAACCTATTTCTTTTAAAATTCGATTCATTCCATACATATTTGGAATATTATCTATTTCCAAACCTGTTTTTTTTAAACCATCCAAATAAGAACTGTGTGCTACTTTTGAAAGGTAATCAACGTTTTTACGCATCACATAACGCCAAACCGCTTGATTAATCGGAGTGTAATCTGAATAATCTTGAGGTTTAATAAATTGCTTTAAATGTTTGGGTAATCGGTCAATCAAAGGGTTGCTTTCAAAATGGGCTTCCATAAATGTAGTATTGTTGTGATGGTAAATTTACAAATCTTAAATCAAAATAAATGGATTATTGTCATAAAAAAGGCTTTGATTTTTAGGAGCTATTTCCAGCTTTCACTTCAATATGGGCTAGGAAAATGTGCTCAAATAATAAACCGTAGCATCTCTGTTACGGTTTTTATTTTTTTTGCCAACTGCTACTGAATACTATCTACTTCTTTTGCGGTGGATATTGTTCTAATATTCTTGTAACAAATGTTTTTATGACTTCGTCTTTTTTATGAGTGTCTTTTGTCAAAACACCTTCGCCTTCGCCTTGCCAAATCAATTCTTTTTTCTTAGCATCAATTAAATCAATATATAGAGTTCCTTTTGAATAGCGATTTACAGTAGTGTTTCCTCCCCACATCCAAGGATTCCAACCCCATCCCCAACCATAACCCCAACCCATATTGAATTGGTTGACATCGACTTGTTCCCTTTCCTTAGTAAAAAAATTTACTAACAAATCAGGGGTTTCACTTTTAGTTAATCCTTTAGAGGTCATGATTTCATCTATTGCATAGAGAATTCTTTTTTTATCTAAATCTGAAATCTCTACTTTATCTATCCCAGACTTGTAAAACGCATAGGTTTTGAATTGTGAAAAATCTACTTTTTTGTCATAATCTGAGTTTACATTTACAGAACTACAGGCTGAAAGTAGCAGAAAGAAAAACGAAATAAGGAGGAACTTTTTCATAATTGTAAATTTTTGGTTAAAATAAATTTTCATCAACTGAGTTAGGGATGGTAACTTTTAATAAAGGTTGGCTTGTCATGGCTCTTTTTATTGCAAAAATTGCTCCTTCATTTCTAGCCCAATTTCTTCTTGAAATTCCATTAGTCACATCCCAAAAAAGCATTGATTCTATGTGCTTTGATGCTTCTTTCGTCCCGTCAATAACCATACCAAAACCACCGTTAATTACTTCGCCCCAGCCAACTCCACCGCCATTGTGAATAGAAACCCAAGTTGCCCCACGGAAACTGTCACCAATGACATTTTGTATTGCCATATCGGCAGTAAAACGAGATCCGTCATAGATGTTAGATGTTTCTCTATAAGGCGAATCGGTTCCGGAAACATCATGATGATCACGACCTAAAATGACATAACCAATTTCACCTTTTGCAATCGCTTGATTAAATGCTTCAGCAATTTTGATTCTGCCTTCGGCATCTGCATATAAAATTCGGGCTTGTGAGCCAACAACCAATTGATTTTCTTGTGCGCCTTTTATCCATTGGATATTATCAGCCATTTGTTGTTTGATTTCAGTAGGTGAAATTTTCATCATTTCTTCTAAAACAGCACAGGCAATTTTATCTGTTTTGGCTAAATCTTCTGGATTTCCGGAAGCACAAACCCAACGGAATGGGCCAAAGCCGTAATCAAAACACATTGGACCCATAATATCTTGTACATAGGATGGATATTTAAACTCATGGCCTATTGTTGGATTTTTTTCCATTACATCTGCTCCGGCTCGAGAGGCTTCTAATAAAAAGGCGTTTCCATAATCAAAGAAGTAGGTTCCTTTGGTAGTATGTTTGTTTATTGCACTAGCATGCCGGCGTAAGGTTTTTTGAACTTCTTCTTTAAACTTATCAGGATTATTAGCCATCAGTTCATTTGATTCATCAAAAGAATATCCCATTGGATAATAACCACCTGCCCAAGGATTGTGCAATGAAGTTTGATCTGAACCCAAATCGATATGAAGATTTTCCTGATCGAAACGTTCCCATACATCAACTACATTTCCGAGATAGGCAATCGAAACTACTTCCTTATTAGCCAATGCTTTTTGTACTCTCGGAACTAAATCTTCAATAGAATCTATAACTTCATTAATCCAACCTTGAGAATGGCGAATATGTGTAATTTTTGGATTGACTTCGGCACAAACAGTCACGCAACCGGCGATATTTCCTGCTTTGGGTTGTGCGCCTGACATTCCTCCTAATCCTGAAGTAACAAACAAACCTCCAGTTGGCGATTTTTTAATTTTTCTAAACCCGTTTAAAACGGTGATAGTTGTTCCGTGTACGATTCCTTGTGGACCAATATACATATAACTTCCCGCAGTCATTTGTCCGTATTGCGAAACACCCAAAGCATTCATTTTTTCCCAATCATCGGGTTTGGAATAATTTGGAATGACCATTCCGTTGGTTACCACAACTCTTGGAGCCTCTTTATGCGAAGGAAACAATCCCATTGGGTGGCCAGAATACATGCTTAATGTTTGTTCTTCCGTCATTTCTGCCAAATACTGCATCGTAAGCAGGTATTGCGCCCAGTTTTGAAACACAGCACCATTTCCGCCATAGGTAATTAACTCATGTGGATGTTGTGCTACGGCATAATCCAGATTATTTTGAATCATTAGCATGATAGCTTTTGCCTGTTCGCATTTTCCTGGATATTCTGAAATTGGTCTTGCATACATTTTATAATCCGGACGAAAACGATACATGTAAATGCGACCGTATTTTTCTAATTCTTCTTTAAATTCAGGAAGTAAAGTGGCATGGTGTTTTGGTTCGAAATAGCGCAGGGCATTTTTTAGCGCTAATTTTTTCTCTTCATCCGAAAGGATTTCTTTACGTTTTGGTGCGTGGTTTATTTCCGTGTCGTATGGTTTTGGATTTGGGAGAATTGAAGGAATTCCTTGTTTTATGTGTTCTTGAAATGTCATTTTTATTTGTTTGTAGTTTTTAGTTTATGGTTGTTAGTTTGTAGTTTGAAACTGCAAACTGTGACCGCAAACTGTTTACTTTTTTATTGTTCCTGTTTTTTTATCAAATCCGTAAGGGCAGTGTCGGCAACCACTTTTACAACAATAACCTCGTTTTAAATGATATTTTTCAGTAAAACAGCGATAACCTTCCGAAGTTATATAATAATCTTCGCCTTCTATTAAATTATTTGGGTCAATTGCTTCATTCATACCCACAAATCGATATTAAAATAGTTATTTTTAATTTCTTCAAAAATAACTATTTTAATCATAGATTACTTTTTCCTAAAGCAAAAATAGAAAGCCAAAAAGAAATTTAACAACTTTGCAGCATATGATATTGATTGTTTTTAAATTTTTAACGCCCCAAGGTTTTAGAGGATTGACTTTCTTCCCGTTTGTTTTTTTAATGAATAAAGAGGATGTGTTGGATAAAGTCTTTGTCAACCACGAAAAGATTCATTTGAGACAACAGTTAGAGCTTTTAGTGTTGCCTTTTTATGTTTGGTATGGTATGGAATTTTTGATTAGATGGATTATGACTAAAGACAAGAATGTAGCATATAGAAATATTTCTTTTGAGAAGGAAGCATATACTAACGAAAAAGACCTAAACTATTTACAGTCAAGGTCTTTTTGGAAGTTTTTAAACTATTTCTAACTAGTATATTATTTTCTCAATCACAGTTTCACCAGTTTGTAATTTTATTCTCAACAATAGTGTTGTATTGTTTTTTTGAAGGTTTAAGAGCGTAAAATAATTACCATTAATATTGTTATAAGTTTGTAATTTTTGACCTAAGACATTGTAGACCTCAATTGATTCCATTTGAAGATTACTCGAACTAACAGCTACTTCATTATTAACCAACACTTTTATAGCATTATCAATTGAATAGCTTGGATTTCCTAAAGCGTTGTTAATATAAACTATTTTAAAACGATCCATAGTCACACCAGCTGAAGTTGTAAAAGAATATGGGTTTACCTTTAAATCATGTGTTATGTTTAACAGAGTGTCTTTAAGGTAAATGTTTTGGTCTTCAAATAATCCGTCAAAGGCTGCAATAGCAAAGGAGTAATTTCCTTGTGTTGGAACATTTATTCCGATAGGAATTTCATCATTTATATCAAAAGGTAAACTTCTTCCTTGTATTTCAAAAACATTAGTGTCGTTTGTAATGGTTGAAAATAATTTCAACCCGCTTGGTATTGCTGTTGGAGCATCAAATAAATTATCATATTCATTTGTTGCATCAGCGGCATATCCCACTAGTATGCCTGAAGATTGAGAATTTGAGTCAACTAAGTCAAGCCACAACCTATGTCTTTCTATTGAAAATTCGCTATTGACAATATTGGCATTTTTAAAAAATCCACTATTCGAATATGGAGCCAATGTAGCATCATACCTCATGCTGTTATTGAAACTTACAGTGCCCGAACCAGCTTCTCCATCTATCATTTGTACAAAAAATGCCTGGCCAGCTCTTATTAAGTCTGCACTTCCCGGCGTAGTAGACCCTAAATAATTAATTGTCAGATAATCATTAGCATTATAATTATATTGAAATGACCCGTAAAACGGATTGGTGCCACCTTGAACAGGATCGGTTCCATGTGTCCAAAGTTTTACATTACCTAATATTTTTCCAGTCGGATTAGTTGAAGCATTATAGGCGTTAGTTTGTAAAAACTTCAGAGCATTAATTGATGATGGATACGGATTACCAATTAAATTATAATTGTCATTAAGATTGGTAATCTGAACGCCATTAGCTCCATTATAAGGAGCGCCTGTATAGCCACCTCTATTCACAGTGTATGGTATAGCCCCGTTAAATGGTACTCCTGTAAAAGTTGTTGGAATGCTAGTGGCAGGCATGCCAAAACTACTGGAACCACGGATGATATAACCTCTTCCCATAGTCATGATTCCACTAGCAGCTTCCCATCGTCCCTGAGATATATTTCCACTTGCACCGTTAGTATTATTCAAGGTTGTATTCCACTGGTATTTGAATCCAGAATTGTAAGGGAAAGTGCTATCGTAAATTGTTCCCATGTCTTGGTTGTTTACTGGAGAAGACCAATATACATAGTCAGAACCTTTTATGTTAGGAGCAATTCTTTTATGTCTAATACTTCCAGTATTTACTGCCGAATCATTTATCTGAACTAAATTAGCGTTATTGTTAACTGTAAATATTGCGTTTGGATTTACCGTTATTTTATCTGTAATTATAAGGTTTTGATCGGCATTAATTGTCAGTTGTGCATTATTTTCAACATATAAATTGTTACCAATAGCATTCGGAGTATTTGAAATTACAGGGTCATTAGCCGCATCTGGAATTACAACACAATTTGCGCTTGTTGGCACACCGCTTGGCGTCCAGTTAGACCCTTCATTCCAATTTGTATTAGTGCCTCCATTCCATATTTTATTACCGGTAATATTTACCACAACATTATCGATGAACTTTAAATTCGTACCGTTGCATAATTCATAGGTTACTTCAGCGGTATAGGTGGTTGTTACTGTAGGACAAACATTAATAGAGTTTGTAGTGCCTAGTTGTGTACCACTAGTTCCATTACCTTCGAACCATTTTAAAGTGGTTAAAGTTGTACCAGTAGGTGTAAATCTCCATGCTTCATTTGTCACAGTCCAATCAGCGCTCAGACCATTACGATTAGGCGCTACTACAGCAGCTGTTCCTGCACCATTTTGAATTCCAACAATAGCATTTCCACTATTCCAGGTCGCACAAGTACTTTTTTGTTTTACATAAACTTCAATAACATTAGTATTTTCATACAAAATAATCATACCCGTATATAATTGTGAATTGCAAGCAGAAGAAAACATAGGGATATCATTCCATGCTGCCACTAGTGCTCTACATCCGGTATTTAGAGTGATTAATTCCCAACCTACTTGCCCTCCTAAACTTGGGTCTATGTCGTGATATACACCAAAAATAGTATTTCTAAATAACGAAGCATTTGGTAAATCATTACTAAACGACCAACTATTATATCCTCCCGGAGCATAGGTTGTTGTATCAAATGTTATAACACCGTTTGAACCAATTAAACATTTGTTGTAGTTATTACCATAAAAACAGAAATCAAAAGGGAGATTAATTGTTGGAGACCATACGTCGTCAACATTTACACTTACAGGATTCTGCAAGCAAGTAAATTGATAAGGTGGCGCATAAGGAATTGAGGAAACACTGTAATTAGTTGGTTGATTTATTTGTAAGTAAGTTGCCTCTAAGTCTACACAACCTAAGGTCTGACAGGAAATAGTCGGTGGGTTATCACCATTTAATCCCAAACCACCTGATAATACGGCAGGACAATCAAGTGTGGTTGTTCCTGTTCCATTGCCGACAGCACAAGGGGTATAGTTTGTTGGCCCATACCAAGAACTATAATCAGTGCCTCCACAGAAGGAACGGACCCATATATAATACTTTTGACCAGGCGTTAATCCGGTTAGAGTTACGCTTGTTACACCCGCGGCAGTTGAGCCAGTAGGCGTTGAGCCAGTAATTGGAGAGGTACCAGTAGTATTAATAAAGTATTGATAACCACCTGAAGATGGCGGAGTTGTTATAGGCCAATTAACAGTTACACTTGTAGAAGATAAAATAGTAGCGTATAAATTAGCAGGAGCCGGACAACTTGGTGTTGTCGCACAAATACCAAAAGTTCCATTATTATCATTACCATATTCCCAAACTCTAATATAAATAGTTTGTCCAGGTGTTAAACCAGCCATTGAAATGTTAGACATCAATCCATTTGTACTATCATCATCATCACACTCTAACAAAGTCAAAGAACCGCAGGTGCCGGAATAGAAAGCCATACCACTATCGGTTATAACTCCACTTTGTAAGTCTACAGTAAGTACTCCTGTTGCAGGCACTACAGCCGAAAACCAAACATCGCCACCAAGATAATTAGCGCAACCCGGTGCTGTAACCCCTGTGCTTGCGGTAGCTCCTGAATTTGAATAGGTTGTATAAGAACATGAAGTAGAAACAGTAAGTGCAATAGCTCCACTACATTCGTCGTTTCCTAATAATGTAGTGACATTTCCATTTAAATAACTGCTAAAACAACTTTCATTAAAGGCTCTTATTCTGTAATAATACATAGTAGCACCATTTAATCCCGTTACAGTATGTGTTAACGCTGTGCCAACTGAAAAAGGTGATCCGGCTATAGGACTCGTAAAACCAACATTAGTAGAAACTTCCAAGAAATACTCAATTGGTGCTGCATTTCCACCCGCTGCTGAAGCTGTCCATGAAACAGTAAAACCAGAGCCTGTTATAGCGGAATTTACAGGAACAGTTGGCGCCACAGCACAGGTAATAGCGCTGTTAGATAATGGTGTTGAACTGTTGTAAAAAGGAGCTCCTGTACAGCTGTTATTGTAAGAGAAAATATGATAATAGTATAAGGTATTGCTGGTTAATCCTGAATCAGAAAAAGAGACTGCATTGCTGGTTACGGCACTTCCTTGAATAACTAAAGTCCCCGCACCTAAAGCAGTAGACCCAACAGCATAGGTAGTTCCATTAGTTAGAGTTGGTGGTGTTGCACTGTTACTTCTCACAATTAAATAACCACTTGGAGCAGGTGATGCTGCTGTAAAAGAACCGTTTAATGAAGTACTTGTAAGTGTGGGAAACGTCAGTGCTGTTGGTTGAGCGCTTGGTGTAGTACAAGGGATAGGTGAAAAAACACATATCGTTCCGTTCATATTATTATCAGAATTGTTTCTCTGAATTCTAATTAAATATCTAGTTCCGATTACGGTGGTGTATGTTATACTTTCTGTCCCAGTAGTATTAGCATTTGCACACGCTAAGTAAGTCATATTTGTAGCGCAAGATCCGGTGAATAAATGAAGAATAGCATCATTCGTACTAGTGTATTGAATTGTAGTATTTGTAGCTGTAGCATCAAACCATCCCCAAGCATCATCAAAATCCCCAGAATTACAACCGTTGGCACTATTCCAATAATCGGAATTATTAGTAGAGTTAAAAGTGACAGGCACGCAAGACGCTCCCACACTTAATTGACCTGCAGCGCCAGTTACTGCACAGTCGTTTGACTGACCGAATGATTTATAAAATCCTAAAAAAAATAGTATTAGTACAAATCCAGTTTTCCAAATTATATTTTTTTTAATTGAAGTAAAATAATTTTTTTGTAAGTTGTTATTTTTCATGTGTCATTTTTTTAGTTTGGGGAAAACTTCATTTATTACTAAACAAATTTATTACTATAAAAAAACCACACCTAATAAACTTGTTCTATTACTAATAAAATCGATTAAATGCATTTTTTAGTTTAAGTTTTAAATTGAAATTTGATTTTTTGAAATAATTAAGATTAGTTGCTTTGAAAATGAGTTTGATATAAAAAAATTATATATTTGAAAATCAAAACCTCTATTTGTGAAATACATTATATTTATTTTGAGTGTTTTATTTTCCCTGAACTCAGTCTTTGCTCAGATTTATGTAAAAGATAATAGTTTTATTTTCAATAAAGGGACTGTTGTTTATGCTAAAGGTAATTTAGAACTTAACGGTGCAAATAGTAATTTCTACTTAAGAAATGGCGGGCAATTTTTACAGGGAACTACAAGTATTTCAACAAATCAAGGAATCGGTAAACTTTCTGTTTTTCAGGAAGGAACCGTAAACAATTTTGCTTATAATTATTGGTGTTCTCCAGTTGGTAATGCCTCAGCAGTCTCTGGAAATGAAGATTTTGGTATAACAATGTTTACTATTCCAACAACCAATACACTTAGTACAGCTGCAACAATTAGTAGTGCAACTTATAATGGATCTTCTAGTTCGGGCGCATTAACAATCGCTTCTTATTGGATATTTAAATTTTTATCGCAGTCCACCTATTCGGGTTGGGTTCAATCAGGCGCGGCAACAAATATTGCTGCTGGCCAAGGTTTTACAATGAAAGGTGCTAGTGGTTCTGATGCAACCAATGTTGGGGAATCTACTGTTAATAATCCAGGCAGTGCTCAACGCTATGATTTTAGAGGAAAGCCAAATGATGGTGTAATTACCGTTACTGTTGCAACCGGTAATTACACATTAACTGGGAATCCATATCCTTCAGCACTTCATGTTAATGCTTTTTTATTAGACGGTTCGAATACAGCATGTAACGGTATTGCTTATTTTTGGGAACAAAAAAAGACGGTCAATTCCCATGTTTTATTAAGTTATCAAGGGGGATATGGAACCTATTCTCCAGTTAGTTTGGTTTCAAATGGTATATATGTTCCAGCTACTTTTGACACCTATAATATTGATGGTACTTTTAATGTTTCGGGGGCTAATTCAGGGCTTGTAATAGAAAGAAAATATGCGCCAATTGGCCAAGGATTTATGGTTAAAGGTCTTGCTAATGGAACAATTACGCTAAAAAACTCCCACAGAGATTTTAAAAAAGAAGGAAACTTTAGTCAATTTGAGCGTAATTCCAACTCACAAAATAGTGACACAGTAAGTCCTAATGGAGTTGAAACCATTTCTCAAATTAGATTAAACACTATTGTGAATAATCAATATACGAAGCAAATGGCTTTAGCTTTTATTCCAGAATCAACTGATGGAGTTGATATAGGAATTGACGCTATTAGTCCGGTAGCTGATAACTTGCCTAATGATGTTTATTTCTTTTTGGATAATAATAAATATGTCATTCAAGGGGTTAATTTTGATATTAATAAAAGAATATCAATTGGAATAAAATCAACAGATAATGCGAGTTTCGAGTTTGATGCTTCAACTATTGTGAACTTTGACCCTAGTCAAGATATATACTTATATGATAGGCAAGAGGGAACTTATCATGATATTAAAAATGATACTTATATTGTAATTTTACCAACGGGTATATATAATAATCGTTTTGAAATAACCTTTAAAAATGATGCTTTATCGGCTTCTAATCCAATTAAAGAAAATGTAGTTGTTTTTCAAAATAACACGAATCAATTATTAACTGTTTCTAATCCCAATCTATTGGATTTAAAATCAGTTACTTTATTTGATATATCAGGGAAAAAGATTTTTAGTCATCTTAACTTGGCATCAAACTCAAGTTATACGTTTTCTACTGCGGCATTAAGTGATGGTGTTTATTTAGCCAAAATACAATGTAGCGACGGAAAAAATAAAGTCCAGAAAATAATAGTTTCTTCAAACTAATACTATTTTAAAAAGCGATTTATAATCGCTTTTTTTATGTAAAATGATTTGCATAAACTACTTTTGAAAAAATATATTTTGGAAAGTACTAATCAAAAAATTAGTTTAGAAAATACCAATGTCTCACTTTATATAAAGCGGGAAGACTTGTTGCATCCTTATGTTTCAGGAAATAAATTCAGAAAATTAAAGTACAATTTGGAGCAGGCCAAAAGTGAAAACAAAAAAACACTTTTGACTTTTGGTGGCGCTTTCTCCAATCATATTTTGGCAGTTGCTGCAGCAGGAAATGTACAAGGATTTAAAACCATCGGAATTATTCGCGGTGAAGAGTTGAAAGATAAAATAGCTGAAAATCCAACCCTGAAAAAAGCTCAAGATTTAGGAATGGTTTTTGAGTTTGTGGACCGGGAAATTTTTAGAGAAAAAAGCAGTCCAAAATTTATCCAACAATTAGTAGAAAAATTTGAAGATTTTTATTTGATTCCCGAAGGAGGAACCAATGATTTA
>CANKLK010000035.1 GCA_947482805.1 Flavobacteriaceae bacterium
TCTTCATAGCTGATTTCAGCACCAAGTTGTCTCAATGCATCTACTAAAATTTTAATGGGTCTTTCTTTCATTCGAGAAGAACCTGTCAACACTACTTCACGGTTTTCTTGTTTAGCAAAAAATGCTGTTAGAAATCGCATGGCCGTTCCGGCATGGTGTACTTCGACAAGCTCAGTTTGACTATCTGTAGAAAGCGCTTCAGCCATCACTTCCGAATCATCCGAATTAGATGTGTTTTCCAAAATCAAATTTGGATACAATGCCTGAAGCAACCATAACCTGTTGGTTTCTGATTTGCTTCCGGTGATTGAGATTGCCGATTGAAGATTAACGATTGAAGATTTTAGATGTAAATTCATAAGTTATTAAGCAGAGATACAGAGAGAAGCACGAAGATAAAAAGAGAAAATCTTAATACTTAATACTAAAATCTTACTACTACTTCAGTTTATCATTATCATGATGTCGGTCGTGATCGCGGTTCGTTTTTAAATCCATTTTTTTATCAAAAGCGGCTTGCAAATCGATTCCGGTTTGGTTAGCCAAACACAAAACTACAAAAACCACATCGGCTAATTCTTCACCAAGATCTTTATTTTTATCGCTTTCTTTTTCCGATTGTTCTCCGTAGCGGCGTGCAATGATTCGGGCAACTTCGCCTACTTCTTCTGTGAGTTGCGCCATGTTGGTTAGTTCGTTGAAGTAGCGAACTCCGTGGTTTTTAATCCAATTGTCTACTTCTAGTTGGGAGTTTTTTAGGTTCATATTATTCCTTATTTTTTGTATCAATAATTATAGTAACCGGTCCGTCATTAAGCAGTGCAACTTTCATGTCGGCTCCAAATTTTCCGGTTTGTACTTTCTTGCCTAATTCGGTTTCCATTTGTATTATAAAAGCTTCATATAGCGGAATGGCAACTTCAGCTTTTGCCGCTTTGATATAAGAAGGTCGATTTCCTTTTTTAGTGTTAGCGTGCAAGGTAAACTGACTGACGATTATCATGTCACCACCAACTTCTTTCAGCGATAAATTCATCACGTCGTTTTCATCTCCAAAAATTCTTAGATTGGCAATTTTTGACGTTAACCAATTAAGGTCTTCGTTGTTATCAGCATCTTCAAAACCAACTAAAACCAACAATCCTTTTTGGATATTGGCAACAACTTTATTGTCTATTGTAACGGAACAGGAAGAAACTCTTTGGATTACAGCTTTCATTAATAAAGTCTTAAAGTTAAAAAGTCGGAAGTCGGAAGCCATTTTACGTTTGACTTTATGACTTTAGACCTTTGACTATTTTCGGGTTTCATCGCTCGCAATTCGGTCATCGTTAAACACATCTTGTCGGTAATTTTCGTCGTCGCCTTCCAAAATTTTTAAGTAACTATTGTAGCGAGACCAAGCTATTTTGTTTTCTTCTAATGCTTTTTTGACAGCGCAATTTGGTTCTTCTTTGTGTAGGCAATTATTGAATTTACATTCGTCTTGCAACTTAAAGAATTCAGGAAAATAGCCACTCACTTCTGAAGGTTCCATATCTACAATTCCAAAACCTTTTATTCCTGGCGTATCAATTATTTTGGCATCAAATGATAAGTCATACATTTCGGCAAACGTAGTGGTATGCTGTCCTTGCTTACTTTGTTCGGAAATGTTTTTTGTTTTTAGGCTCAAATTGGGTTCTAATGCATTTACCAAAGTAGATTTTCCAACGCCAGAATGTCCGGAGAACATAGATACTTTTCCTATCATCATGCCTTTTAATTCATCTAAACCTTTCTTTTCTAAAGCCGAGACTTTTAAAAATTTATATCCAATTTCTGAATAGATATATTGCAAATACAATTGTTCATCAGTCATGGCATCATCGAATGTATCTATCTTATTGAAAACCAAAATGGCTTCAATGCCATACGCTTCAGCAGTTACCAAAAATCGATCTATAAAACTGGTTGTGGTTGGCGGATTATTGATGGTAATCAAAAGAAAAACAATATCAATATTGGACGCAATAATATGGGTTTGCTTAGAAAGATTTACCGATTTTCTGACGATATAATTCTTTCTATCGTGAATGTTGTGAATTGTTCCGGTTACTGCATCTGAGTTTTCATCTAATTCATAATCTACTATATCACCAACCGCAATTGGATTGGTGCTTTTTATTCCCTTCATTCGGAATTTTCCTTTGATTCGGCATTCCATAAAATCGCCTTGATCTGATTTTACTGTGTACCAACTTCCGGTAGATTTATAAACGAGTCCTGTCAAAATTAATTATGAATTACAAGTTATGAATGACAAAGGTAAAAAAATGCAACTGTTATCATATCTAAAGTTATTGAATAAAAAAAAGTTGCTATCTCTAGCAACTTTTGAATATTTAGGATAAAAATATTTAGTATTTATAAGCAACTCCGGTTTTGATAGCTTGAGAACCACCAAGTGCATTTGAGTTTGCACCAACAGTAGTTTTATCTGCCGTTAATAAAACGAATGGACATCCTTGTTTTGCTGCGTCCATTTTAAGTTTCTTTTGTGCTTTTTTATCTCCAGTATTTCCAGTTTGGAAGTTGATTAATCCTGTTTTACCACGAACTTCGCCCACTTTTTTCAAACCTGAGATATATCCTTTGTCTTCTAGAATAACCACTTTTTCCCAATCGTCTTCTCCGTTGATAACGATTTTTTCTGTTACATCTTCTTGTCTTTTTGTTTTTCCGTAAATAATTTTTTCTACTGCATATTTACCGATTGTGTTTTCTGCATCTTCTCCATCATACTTAAAGACAATTGTATACTCATCTATACGAATAACTTTTCCTTCCACAGCTTCTCCACTGTGTTTGTAAATTTTGTCATTTTGTGCGTTTGCAACATTCAAACCTAGAGCAAACACAACCATTAAAAGAATTTTTTTCATTTTTAAAATTTTAATATTAATAGATTTTTTTATTTAAGTGACAATAATACAAAAAACCTACGTCTTTATCGTAGGTTTAATAAAAATAAATAATTTTAATTAACCATTAATGATTTTTTCCTGATGGCTGATACTTTCCTGATGAATGGCTTTGAAAATTTTAAGAATAAACTCTTCGCTCAGTCCTTTTTCTTCTCCATCTAAAATCATTTTCCCTAGAATTTCATTCCATCTTTTGTTTTGTAAAACGGCTACGTTTTTTTCTTTCTTTAAAGCCCCAATTTGTTCTGCCACTTTCATTCTATTGCCAAGTAATTCTAATAATTTACTATCAGCAATATCAATATTGGCTCTAAGTTTTATCATTTTTGTATTAAAATCATCATCTTCTGTAGTTACTTTTTTAACTTTCAAATCTTCAAAAATCTGTTTCAAAACGGTTGGTGTAACTTGTTGAGCGGCGTCGCTCCATGCATTATCTGGGTCAACATGCGTTTCGATCATTAATCCATCATAATTTAAATCTAATGCTTGTTGTGACACTTCAAGTATCATATCTCTTTGACCTGTAATATGCGATGGGTCACAAATCAAGGGTAAATCAGGAAAACGGCTTTGTAATTCGATAGCAATTTGCCATTCTGGAATGTTTCTGTATTTTGTTTTTTCATAAGTCGAAAATCCTCTGTGAATTACCCCTAGTTTTTTAATTCCGGCATTATATAGACGTTCAACGCCACCAATCCACAAGGCCAAATCTGGATTTACCGGATTTTTTACCAAAACAATTTTATCCGTTCCTGCTAAAGCATCGGCAATTTCCTGAACGGCAAACGGATTTACCGTCGTTCTAGCGCCAATCCAAAGCACATCAATATCGTGTTCTAAAGCTAATTTTACGTGCGTTGAATTCGCAACTTCAATAGCCATTAACAATCCTGTTTCGGATTTAGCCTTTTGCAGCCATTTTAAACCAATTTCTCCAACACCTTCAAAACCTCCTGGACGCGTTCTTGGTTTCCAAATTCCGGCACGAAAAATACTAACATCGGTATCTTTTAATTCGTGCGCAATTCTCAATACTTGATCTTCTGTTTCTGCGCTACATGGCCCAGCAATTACTAATGGATGTGAGAGATTGAAATCTTCTAACCATTTTTTGTTTTCTGTTGTAATATTCATAATTTTTTTGTTTTGAGCCAAAAGCTATTAGGCAAGAGGCAAAAGTTTTACTTTATTTATTAATTCTTCTATTGGTTAATGGCTAATCCCTTTTGCCCAAAATTTCTTTTATTCTATTAGTATTTCCCATTTCATGAAAAATTTGCTCATAATTATCGCTTTCTAACAACTCTTTGAATTGCGATAAATTGGCAATATATTCTTCTAATGATTTTACGACGTACTTTTTATTTTGTTTGAAAATTGGCGTCCACATGGCCGGTGAACTTTTAGCCAATCTAACTGTACTATCAAATCCACTTCCAGCCATGTCAAAAATATCTTTTTCATCTTTCTCCTTCTCTATGACTGTTTTCCCTAACATAAACGAACTGATATGTGACAAATGAGACATATAAGCAATATGTTTATCATGCGATTTTGGTTCCATATACCGTATTCTCATTCCCAAATCTTTGAACAATTTTAGTCCTTTTTCCTGTAATTTAAAAGTGGTTTTTTCTACTTCGCAAATGATATTAGTTTTATCTATAAATAAATTTCTAATTGCGGCCGTAGGTCCTGAAAATTCAGTTCCAGCAATAGGATGCGTAGCTAAAAAGTTTCTTCTTTTTGGGTGATTTACCATTGCTTCACATATTGGACTCTTAGTAGAGCCAACATCAAAAACTAGTGTGTCTTCTGAAACCAAATGCAAAACTTTTGGTAAAAGCTCCAAAGCAGTATCTACTGGAACGGCTACAATTACAAAATCAGCATCAATAACCTCTTTTAATTCCGCTTTTTCATGGATGATTCCAAGTTCAACTGCGTGTTCCAAATGGTTTTCATTGGCATCAACACCAATGATTACGGCATCTTTATTAAATGCCTTAATATCTAATGCCATTGAACCACCAATTAAACCAATTCCTATAATATATACCTTCATTTTACTCTTTTAAAATCTATCTATTGCCTGTTGAATTTTTTCTTCGGTAACACAAAGAGAAAATCGAATATAACCTTCGCCATTGTTGCCAAATATAGTTCCCGGGGTAATGAAAATATGTTTTTCAATTAATACTTTATCAATAAATTCTTCAGATAAAATTCCAGCAGGAAGCTTTGCCCAAACAAACAACCCAACACCATTTTTATCAAAAACACAATTCAGTTTTTCAGCCAACTTAAAAATCAGGTTTCTTCTTTTAGTATAAATTTCATTCTGCTTTTCGAACCAATCGTTTCCTAATTTTAAAGCCTCTATTGCCCCTTTTTGAATGCCGTAAAACATCCCACTATCGACATTGCTTTTTACTTTAAGAACAGCATCAATCAAGGTTGTATTTCCTAAAACCATTCCTACTCGCCATCCTGCCATATTATAGGTTTTGGATAGTGAATTTAATTCAATTGCAATGTCTTTTGATCCTTCTATTTGCAATATTGACAATGGCTTCCCATTCAAAACAAAACTGTACGGATTGTCATTTACAATTAGGACATTGTGCTTTTTCCCAAATGCAATAAGCTTTTGAAACAGTTCCAAAGTGCCATTTGCGCCTGTTGGCATATGCGGATAGGAAACCCACATCAGTTTTACTTTTGACAAATCTAATTTTTCTAAAGCATCGAAATTAGGTTGCCAATTGCTTGTTGCTGTCAAATCATAATACACTGCTTTTGCCTGAATTAATTCGGTTACCGAAGCGTAGGTAGGATAGCCAGGATTTGGAATTAAAACTTCATCACCTTGATTTAAAAAAGCCAAAGAAATGTGCATAATTCCTTCTTTGGAACCCATTAGCGGCAGAATTTCAGTATTGAAATCCAAGTCGACATTGAAATGGTTTCTATAAAAATCAGCCATGCCTTTTCGCAATTCCGGTAAGCCTTGATAACTTTGATATTCGTGCGCTTTGTCATCGAACATGGCTTTTTGCATGGCTTCGATAACCTTAATATCCGGAGCTAAATCGGGGCTACCAATTCCCATATTGATTACCAGCTTTCCTTCTGCTGTAAGTTGGCGTACTTCTCTCAATTTTCGGGAGAAATAATATTCTTGAACACTATTTAATCTTATTGCTGTTTGTATCATTTTTTTTGCCACAGATTTAGCGGATTTAACAGATTTTCACTGATGGATTTTGTCATTGTTATTGTTTTCTGTTTCTGTATTCGCCTAACACTTTGAAATGATTAGTCATAATAGCTAAAATTTTCATTGCTTTTTCATAATGTTTGTACTTCTCAAAAACCACGTCCACAAAGAATGAATACTGAAAAGGCGTTTCTATAATTGGCATAGACTGGATTTTGGTTAAGTTCAGTTTGCAATTCGTCATCACGTTTAAAACGGTAGCCAAACTTCCCGGAGAGTCATCTAACTCAAATTTTAAAGACGCTTTATTGATTTTTTCCGTGGTTATTATTGTTTCTTTTAAGTTGGAAGGAACCAATTTATTACTATTTTGAGAATTTCTTGAATCACTTCCTAAATCGGATTGTTCTTTATGTAAAACATTAGCCTCTTTGCTGATGATAAAAAAGCGCGTCATGTTGTTGTTTACCGTTTGGATTTCGGGTGCAATAATGGTTAAATCGTACATTGAAGCTGCTGCTTTACTGCCAATGGCAGCAATACCTTTGAGTTGTTTTTGGTGAATTCTTCTGGCTGTTTCAGCAGTGTCTTTGTCTTCAACTAATTTAATTTTTGGATGCTTTTTTAAAAATTCCATACATTGTAACAACGCCATCGGATGCGAATGTACTTCTTGGATTTCGCTTAATTTTTGACCGTTGAGCACCATTAAGTTCTGAATAATATCCAAATAGTATTCGCCTATAATGTGCAACTCATTTTTGTCAATCAAAGCGTAATTCGGAATAATTGAACCCGCAATAGAATTCTCAATAGCCATTACCGCCAGTTGTGATTTGTCGTTCAGTAAACTATCAACCAACGCGTCAAACGACAGGCATTCATTCACAGCTACATTTTGGTGAAAATATTCCTGTGCTACCTGATGATGAAATGAGCCTTTAATTCCTTGTATTGCAATTTTTGTTTCCATATATCCAAAAAAAAAATCCCAACTTTCGTTGGGATTTATATTTATGTTTTAATTATTTATCTTTTGATATAACACAATACTAATCCCTTTTCCTTTCCGAAGAAGAAATAAAAGTAAAAGTTATAAAAAGTGCTAAATGAATTCATTTGTCAAATTTTTGTTTGGCTAAAGTAAAAAAATAAAGTATAGCTTTTACAGAAAATAAATAAAAAAATTACGCAAACGTTTTTGTAACATCATAAAAAGAGGATTTCTTCTTTATCCTTTGATTAATTATTACATTTGCTTCAAATAATTCCCTATGTCAATAGAAGTTCAAAATATTTCAAAAAGTTATGGAAACCAAAAGGCATTGGACAATGTTTCCTTTTCGGTGAAAAAAGGTGAAATTGTTGGCTTTCTTGGTCCGAATGGTGCCGGAAAATCTACTTTGATGAAAATTTTGACCACCTTTCTGAATGCAGATGAAGGCTTGGCCACTGTGAATGGAAATGATGTAACCGAAAATCAAAAAGCCGTGCAACTTTCAATTGGTTATTTGCCTGAACACAATCCGATGTATTTGGATTTGTATATTAGAGAATATTTGGCATTCAATGCTGATGTATATAAAGTTTCGAAATCCCGTATTGAAGAAGTTATACAGTTAACGGGTTTATCTCCTGAAAGTCATAAAAAAATAGGACAATTATCGAAAGGTTTCCGTCAGCGTGTGGGTTTGGCAACCGCTTTACTTCACAATCCTGATGTTTTGATTTTGGATGAACCAACAACCGGATTGGATCCAAATCAATTAGTGGAAATCAGAAACGTGATTAAAAACGTTGGAAAAGACAAAACCGTTTTTCTTTCTACACACATTATGCAGGAAGTGGAAGCCATTTGTGACCGTGTTATCATTATTGACCACGGAAAAATTGTGACTGATAAAAAATTGGACAAATTAGTTTCGGAAGAAAAGGAGCAAATCATTGAAGTGGAATTTGACAAAGCTATTGATGAAGCATTGTTAGCTGCCTTATCAGATATCAAAACATATAAAAATACAAGTGGAAATCTTTGGACATTAACCTTCAACACCGAAGAAGATATGCGCCCTAAAGTGTTCGATTTTGCTCATGATAATGGACTGAAAACATTACAGATTAGTTTGAAAAGCAAGAATCTAGAGGAGATTTTTAGGGAGAAAACTAAGAAATAGTGTTCAGTCGCAGTTTACAACCAAAAAAACTGAAAACTGAGACTGGGACTGCGAACTATAATTACGGGTAAACCACTCGCCCCTGATACAACTCCTCTACATCAACTAACGGCGGTACATTTTTCAAAATCACATTCCCTGTGCTATTCAAAGTTCCCGTTAAGCTTTGCATAGGCTTTACAATCATATCGTTAGAACCGCGGTGGTAAACATACAAATTTTGGATTTTGAACTGCCCTGCCTCTATTCTTCCATCACCAAAATAGAAATTAAAATTGGCATTGTTCGTTTGTCCCGAAAGATAAAATCGTGACACATTATTATTACCAATCGTCAATGAATTATTATTGATTTCCAAAATAAAGTCCCCAGTTCCAGCACCACTTTCGCCATCGGCATCTCTATCAAAGGAAATGATATTCAAATTTTGAAAAGTTAAAACACCATTTGAACTAATATCTCTATCGGTTTTTGAATAGATTTCTTCTAATGTTGGTGTGGTAATAAATATTTTGGTTTGGCCATAATCCCGAACCCAATTGCAACCCGAGTTATCCTTAAAAACCAATTGGTTTCCATATTGTTTTACTTCAATGTCATTAATGAAATTTTCTCCTGCTTGTATCTGTACTTTTGTTTCTGGGCCTTCAGTAATCACAACTTCAATACCGCGATACACTTTTATTTTGCTAAAAGCTTCAACAGGAATGTCCTTACTCTTTGTAGCGCCAGCACTTTCAATACACTCGCTTGGTCTTTGACACGACATGAACGTATGCGTACTCGCAACGCAAATGAATACATATAACAAAATCAATACAAAAAACTTCTTCATAGTTGTCATTTTATAATCTCACTCCAATTCCAAACTCCAATGCTTCCGCTAAAAACATATGGGTTTTAATCGTAAACCCAGCAAATATTTTATCGGTAACATAATATTTTATTCCCACTCTGTCATATACAGGAATATCCTTTTTAAAAGGCTGATAGACATAATAACCCACTTGTGCCTCAAGTGAAATTCTGTTAATAATCAATTCATGACCAATGAAAACACCCACGCGTTTATGATCGGTATTTGGGTCTAAGCTTGCCTCAGGATAAGCCACCGAAAAATATTGTATATACTCCTTTATAGAGTTAGTTAAAAACAATTCCGTTCCCAGTTGCCATGCCGATTTTCTATTCAAGCGTTTATCAACATAAAAACCGATATGATAAAAAGGTCGCTGACCACTTCTAATTATAGGACTTTCGTTTATTCCTGTTCTAAAAACAAAATTATATTTCAAAGGTTCACGGAATGATTTTTTAACATACGAAGTGTCATTAACAACTTTCTTTTCATTCTCAAAATTGTAATTTAAACCAAGGTTCAACAAGTAAGTATTAATGCCACTATTGGGCGATTTCAACCTTCCGTTTGAATAATGCGTAAACAATATTCCTGCTTGAAAACCAATATTTCCAAACAAATTTTGATTAACATAATTCAACCCAATATTAGTATTATCCATAATTCTAGTCCCAAAAGCATTGTTCTTACTATTGTTAACCTTGTCATACGGATTAGTGGTAAGCGCAATACCTTGAGCCAATTTCAACTGCAAATGCCTATTTAAAAAATAAAAATTATAAAATCCTCCAGCAGCATAACAAACCCCTAGTGGCTCACTCTTAAAATCCTGATACAAAAAATAGCCACCATAATCCGGAAAATCATAAACTCGTTGCCATTCCTCTTTTCCATGCGTTTTTATGACAAAACTAAATAGCAAACCCTCAGGATGACCATTAACCAACTGATAAATATCATCCCGATGTGGCAAAGTGTTGCCTCGCAAAAAAGAAGCCTCAACAGCATAAGTATCTTTCTGCTGAGCCATTACAAAACTTGAAACTAATAAAAGTAAATAGAAAAAACGCCTCATTTTAAAATTTAAAACGCGCAAATATAGTAGAATATATTAGGATGTTGATTTTTAACAAATTTTATAAAGTTAAAAAATACTTGACGCTATCGCCTTAATATTCTCTGCTTTACCCATAGAATAGTAGTGTAAAACTGGAATTCCAGCAGCGACCAACTCTTTACTTTGTTGTGTACACCATTCTATTCCTATTTGTTTAACAGCATCGTTATCTTTAGCTTTTACTACAGCCATAATCAAATCATCCGGCAATTCAAGACTAAATCGATGTGGAATTAAATTCAATTGTTTCTTTGTTGCAATAGGCTTTAAACCTGGAATAATTGGTACTGTAATTCCAGCAGCCCGACATTTATCAACATAATCAAAGTATTTTTTATTATCAAAAAACATTTGCGTTATGATATATTTTGCTCCGTTTTTTATCTTTTGTTTCAGAAAATGAATATCGCTATCCAAACTTGGTGCTTCCATGTGTTTTTCGGGATAACCCGCCACACCAATACAAAAATTTGTCTGAGCTGAATTCTTCAAATCTTCATCCAAATAAATTCCGTTATTTAGATTGCTTATTTGTAGCACCAAATCGGTAGCATACTCATTCCCATCTTTTTCTGGATGAAAATAAGTTTCTGTTTTTAAGGCATCGCCTCTCAACGCGACTACATTATCGATTCCCAAAAAATCTAAATCTATCAATAAGTTCTCAGTGTCCTCTTTAGAAAAACCTCCACACAAGATATGTGGAATAGCATCGACATCATATTTATTCTGAATACCAGCACAAATACCAACTGTTCCCGGACGTTTTTTTACAATTTTCTTTTGCAAAAGTCCGCTTGGCAATTCCTTAAATTCATATTCTTCGCGATGATAAGTTACATCAATAAATGGCGGATTGAATTCCATTAATGGATCAATACTATCGAAAATAGATTGTATGTTTTGTCCTTTTAAAGGTGGTAAAATTTCAAATGAAAACAATGGTTTTCCGTTTGCATTTTCTATATGTTGGGTTACTTTCATAATTTAAGTCTTAAAGTTTGAAAGTCGAAGGTCGAAAGTCATAAAATCTTTCTTTAAGAATTTTGACCTTTGACATTACGACTAATTTAGTCTGCTATATTCGGCGCAAGCCATTTTGTGGCAACTTCTGTTGATATTCCTCTTCTTTTTGCATAATCGATTACTTGGTCTTCTTTTATTTTTCCGAGTCCGAAATACTTACTCTCAGGGTTTCCAAAATAATATCCTGAAACGGATGATGCCGGCCACATGGCCATGCTTTCAGTTAATCTTACTCCGATTTCTTGTTCTACATTTAAGAGTTTCCAAATGGTTGGCTTTTCCAAATGATCTGGGCATGCCGGATAACCGGGTGCCGGACGAATTCCTTTGTATTCTTCTTCGATTAAATCTTGATTAGATAAACTTTCTTCAGAATCATAACCCCAAATTTCCTTTCTGACTTTCAAGTGCAAATATTCCGCGAAAGCTTCGGCCAATCTGTCGCCTAAGGCTTTTACTAAAATCGAATTGTAATCGTCTAACTGTTTTTCAAATTCGGCAGCTTTTTCATCAACACCAAAACCGGTTGTCACACAAAAACATCCAATATAATCTTGTTTTCCTGAATCTTTTGGCGCAATGAAATCGGCTAAAGCGATATTTGGAGCACCAGCCGTTTTTTGTGATTGTTGGCGTAAGGTTAGAAAAGTTATCGGTTGTCGGTTGTCGGTTGTCGGTTGCACCAAAATATCATCATCATTAATGGTGTTTGCAGGGAAGATTCCGAGAATTCCTTTGGCGGTTAACCACTTTTCGGATACGATTTGGTTCAGCATTTTTTGGGCATCAGCAAATAATGAAGTGGCTTGTTCGCCAACAACCTCATCTGTTAAGATTGCAGGATATTTTCCGTACAATTCCCACGAACTGAAAAATGGCGTCCAATCGATAAAATCTACCAATTCTGAAAGTTCAACGGCAACCGTTTTAGTTCCGATAAAATTCGGTTTCACAGGATGGAAATTATCCCAATCTAACTCCAGTTTATTTTTACGGGCATCTTCAATCGATAAGTAATTTTTATCTCGACTTCTATTTAAATAACCCTCACGTAATTTGTCGTATTCATCACGAACTGTTTTGGCATATAACACTTTAGTTTCTGCTTGAAGCAAATTACTCGCTACGGTTACGGCACGCGAAGCATCATTAACATGCACCACAGTTTCCTTGTATTCTGGTGCAATTTTTACAGCAGTATGTGCTCGAGAAGTCGTCGCTCCACCAATCATAATTGGGATTTTGATATTGAGTTTGTCCATTTCTTTAGCCAGATAAACCATCTCGTCAAGTGACGGTGTAATCAATCCGCTAAGACCAATAATATCAACATTATGTTCTATTGCAGCTTGAATGATTTTTTCTGGTGGTACCATTACTCCCAAATCGATGATCTCAAAATTGTTGCAGCCTAAAACTACTGCTACTATATTTTTGCCTATGTCGTGAACGTCACCTTTTACAGTTGCCATTAACACTTTTCCAGCTGAGGAAGATTTTCCGTTTTTTTGTGCTTCGATATAGGGCAAAAGATAAGCTACTGCTTTTTTCATTACACGCGCCGATTTTACCACTTGCGGCAAAAACATTTTTCCGCTTCCGAATAAATCGCCAACTACGTTCATTCCGGCCATTAAGTTGATTTCGATAACATCAATGGCTTTCTCAGAAGTTGCTCTTGCTTCTTCTACATCTATTTCTATGAACTCGTCAATTCCTTTTACCAGTGAATGCGTTAGTCTTTCCTGAACTGAGCCGCTTCTCCATTCTTGGATTGCTTTTTCGTTGGCTTTGAAATCGCCTTTAAAACTTTCGGCTAAATCTAATAATCTTTCGGTGGCGTCTTCTCTTCTATTCAGCAGCACATCTTCTACATGCTCGAGTAGGTTTTTATCAATTTCATCATAAATCTCGAGCATTTCCGGATTTACAATTCCCATGGTCATGCCGTTTTTAATGGCGTGATATAAGAATGCCGAATGCATGGCTTCACGCACTTTGTCATTCCCACGAAATGAAAACGAAACATTACTCACGCCACCTGAAATTCCGGCATGCGGAAGATTTTCACGAATCCATTTGGTGGCTCGGAAAAAATCTAAAGCGTTTAATTTATGTTCTTCCATTCCCGTTGCAACAGGGAAAATATTCGGGTCGAAAATGATGTCTTCTGCCGGGAAATGCACTTCATTCACCAAAATATCATAACTTCTTTTACAGATTTCTATTCGACGTTCGTAATTATCGGCTTGACCGTTTTCATCAAAAGCCATAACAATTACGGCTGCACCATATCTTTTAATCAACTTGGCGTGATGAACAAAAGCGGCTTCTCCTTCTTTAAGTGAAATCGAATTTACAACTCCTTTTCCTTGTACGACTTTCAATCCCGCTTCTATAATTTCCCATTTGGAACTGTCAATCATTACGGGTACTCTAGCAATATCAGGTTCCGCGGCAATCAGGTTCAGGAATTTGGTCATGGCATAAACACCGTCCAACATTCCTTCGTCCATATTGACGTCGATTATTTGAGCACCACCTTCTACTTGGTCTCGGGCGACAGTAAGTGCTTCGTTGTATTTTTCTTCCTTGATTAAACGAAGAAATTTACGCGAACCGGTTACGTTTGTGCGTTCACCCACGTTTATGAAGTTGGATTCCGGAGTTACTATCAAAGGTTCTAATCCGGATAGTTTTAAATATTTTGTTTCTGACATTTTAATTGTTTGAACACAGATTTCACAAATTTGCACAGATTAAATTTGTGATAATCTGTGCAATCTGTGTTGACTTTTATTAAACTAATTGATTCTCATCTATTCTTCTCGGCTTGAATTCTTTAGCTACATCGGCAATGGCTTTTATGTGTTCCGGAGTTGTACCGCAACAGCCACCAATGATATTAACTAAATTGTCTAGTAAATATTCTTTAATCAAGGCTTGCATTTCTTGTGGAGTTTGGTCGTATTGCCCGAAAGCATTTGGCAAACCCGCATTTGGATGTGCTGAAATATTTAATTGAGTGTTCATGGCCAATCGTTTCAAATACGGTTTTAATTGATCTGCGCCTAGTGCACAATTAAATCCGATACTTAGCAAATCGATATGGGCAATAGATATCAGAAATGCTTCCACCGTTTGCCCAGAAAGTGTTCTTCCGGAAGCATCAGTTATAGTTCCTGAAACCATTACAGGAATATCTAAATTGCGTTCTTCTTTTACTTCTTCTATAGCGAATAATGCTGCTTTGGCATTTAGTGTATCAAAAATGGTTTCTACTAAAAGCACATCAACACCACCATCAATTAAAGCTTCTACTTGTTGTTTATAGGCAATTCTTAAGTCATCAAAAGTTACAGCACGATATCCAGGATCATTTACATCGGGAGACATAGAAGCCGTTCTATTGGTAGGCCCGATGGAACCGGCTACAAAACGTGGTCTGTCTGTAAATTCGTCAGCAACTTCTCGAGCAATTTTGGCAGATTCATAGTTAAGCTCATATACTAAATCTTCTAAATGATAATCGGCCATTCCGATAGTGGTTCCAGAGAATGTATTGGTTTCCACAATATCAGCACCAGCTTGAAAATATAATCGATGTACTTGTTTAACCGCTTCGGGCTGCGTGATAGAAAGCAAATCATTGTTGCCTTTTAACGGATGAGGAAAATCTTTGAATTGTTCACCGCGGAAATCTTCTTCGGAGAAGTTGTTTCGTTGCAGCATGGTTCCCATGGCTCCGTCGAGCACTAGGATTCTATGTTTAATAGCTTCTTGAATTTTTGACATATAAATAGTTTCAACTATTGAAAGTTGTTGTTTAAATTATATGTTATCATGAAAGTTGAGAGAAATTCTCGGGGTTATCTTTTCTTTACTAATCTGTTTAACAGATCCTGAAATAAATTCAGGATAAAGATAGAATGTAGCACCTTCTTTTGGCAAAGGGTTGCTAAGCTTTCAACGGGTCTATTCCCTCCAGCTTTCGTGATAACGAACAATAAGTTTATGAACGATGCAAAGTAAAAGCATAGAATTGTTATTTGCAAGTGTTTTTATAAAAAAAATCGCGAAAACGAAATAGTACTTTTCAAAAATTTTTAATGGATTAATTTGCTATTCGAAATAGTCTTTATACATTTGCAACCGAAAAACAAGAGGAAAAATTTGAACTGATTGCAACCTCTATTCGAACTTGAATCTTTTATAAGATTCTGAAACTGGTTCAGAATAAAAAAAATGCTAAAGCAGAAACTCTTCTTTAGCCTTTATTGCAATCCGATTTTACTTCATTACAAATAATATTAAACTAAAATATAGTTATGGCTTATTTATTTACGTCGGAGTCTGTGAGCGAAGGACATCCAGACAAAGTTGCAGATCAAATTTCTGATGCGTTAATTGATAACTTTTTAGCATTTGATGCTGATTCTAAAGTAGCTTGCGAAACACTAGTTACTACAGGTCAAGTGATTTTGGCAGGAGAAGTAAAATCGAGTACTTACCTTGATGTACAATCTATTGCTAGAGAAGTAATCAAAAAAATTGGATATACTAAAAGTGAGTATATGTTTGAAGCTGATTCATGTGGTGTTTTGTCTGCAATTCATGAGCAATCTGCTGATATTAACCAAGGAGTTGACAGAGCTAGCAAAGAAGAGCAAGGTGCCGGTGACCAAGGGATGATGTTTGGTTACGCAACAAATGAGACTGAAAACTACATGCCATTGGCTTTAGATTTGTCTCATGCTTTATTAATTGAATTAGCCAACTTAAGAAGAGAAAATAACGAAATCAACTATTTGCGTCCAGATGCTAAATCACAAGTTACTTTAGAGTATTCTGACGACAATAAACCGCAAAGAATTGACGCAATTGTAATCTCAACTCAACACGATGATTTTGCTGCTGAAGCTGAAATGTTAGCTAAAATTAAAAGTGACTTAGTTGGGATTTTAATTCCAAGAATTAAAGCTAAATATCCTCAATACGCTCATTTATTCAATGACCAAATCACCTATCATATTAACCCAACTGGAAAATTTGTTATTGGTGGACCACACGGAGATACTGGTTTGACAGGAAGAAAAATTATCGTTGACACTTATGGTGGTAAAGGTGCTCACGGTGGTGGTGCTTTCTCTGGAAAAGACCCGAGTAAAGTGGACCGTTCAGCTGCTTATGCAACCCGTCACATTGCAAAAAACTTGGTTGCTGCAGGATTGTGCGATGAAGTTTTAGTACAAGTTTCGTATGCAATTGGAGTAGCAAAACCAACTTCTATCAATGTAGTAACTTATGGAACTTCAAAAGTGAATATGACCGACGGAGAAATCAGTAAAGTGGTAGAGAACGTTTTTGATATGCGTCCGTACTTTATTGAGCAACGTTTGAAATTGAGAAA
>CANKLK010000036.1 GCA_947482805.1 Flavobacteriaceae bacterium
AAAGCATAAGTAACACCAATCAGAATCACATTTTGACCGGAATTATCTAGATCAAGAATTTTGGTAATAAGTTCATCATAATTATGCAGATAAAATCCGCTGTGTTCATTATTGGAAAGTTCAATCAAGTCCTTTACCATATAAATTAAAGACGAACCACTGCGCTCTAAATAGGATGGAAGCAAGGCCAAAATGGCATAATCTTCAATGTTTCCATAAAACTCAGAAAAGGCGTTTCGATAGCTTTGTTCATAAATTGAAACATCGGTAACCAAATGTTTACTGGTAATCATTCCGGTTGTTCCACTGCTGGTGAATGTTTCCTGAATTTCATTTGTATTCGAAACCACATTATGATTCTTAAAAAACTCAATCGGCAGAAATGGAATTTGCTGTAGTGTTTTTACGGATTGTTTACCCACTTTTAAAAAATCACAAAACTCTTGATAAACCAAGTTGTTTTCGTATTGAAAACGAAAGACTTTCAATGCTATTTTTTCAAATTGCTTTTGAGAGGAAATGGTAAATATGTCTTGGTCAGAAATCATTTATTGAGATTCTGATACAAGTTCAGAATGAATGCAAAAGTAATGAAAATAAAAAAGCCCTAACTTTCGTTAGAGCTTTTTGATATTCTTAAAAAATCAATTATTTAATAACTAATTTTCTTGAAGCTGTTTTTCCTTCTTCAGTAATGTTTACAATGTAAACTCCAGTATGTAGACTAGCAACATTGATTGTATTGTTAGTAGTTGTAGTGTTTAAAACTTGTTTTCCTAAAACGTCAAAAACAGTTACTGTTTTTTCAGCGTTTGCTGAAGTTTCGATGAATAATGTTCCGTTAGAAACAGGGTTTGGATATATTTTTAGACCAGCAATATTGTTGTTTTGGCTAACACCTAAAGTACCATCAGTAACATCATCCCAAGTAGTTCCAATTCTTAATTCGTCTAGGGAAAGTGAAGGTGTTTCGGTTGCACTGTCTTGTCTTAATAAAAAGTTTGATATAGAAACTAAATCTGTTCCGGTATGTGAGTCAGTAATTGTAGCAGCCGGTTGTGCTGCACCTACAGTTGGGTTAACCCAAAGGCTTACGGTATCATCAGATGCTGCCGCACCAAATGTATATCCAACCACAATAAAATATGTTTGTCCTGTCACATAAGTAGTAGCGTCAAAACTTGTATTAGTGGCACCAGTAGCTGTTCTAACTTCTATTCCTAAATTAAAGGTTCCGTCATCTATTCTTTTTGACCATAAAGTAGCGCCAAGAGTTGAAGAATTTGTAGCTAGAGCGGTAATATAACCACCGTTAGCATCTGTAACACCAGCCATTGAATTTATGTTCAATATATATGAATAATATAGAGTTCCGCTATTTACAGAAGTAAATGGAGAAATACAATCGATACCCTCTGCAGCAAAAATAGTATAACCAGTAGTACTAGGATTTAAACCAGGGTAAGCAGGCAATAAATTTCCGCCAGCAACAACTATATTGTCTCCTGTATTAACATTAGACCACTGTTGGCTTTGACCTAATGAGCTTGCTTCAGCATATGCAAATGGCTCGTAGTATGGCAAAGCACTTGCAGGTTTACATTCTAAAGCAGCTACTGCATTAGCAGTATATGAACACGTTCCTTTTGTGATAGTTAAAGTAAAACCAGTTCCTTCAGTAACTCCACTAACTAAAATGTTTCCAGCCGGAACTGTAGCAGGATTATCTCCGCCAACTGTTCCTGAAGATGGTGTGAAAGTATAGGCGCCAGCGGTTCCTCCTGTGTATGGAATTGTTACTGTGTAAGTGTCAATCCCTAAAGTTATAGCGTTACATACAGCAGTTGGATTACTTAAAACTAGAGTACATGATGGATCAAAGTTGAAAACTTTAACATCATCAATTCTCAATTGTGCTGCAACAGCAGGTTGTGTAAATCGCAATGATAAAGTAGAAGAGATAGGCAATACACCTCCTGTAATAGTAATCAATTGCCATCCCGTAACATTAGTATAAGTGATTGGAGTCCATGTTGGTGTTGTTGCTGATGCATCGGTACTGAATTCAACAATTGGTTGAACAGTTGCTGTAGCATTTAAACCAAAAGACAATTGTAAGTTTGTATTGTTGGCCAAAGTTGAAGTATTTATACCGTCAATTTGAAAATATCTTCCTGCTGTATTGGTAATAAATATGTTTCCTCCTCCAGAAAAACCCGAGTAGCCGCTTGAAGCACCAGTAACTCTGACATCTGCAGTTCCAGAATAAGCAATTGGAGTTGTGTTTTGAAAGGTTGCTGGAGCTGTTCCTGTGGCATATGTAGCAATAGGTGTAGTTCCTGTTGGAGTTCCAAAATTTTCTGAGTAAATAGTTTGTCCAAAAGAAGTACAACTAATTACCAGTAATAATAAAGAGTAAATTTTTTTCATTTTTTTAAATTTAATTAGCCCACAAATATAAGGACAAATTTGATTTATATAAAAAAAGAAAGTAAAAAAATGATTAAATTATAATTATTTTAAAGGAAGTAAACTATCTGATAATTAGTTTTCTAGTGGCGGTTGTGTCTCCTTCTGTAATTTTAATGATGTAAACACCAGGCGGGATAGTTGCAATATTCAATTCGCGAGATGAAATAGTAGTTTGTAACACTTTTTTCCCTAGTACATCAAATATTGTGATTTCTTTATCTAAAGAAGTTTTTGAAGTAATGTAAATTTTTCCACTACTAACAGGATTCGGATAAAAGCCAAGAACTTCACTAGGTTGCTTTACTTCTTGGGCAAAGCCAACAAGAGAAAACATAAGGAATAGGATTAATATAAAGTAATTTTTAGCCATGACTTCAATTTGGTTGTTACAAATATATATAAAAAACTTTTCAAATAGTGTACCAAAAAAAAATATCCCGAGTTTTTCGGGATATTTTAACATTTTTAATAGGATTTATTATAAACCAGTTGTCCAACCAATTGCCCATGCTGGAATTGCAGACCCATTTCCAGCTCCTCTAGCCGTTGTAGTTTTAGTAATAACCGCAGTTAGATCGGCACTAACACCTGATAAGGTAAACTTTCATTATTTAAATCTTTATACGTTAAAGTTTCTGTAATAGTTCCTTTGTTTAGCTTTGCTCCGTTCGCCTGCGTATCGGATTGTGCAAAACCATGAAGTGTTATAAGTAAAAAAGTAAAAATCAATGTAAATTTCATTTGAGTGAGGGTATTTTATTTTGGCACAAAGGAACGAACGTAATGTACAAGGATGTGGTACATTAGTATTACCATTTTGTTCTTTCATTATTACTAAATTGTTAATAGATTAAATTACAGTTAAGTCCCTTCTAAAAAATCAAATCATTTTGTATTATCTTTACATTTACATTCACAACACAATTGTATCCACTTATGAAAAAAAAAGACATCAAGATTTTACTTGTAGATGATGAGCAGGATATCCTGGAAATAGTAGGATATAATCTTTCTCAAGAAGGGTATCAAATTGTAACCGCTACCAACGGGAAAGAAGCTATTGCCAAAGCTAAAAAAGAGTTACCACAACTCATCATCATGGATGTGATGATGCCTGAAATGGACGGCATGGAAGCCTGTGAAAACATACGAAAATTACCTGAATTGAGTAGCGTAATCATTACTTTTTTAACTGCACGAAGTGAGGATTATTCTCAAGTAGCTGGTTTTGATGCAGGAGCCGATGATTATATCACCAAACCTATCAAACCAAAATTATTAGTAAGTAAAGTCAAAGCATTACTTCGTCGCTTAAAAAATGATGAACATACTTCAGAGACACTCAATGTTGGTGGCATCGAAATAAATAGAGAAGAATATAAAATCATTAAAGACAACAAAGCAATTGTTCTGCCTCGTAAAGAGTTTGAACTATTCTATCTTTTAGCTTCAAAACCTGGAAAAGTTTTCAAGCGTGAAGAAATTTTAGATAAAGTATGGGGTAATGAAGTCATCGTGGGAGGAAGAACTATAGATGTTCATATTAGAAAACTCCGTGAAAAAATTGGAGATGATTTATTTAAAACCATCAAAGGAGTTGGCTATAAATTAGAAGTGTAAATGAAAATTAAATTCAAGAAAACCTATACGTTTGCTTTAGTTTCAACATCCTATATTACTGCTTTTTCTACAAGTTTTCTTGCTATTTTGTTATGGTTTTTCCATGAATTTTCGTTGTCAATAATACTTGTTTTTGCTTTTTCTATTGCTACATTTTCCTTTTTTGTTATTCAATATCGCGTTGAGCGATTTATATATAGAAGAGTTAAAAAAATCTATGACGATGTTTCACTTTTAGAATCTACGTCATTTCGAAGTCAGCCAATTACAACCGATATGGAAACATTAACAAAACAGGTTAAAAAATTCGCTACCGATAAAAAACTCGAAATAGAAACCCTTAAAGTGCGTGAAGAATACCGAAGAGAATTTCTTGGTAATATTTCTCACGAACTCAAAACACCTTTGTTTACCGTGCAAGGTTATTTATCAACTTTGCTAGATGGCGCGATAGATGACAAAAAAATACGAAAAAAATATTTAGAAAGAGCCGAAAAGGGGGTAGAAAGACTAGTCTATATAGTGGAAGATTTGGACATGATTTCCAAACTCGAAATGGGCGATGTTAACCTTGAATTATCAAAGTTTAACATTGTTATTTTGGTGCAAAGTGTTTTCGATTTACTCGAAATGGTTGCCGATAAAAAAAATATCATTCTTATGTTTGATATAAAGTACAACAAAGCAATAAATGTTTTTGCCGATCAGGAAAAAATACAACAAGTGCTTTCAAATCTGATTGTGAATTCTATAAAATACGGCAAAGAAAACGGAACAACCGAAGTGACAATTGAAGATCTAGTGGATGATAAAATCATTGTGAGAATTAGAGATAACGGAGAAGGAATTGAAAAACAAAATATTCCTAGACTTTTTGAACGTTTCTTCAGAGTTGATAAAAGTGGCGCACGAAGTGAAGGCGGTTCGGGTCTTGGACTCTCCATTGTGAAACACATAATTGAAGCACACGGCGAGAAAATTTATGTTGAAAGTGAATTTGGGAAAGGTTCTGAATTTTCATTCACGCTCGAAAAGCACGAATAATTGTTTCCAGTCAATTTCTTTTATAAGTTGCTGCAAACCGCCATATAGTGAAACTTCCGATAAATTTTTTATTACAAAATCATCTTGTTTTGCATAAGGAAGAAATCCATTTCTTTTTAATCTTCTTGCCAAATATTCCTGCTCAAATTGTCCCGGCGTCGGTATTAAGAATGCTTTTTTCTGCAATTTCGCCAAATCCATTACAGTAGTATAACCAGAACGACAGAGCACTATTTTACTTTCGTTAAAAGCGGTTTCAATTTCTGATGAAGTCATGAAATTATAATAACTCACATTTTCGTCTTGATCTGTTTTTTGTTCAGATTCAATTATGCCTTTGATGAAAAGTATCTTCCCATCAAATGATTGAATTTCCTTAATAAGTTTCTGTTCCAAAAAAGTCCGCTGCGGTTCCGGCCCGGAAAGAATAACCATCAAATCATACTTAATTGGCAAATTCTTTTTCTCAAATCGGCTTAACGGACCAAGATATTTTAGATTTAGTGAGCTGTTTTTCAAGTGTCCAAGTTTCCCAGTCAGGTTTGGATTTTCCTTTTTATCCGGAATCCAGCATTCGGTAAATTTTTTAATAAAATATTGGTGTAACTTACTAGAAATCCAAGTTGTTTTTCCAGACAAAACATTGAGTTGATGCGTCATTAAAACACTCGGAATCTTTTTACTGTAAACTCCTAAACGATTATCCGAAATAATACCTTGTAAATCGAATTCGGCAATCCATTTTTTGACTATTTTCTTTTCTGTAAAAATAGCTTCAATCATTTTCGGGCTGTTCTTAATTAGTTTCCATTTAAAATCAGCACCGTTTTTGGCATATTCAATTTCATAAGAAGGCAATTCCAACGATTGTAAGTGTGGAAATTCCTTTTGAAGCAGTTGCAAAGCCTCACCATCGGAAGCTAGTACAGGTGTAAACCCGTTTTTTTCCAATTCGCGAATAATAGGGATACAGCGTGTAGCGTGACCTAAACCCCAATTTAACGGAGCAACAAGAATATTTTTTGTAGAATTTTTCAATAGGGGAAATTACGGATTTAACTTTGCAAAGTAAAAAAGATTTTGGATAGTTTATATTTCCTTAATTTTAGCAAAAAATTAAGTTTGTGGGAAGTAAAAATAAATTAAAGCGGTTTAAGGAAAACGAAACTTTTGATAACGTTTTTCAACCAACAAGAGAAGAAGTGGTGAGTGGTGAGTTTCCACTAAAAGCAAAATGGAATTCCGATTTTTTTAAAAATGACAATCCAATAATAATTGAGTTGGGCTGTGGTAAAGGCGAATATTCTGTCGGGTTGGCCGAACGTTATCCTGATAAAAATTTTATAGGAATTGACATAAAAGGCGCGCGTTTCTGGCGTGGTGCTAAAACAGCTGTTGATGAAGGAATGCGCAATGTGGCTTTTGTGCGCACACAAATTGAGTTAATCAATTTTATTTTTGCCGAAAATGAAATAGATGAAATTTGGATTACTTTCCCTGACCCGCAAATCAAATACAAACGCACTAAACACCGAATGACCAATTCAGAATTCTTGCAGTTATATAAAAATATCCTAAAACCAAACGGCGTGGTTAACCTCAAAACTGATAGTGAATTCATGCATGGATACACCCTTGGATTGTTGCATGGAGAAGGACATGAAGTAGTATATGCCAACCATAATGTCTATAAAAATGAAGGAGCTCCAAGTGAAGTGACTCAGATCCAGACATTTTACGAAAATCAATATTTGGAAATCAACAAAGCAATTACGTATATTCGTTTCAAAATCAAATAGATGTTGTTTTATTTACCACTTGTTTTAGGTTTTTTCATTGCTTTTTTGGCGGTTATTCCTCCTGGATTAATCAATATGACAGCAGCAAAAATTAGTTTACAAGAAGGTAAAAACGAAGCAATAAGTTTTGCTATTGGTGCTTCGGTGATCATATTTTTTCAAACTTTTATTGCTGTACTATTTGCTCGATTTATAAGCAACCATCAGGAAATTGTTTCTACACTCCAGGAAATCGGCATTTTTGTTTTTTTCTTGTTAAGTTTCTATTTTTTTTGGATAGCCAAAAAGCCAAAGAAAATCAAAACCGATAGTAGAGTCAAAGGAAAATCAAACCGTTTTTTTTTAGGGATGTTGTTGTCTACATTGAATTTGTTACCTATTCCGTTTTATGCTTTTGCCAGTATGACTTTGGCAACTTCAGGCTATTTTAGTTTTGACAAAATTCCGGTTGCTGAATTTGTAATTGGCGTCATGAGTGGTTCGTTTACAGTTCTTTACATCTACATAGTTGCCTTTAAAAAAATTGAAAATAAAACAGAATTTCTAATGCGAAACATTAACACTATTATTGGTTCGGTGACAACTTTTATGGCTGTGTTGACTTTATTCAAATTACTTTACAAATAATGGAAGCTAATTTTTTTGAACGAGTTTACGTAATAGCACGTCAAATTCCGGAAGGTAAAGTGACTTCTTACGGTGCTATTGCCAAAGCATTAGGGACAGGGCGTTCCGCCAGAATGGTAGGCTGGGCTATGAATGCCTCTCACAATAGGGAAGACATTCCAGCTCACAGAGTAGTTAACAGAAAAGGATTGCTTTCAGGGAAACATCATTTTGCCGGAACTAATTTGATGCAGCAATTACTAGAAAACGAAGGTATCAAAGTTGTAAACAACCAGATTGTCAATTTTGAAAAACATTTTTGGATGCCCAAAGTTAGAGAGCAATAAATAGAAGCTTTCAATAATATTCCTCTAAGAATAAATTGTATTTATTAAGGTATAAAACTTTTCCCTTATCCCTTTTCCCTTTTAACTATTTTCAAACTATCTTTGCAATCTGTATTCAGTCTTAATAAAAGATTGTAACTTGTTTATAGTAAGCAAAAAAATGAAATTAGACAGAAAAGAAATCCTTTCAGCATTGGAGACCATAACCATTGCAGGCGAAGGAAAAAATATGGTGGAAAGCGGTGCGGTAAAAAACGTACTGATTTTTGGTAACGAAGTAAACGTAGATTTATTGATTTCAACTCCCGCAATGCACATAAAAAAACGTGCTGAAGACGATATCAAAAAGTTAATTCATGAAAAATTTTCACCAGAAGCTATAGTGAAAGTAAACATCAAAGTTGAAACACCAACTCAAAATCCAAACGGCTCGAGCGGAAGCGAACAGGCGCAGCAGATTAAAGGAAAAGCCATTCCGGGAATTAGTAATATCATTGCAGTTGCTTCTGGAAAAGGGGGTGTTGGAAAATCAACCATTACCGCAAATTTAGCTGTGACACTAGCTAAAATGGGTTTCAAAGTGGGCGTTCTCGATGCGGATATTTATGGGCCATCCATGCCGATTATGTTTGATGTGGAAAACGAAAAACCAATTTCGGTTGAGGTCGATGGGAAATCCAAAATGAAACCAGTAGAAAGTTACGAAATAAAAATTCTGTCTATCGGTTTCTTTACAGCGCCAAGTCAGGCCGTTATTTGGCGTGGACCAATGGCATCTAAAGCATTAAATCAAATGATTTTTGATGCCGATTGGGGACAACTCGATTTCATGCTAATCGATTTGCCGCCAGGAACAGGCGATATCCATTTGTCGATTATGCAATCGTTGCCAATTACGGGAGCCGTTGTAGTAAGTACGCCTCAAGCTGTGGCGTTAGCCGATGCCAAAAAGGGAGTTTCAATGTTTTTATCAGACAGTATCAACGTTCCGGTTTTAGGAATTATCGAAAACATGGCATACTTCACACCAGAAGAGCTGCCAAACAATAAATATTATATCTTCGGAAAAGAAGGAGCCAAAAACCTGGCGGAAGATTTACAAGTGCCATTTTTAGGGGAAGTGCCATTAGTACAAAGTATACGAGAAGCCGGCGATTATGGTCGTCCAGCAGCCCTTCAAACTGCATCGGTAATCGAAAGGGTTTTTGAAGAAATTACAAAAAACGTAGTTCAAGAAACGGTAAACAGAAACGAAAGTTTACCGCCAACTGAAGCAATCAAAATAACAACTATGGCTGGATGTTCGGCTGTAAAAAAATAGTATTCAGTTTACAGTGACAGTCTACAGTTTATACTGTTTTCTGTGACTGAAAACTGCGACTGAAAACTTAAATAAAGATATGACAAGCGAAGAATTAACTCTGAATGTTGAAAAAGCCTTAAGCGAAATCAGACCTTTTCTTAACTCTGATGGCGGTGATATCAGTTTGGTTTCCATTGAAGATGAAAAGCATGTAAAAGTCCGACTTCAAGGAGCGTGTACCTCATGCAGTTTGAGTATGAGCACTATGAAAGCAGGCGTTGAAACAACCATCAAAAAATACGCACCGCAAATAGAAACGGTTGTAAATATTGCTTAGTTTTTTTGATAATAATCAAGAGTTAAGACTTTGTAACTTTGTAACTCTGACCCCAAGCCAAAGTCAAACTGACGTAGTAAACTAAAAAAAATGATTGAAACAGATATACTAATAATCGGTGCCGGACCAACCGGACTCTTTACTGTTTTTGAAGCAGGATTATTAAAATTAAAATGTCATATTATAGATGCTTTGCCACAACCTGGTGGACAATTGTCTGAACTCTATCCTAAAAAACCCATCTACGATATTCCAGGGCTTCCAGATGTTTTAGCGGGTGATTTGGTCAATAATTTAATGGAGCAAATCAAACAGTTTCAACCAGGCTTTACGCTATCCGAAACTGCTGAAACCATAGACAAGTTTGATGACGAGACATTTATAGTTACTACAAATAAAGGAACAAAACACCACGCCAAAGCCATAGCAATTGCTGGCGGTTTAGGAACATTTGAACCAAGAAAACCGATCCTAAAAGATTTAGAATTTTATGAAAAAAAAGACCGAGGAGTAGATTATTTTATAAAAGATCCCGAAAAATACAGAGGCAAAAATGTTGTAATTTCAGGTGGTGGAGATTCGGCGCTGGATTGGAGTATTTTCCTTTCTAATATAGCAGCTTCGGTAACTTTGGTTCATCGAAGAAATGAATTTCGTGGGGCTTTAGATTCTGTAGAGAAAGTGCAGGAATTAAAATCGGCAGGTAAAATAAAACTCATAACTCCAGGAGAAGTTATAGGTTTCAAAGGTTCAGAACGAATTGAATCGGTTGACATCGAAATCAACGGTGCTCGTATGAATGTGGTTGCCGATTATTTCATTCCACTCTTTGGATTAACACCAAAGCTGGGAGCAATAGCTAATTGGGGTTTAGAAATCGAAAAAAATGCAATCAAAGTCAATAACGCTTTAGATTATCAAACTAATATTCCTGGAATATACGCTATTGGCGATGTAAACACTTATCCAGGAAAATTAAAGCTAATTTTGTGTGGTTTTCACGAAGCCACTTTAATGTGCCAAAGTGTGTATCAACGAATAAATCCAGGGAAAAAATACGTATTGAAATATACTACCGTTTCCGGAGTAGATGGTTTTGACGGTACAAGGAAAGAAGCCGAGAAGTCTGTAGTAAAATCAATTGAATAAATGGCACAAGACGTTACCATAATAATTACCGATCGCAAAGGGGTGAAGCATGAAGTACAGGCGCCGACCGACATGAATTTAAACCTCATGGAGCTTATTCGAATGTATGAACTAGCCGAAGAAGGAACTATTGGTGTTTGTGGTGGAATAGCAATGTGTGCTTCTTGCCAATGTTATGTTTTGAACGATGTTTTAAAAACGGAACGCAACGACGATGAAGAAGCGATGCTGTCAGAAGCATATCACGTAAAAAAGAAGAGCAGACTTGGTTGTCAAATTCCAATTACTGCGGAAACAGATGGCTTAGCCATAGAAATTGCACCGGAGCAATAAAAGAATTGATGAACTTGTTTTTTTGGTTTGTCAGCTTTAATTAATTTACTAACTCCAAATTAGCTACAATCTTTTCTTCAATGGCATCCCAAAGTCCCTTTCTTTTTTCAAGAGCCAAAATAGAAATTTCTTCAACATCATTCCATTTTTGATCATCGTCATTACAAAGTTCAGTAATCATTTGCATAGCCATTGGTCCATGTTCATCGGCATCTAATTCGATGTGTCTCTCGAAATAATAAATTAGTTTTGATAAATCTGTTTCTGGAAGATTGGCTTGAAAGTTTCTCAATATTTCTGTAAACATTTTTGGAATCAAATCTTCTCTACCAAAAGTGAAACAAGCCGCAATTTTATGAATTTTTCCCTCTTCTATAATACGGAAAGTAAAATCTAAAAAAGCTTTTATGTTTGGATGTAAATCACTTTGTTTTATAGCTATAAATACATTTTTAGTTTGAATAACATGATGTAAAAAATTATTTAACCCATCAGTATGTGCGCCACAACTTTGCATTGCTTCCATATACATTTCAAAATGGCTTAATCTTCTCCCGTCTATAGTTAAATCACTTTCTTCTGCTAATACTATTTCGTTAATTAAATAACGAGTTTGGGTATTTTCGGTAGCAAACCAAGGTGTAGTGGTACACGTTAATTTACTTTGCATGGCTTTTAACAATGACATAAAATCCCAAACGGCATAGACATGACATTCTAAAAACTGATGTAAGTCTTCGATGGTTTTTACTTTATCGTAAAGCGAGTGTTTCAGTAAGCTTTCTTTTTGAGACTTAATTTTAGAGTTGATTTCTGCGATATTCATAGAGATATAATTGTTGACAAATGTAAAAATGCTTCCCACAAAAGAGAAGTATTTTGTAGAATTTTTATCTATTGTTTAATCTTATTTAAAAGCCGGAATTCCAGTAATGTCAGCACCGGTTATCAACAAATGAATATCGTGTGTTCCTTCATACGTTATTACCGACTCCAAGTTCATACTGTGACGCATGATAGAATACTCTCCGGTAATTCCCATTCCGCCTAAGATTTGACGAGCTTCTCGGGCAATGTGAATTGCCATATCAACGTTATTTCTTTTTGCCATCGAAATTTGGGCTGTTGTCGCTTTTCCTTCATTTCTCAAAACACCTAATCTCCAAGTCAACAATTGTGCTTTGGTAATTTCCGTAATCATCTCGGCCAATTTCTTTTGTTGCAATTGCGTTCCAGCAATAGGTTTGTCAAACTGAATACGCTCTTTTGCATAACGTAATGCGGTATCATAACAATCCATGGCAGCACCAATTGCACCCCACGCAATTCCATAACGTGCTGAATCCAAACACATCATAGGAGCGCCTAGTCCAGATTTTCCAGGCAATAAATTTTCTTTAGGCACCTTTACATTATTGAATACCAATTCCCCTGTCGCACTTGCTCTTAGTGACCATTTGTTGTGCGTTTCTGGAGTAGTAAATCCTTCCATACCGCGTTCTACAATTAATCCGTGAATTCTTCCAGATTCGTCTTTCGCCCAAACCACTGCAATATCAGCAAATGGCGCATTTGAAATCCACATTTTAGCACCATTCAACAAATAATGGTCGCCCATATCTTTAAAGTTGGTTGTCATGCCACTCGGATTTGAACCATGATCCGGTTCTGTTAAGCCAAAGCAGCCCATGAATTCTCCAGTGGCAAGCTTAGGTAAATAGTTGCGACGTTGTTCTTCGGTTCCAAATTTCCAGATAGGATACATTACTAAGGAAGATTGTACTGATGAAGTGGAACGGACACCTGAGTCGCCTCTTTCTATTTCCTGCATGATCAAGCCATACGAAATTTGATCTAAACCGGCACCACCATATTCTTCCGGAATATAAGGTCCAAAACCACCTATTTCTCCTAACCCTTTTATAATTTGTTTTGGAAATTCAGCACGCTGCGCATAGTCTTCTATAATCGGAGAAACTTCGCGTTTCACCCACGCACGAGCAGAATCACGAACTAATTTATGTTCCTCTGTTAGTAAATCATCTAACAAATAATAATCGGGAGCTTGAAATAAATCTGGTTTCATCTTTAATGTTTTAAGAAAACGTTTGCAAAGCTACATAATCTTAATTAAAATTTTGTTCAACAATTGTTATAATTTTTAGAAGCTTTTTCAGATTGAAGTAACCTCTATTTTAATTTTTTAAATTCAGTTTTATTGATGAGTAAAAATTCCAAAATAGCCAATTCGTCTTTTTCAATTATCGTTTTTGATTGCGGATTGGCCTCGCAATAATTAAGGAATTCGGGAATTTCTTCTTTTTTTAATTCCAGTGTTTTAGAAAAAAAGGATTCTTCAAAATTAGCTTTAGCGTACTCCTTAAAGGTTATCTTTTCTTCCGGAGCTTTAGGCTTTGGATTATTACTTTTAAACAATTTCCCAACCATTTTTCCTAGCTGGACAAAATCCATTCCTAAAGGTATTTCTCCGGTATAAATGTCTTTATTTACTGGGTTTGATTGCTGTTTTTCAAGTTTCGCCATCTTTACGCCATTATAGGAAGTGGCTTCTATTTTTATAGCTTTAATCTGCCGTATCTCCACCTCTTTAAGCGGAATAGGTTTCTCAATTAGTTTAATTAACAGCATGCTTTTTTCAAAGTCTTTGGCTGTCAGGGTATATTTCTGATCGGCAAAATTTTCAGACATAAAGACAAGAATATCATCGACTTTGGCTTCAATGTCAAATTCGCCTAAAGGATTGGTTTGGGTGATTTTTTTTGTAATAATATTGATAACGTCTACACTTTTCTGATAACTATCCTGATAGGAAACTTTTCCGTGAATCATTTTTTGCGAAAAGCAGGTACAAGAGAGTAATAAAAATAAGATGGAAATAATTTTTGTCATGGGTATTTGAATTTGTTAAACTTCAGTTACTAGAGTTAAGAAATTCCCCCTAGTAAAAGAGGAAGAGTTTGTTAAAGTTTTAATTCAGCAAGTACAACTTACATCTTCAGATAAAAATCTTTGGTTAAATCCATGTAGTCTTCCGTATACTGGTGACGCGCAGTTTCAATAATTAACTCATCGGCAGTTAAAATAGATAGTTCGTAGCGTTTGAAAGCCAATAAACTTCTTTTGATTGGGGTGTTTGGCGTTCCTTTTACTCGAGTAACCTTTATAGGGAATAATTCAAAATTACCACATAAATTGATAAACTTTTCTTCTTCTTTAAAAGGAATAATAACGGCAAAAATTCCATTTTCTGAAAGTAAAAGATGGGCAGCTTCAACTAAATCTTCAAAAGGCATCGCGTCTTGAAAACGAGCTAAATCGCGTTGTTCGTTTCCTGTTTTAAAATCTTCTGAATAGAAAGGGGGATTGGAAACAATCAAATCATACTTGTCTTCCGGTTCTTCAACAAATTCATCTAAACCGGCATGAAAACAAAACAATCGGTCACCCCAAGGTGAACTTTCGAAATTTTCTACACATTGTTCGTAAGCATTTTCGTCAATTTCAATCGCGTCAATTTGCAAAGCATTACTTCTTTGGGCAAGCATTAAAGATAAAATTCCGGTTCCTGCACCAATATCCAAAACAGAAAAAGGATTATTGTCAATAGGACACCAGGCGCCAAGTAAAACGCTATCGGCGCCTATTTTCATAGCGCATCTGTCTTGGTTAACTTTAAATTGTTTGAATTGAAATGTTGACAAAAGAATATTTTTTAAATTTAATCCATTAAGAAATTAAGAGAATTAAGGCTTAATGAACCCTAAATATCTTAATGGTTCAAAAAAAAAATTTATAAATACATTTCAACAAGTCCTTCCGGTAAATCCATCACGACTTTTTTGTTTTCTCGGTCAATTTTTACTAGGAAATGATCAACCATTGGAATCAGCATTTCGACTTCACCATTCAGAACTTCAAACAATGGTTGAGCAGTTGTGTCATTTATGGAAACAATTTTTCCAAAAACACCTAAGCGCTTATCTTCGATTTCAAATCCAATTACTTCGTGAAAATAAAATTTGTTGCCTTCAAGTTTTGGCAACATGCTAAGCGGAAGATAAACATCACAATTAAGAATGCTGTCGGCTTCTTCTTCTGTATCGACATCTTCAAATTGCACCCGAAGAAAATCATTTTTGTGGAGTGAACTGTTTTCAATAAAAAATGGAACCAGATTTTTGTTGAACTCAACAAATACTGATTCCATATTTTCATATAACTCGGGTTCGTCTGTGTCTAAATAGATAAGCACTTCCCCTTTGAAACTAAATTTTTTAGCAATTTTACCTAAATAGAAACAATCTTCTTTACGCATAATTGCTTGAAGTATTATGCTTCAGTTTGCGTTGCCTGTTCGCTATCGCTCGAGTCTTCGCTAGTCTCTTCAGCAGCAGGAGCTTCTGGAGCTTCTTCTGTTGCAACTTCAGCAGCTTCTTCAGCAACAACTTCCGGAGTTTCCTCAACAGCAACTTCAGCAGCAGGAGCTTCTTCAGCAACAACTTCTTCTGTAACTACTTCAGCAGCAGACTCTTCAATGGCAACTTCAGTTACAGCTTCCGGAGCTTCTGTCTCTTCAACAGCAACCTCTTCTACTTTAGCAGCTTCAATAGCGGCTGCAGCACGTTTTTCATTAGCAGCTTTTTCAGCTTTTAGTGCTTTCGCCTTAGCAGCTTCTTGCGCTTTTGATAAACCTTCTTTTTTAATGTCAACTTTTCCAGCTTTTTCTTCTAACCATTTAGCCAATTTTGCGTCAGCTTGCTCTTGCGTTAAAGCTCCTTTACGAACGCCGCCATCAAGGTGATGTTTCATTAAAGCACCTTTGTAAGAAAGGATAGCTCTTGCAGTATCTGTTGGTTGTGCTCCATTGTGTAACCATTGTACCGCTTGGTCAAGGTTTAAATCAATAGTGGCAGGATTGGTGTTTGGATTGTAAGTCCCTAATTTTTCAAGGTATCTACCATCTCTTTTTGATCTAGCATCTGCTGCTACGATCCAGTAAAAAGGTTTTTGTTTTTTACCGTGTCTTTGTAATCTAATTTTTACTGACATAATCTTTTTGATTAATTTGAGGTACACGACCTCGTTATTTTTAAGGGTGCAAAGATAACTTTTTTTTGAAAACAAACTAATCGAATGGCATCTTTTTAAAAATTAAATGGCTTCCTCCTCATACTTTAACAATAATTTTTTAAAATTTAGTTAGTGTTTTTACTTTAAAAAGTTATTTTTGTGGAGAAATACATTTAAAAAATGAAAAGATTTTTGTCCCTATTTATTATAGCTTTGGCTTTTTCTTCTTGTCAGGAAGATGTGAAATTTAACAATCCTGGTTTTCAAGGTTTAAAAGATGATGTTTTTTGGAGAGCTAATGACGCAAGAGCCTATGTTGATGCAATATCAGGTAAATTAAGAATTGAAGCACTTACAGCATATGAAGTTGTTACTTTAAGTACAAGTAGTGCTAATGTTGGGACCTATGTTTTAGGAACTACCAATATTAATAATTCAGCAACCTATTCTTCAAACTTTAACGATATCCCATTAGAATATGCTACAATTGCAGTTCCTGGCCCAACAGGAAGTGTAAGTTTGGTTAATGGTGGAACAGGATACAGTAGCGGAACTTCTGTTGCAACAACTGGCGGAACAGGAAGCGGATTAACGGTAA
>CANKLK010000037.1 GCA_947482805.1 Flavobacteriaceae bacterium
AATCAATGAATTGTATGTTGCCAAAAAAATAACCGGTGACCAATTAATCATTTTGAATGCCGAAATTCAATCGTTTACCGAAGTTTGTGGCGCTTGCGAGCGAATCAAAAACACGCCAATTCCGTATTCTTACAGCGCATTTATCAAGAAGTTTATTTTCTTTTATGTAATGACTTTACCTTTTGGTTATTCTTTTAGTTTGGGCTATTATGTTGCACCAGTCGTAGTTTTTATCTTTTATGTTTTGGCAAGTTTAGAATTGATTGCCGAAGAAATCGAAGATCCTTTTGGCGGCGATGTCAATGATTTACCTACAAAGAAAATATCAGAGAACATCAAGAAACACGTCGAAGAAATTCTCTAAAGATCTCTATTTAAAATCATTATTTTTAAAATTATCAACCGCAAATTCGCAGATTATTCCTTTAAATGTTTGAATCTGTGGCAAATTAAGACTAATGGAAAATTTGAGTTAAAACATCATCGATAAACGACATAATTTTATTTTATCTCTCATCAGCAATCCCTATATTTGCATATTTAAATAGTACTCATGAAGATTTCATACAATTGGTTAAAACAATTCATTAAAATAGATTTAAAATCAGAAGAAACAGCAACCTTACTGACCGATTTAGGTTTAGAAGTGGAAGTTGTTTCCAACTACCAATCAGTACGTGGTGGTATGGAAGGTGTTGTCGTAGGTCACGTATTGACTTGCGAAAAACATCCTGATGCCGATAGATTAAATATTACGACTGTTGATTTAGGAGAGGGAACTCCAGTACAAATTGTTTGTGGTGCTAGTAATGTTGCCAAAGGACAAAAAGTACCGGTTGCCACTATCGGAACCAAACTGTTTGACAAAGAAGGCGTTGAGTTTGAAATCAAAAAAGGAAAAATCCGAGGGCAGGAAAGTCACGGAATGATTTGTGCCGAAGACGAGTTGGGTTTAGGAACAAGTCATGACGGAATTATGATTTTGGATGCTACTCTAAAACCTGGAACTCCTTGTGCCAAAGTTTTCAATATTGAAAATGATGAAGTATTTGAAATTGGTTTAACGCCTAACCGCGCTGACGCTATGTCGCATTATGGTGTGGCTCGTGATTTACGCGCCAGTTTATTACAAAAAAACAGTAACATCGAATTAATTACGCCAACGGTGAGTACTTTCCGTATAGACAAAAGAACACTCAAAATTGATGTTGATGTACAGGACAGCAAATTAGCGCCGAGATATTGTGGCGTTACTATTTCAGGAGTTACCGTAAAATCGTCTCCAGCTTGGTTGCAAAACCGTTTAAAAGCTATTGGTTTAACTCCTAAAAACAATATTGTTGATGTTACCAATTACATTCTGCACGATTTAGGACAACCTTTACATGCTTTTGACGCTGCAAAAATCAGCGGAAAAATTATTGTAAAAACATTAGAAGCCGGTACAAAATTCACCACATTAGACGATGTCGAAAGAACCTTGCACGAAGAAGATCTAATGATTTGTGACGAAAAAGGACCGCTTTGCATTGCAGGTGTTTTTGGTGGAAAAGGCTCAGGAGTTACAGAAACCACCAATTCAATTTTCCTGGAAAGTGCTTATTTCAATCCGATTAGTGTTCGAAAATCAGCAAAAAGACATGCATTGAACACGGATGCTTCTTTCCGTTTTGAAAGAGGAATTGATGCTAATATTACTGAATTCGCCTTAAAGCGTGCGGCTCTTTTAATCAAAGAAATTGCCGGTGGCGAAATCACTTCTGATATTGTTGATATATATCCGAAAAAGATTGAAGACTTTCCTGTTTTCTTAAATTTTGATAAAACAACCAAATTGATTGGACAAGAGCTGCCAAAAGAAACCATCAAGAAAATATTGGCTTCTTTGGATATTAAAGTAAACAGTGTTACCGATAAAGGTTTGGGTTTAATCATTCCTTCATATCGTGTAGATGTTCAACGCGAAGTGGATGTTATAGAAGAAATTCTTAGGGTTTATGGTTACAACAATATTGATTTTACCAAAAAACTTAATGCTACTGTTGCTAACTCAGCTAGAACAGAAGATCATAAAATACAAAATATTATAGCTACTCAATTAAATTCTCTTGGGTTTCATGAAATGATAGCCAACTCTTTAACATCACCTGATTATGTGAAATTATCGGAAATGTTGAAAGAAGAATATAATGTGATGATGTTAAACCCACTAAGTAATGACTTATCAGCAATGCGTCAATCCTTATTATTTTCGGGTTTAGAAGCGGTGTCGTATAATATTAACCGAAGAAATGGTGATTTAAAATTATTCGAATTTGGAAAAACATATCACAAATTACCTTCCGGTTATGATGAACCAAAACACTTGACAATGTTTGTAACCGGGAATAGAAATTCAGAAAGTTGGACGACTACTGAAAAACCATCTGATTTCTTTTTATTTAAAGGCTTTGTAGATTCGGTTTTAAATCGTTTAGGTATTTGCAAAACGCAAAACAAACCGGCTGAAACTGATGTTTTTGCAGAAGGAATAGCCGTTGCATGTGGTAACGATATTTTGTTGGAATTTGGAACAATAAAAAAATCTATACTTAAGCATTTCGATATTAAACAAGAAGTTTTATTTGCTGATTTCAATTGGAATCTTATTTTAAAATTAATCAGCAATAAAATCAAGTTTACTGATATTCCGAAATATCCTGAAGTACGCAGGGATTTAGCACTTTTGGTTGATGATTCAGTAGCTTTTGATGCAATTTATTCGATTGCACACCAAACAGAAAAATCGCTTTTAAAAGACGTGAGTTTATTTGATGTTTACCAAGGAAAAAACCTTCCGGAAGGTAAGAAGTCGTATGCTGTTAGTTTCACGCTGCAGGACAACACCAAAACGTTGACCGACGAGCAAATTGATAAAATAATGAACAAGCTTCAAAATAATTTAGAAAGCGAAGTTGGAGCAATTTTGAGACAATAAACACCTTTTGTCATTCCGACTAAGGAGTATACGAGAGCTTTTTCTCGAACTGGCGTAACAATCTCATTCTGTTTAAAAAAATCTGTCAGTTGTATAGAAACAAAAAAGTCCCGATTTCTCGGGACTTTCTATTTATAGGCAACAGTGAATTATTTCTTTTTCTCTGTTTTTTCCATTTTTGCTTTTAATCCGGCAAGGATATCATTGTTATCTCCAAGAGTTGAAGCCGGAGCATTATTGTTAGAGCTTACTGCTTCTGCAACAGCTTTAACATTCTTCTCTTCTTCTTCTCTAAAGATAGCCGTATGAGAAGCTACAACTCTTTTGAATTCTTTGTTGAATTCAATAACTTTAAAGTCAGCTACATCACCTTTTTTCAATTTCTTACCATCTTCTTTTTCTAAATGACGAGTTGGAATAAACGCAACTACATCTTCACCGAAATCTACAGTAGCACCTTTGTCAACAATTTCAGCGATAGTCCCGTTGTGGACAGTTCCAACAGCGAAAGCCTCTTCATGTTTGTCCCAAGGATTAGCGGTTGTTTGTTTGTGACCTAAAGATAATTTACGTCCGTCAACATCTAACTCTAATACAACTACATCTAATTTGTCACCAACGTTTACAAATTCTGATGGGTGTTTTATTTTCTTAGTCCAAGATAAATCAGAGATGTAAACTAATCCATCAATACCTTCTTCTAATTCAACAAAAATACCAAAGTTTGTAAAGTTTCTAACGATACCTGTGTGTTTAGAACCAACAGGATATTTAGCTGTGATATCTGTCCATGGATCTTGCGTTAATTGTTTGATACCTAAAGACATTTTTCTATCATCTCTATCAAGAGTCAAGATAACTGCCTCAACAACATCTCCAACTTTAACGAAATCCTGAGCCGAACGCAAGTGCGTAGACCAAGACATTTCAGAAACGTGGATTAAACCTTCAACACCTTCAGCTACTTCGATAAATGCACCGTAATCAGCGATTACTACTACTTTACCTTTTACTTTATCACCAACTTTCAAGTCAGCACTTAAAGCATCCCATGGGTGAGCGTTTAATTGTTTTAAACCTAATTGAATTCTTGTTTTCTCATCATCAAAATCAAGGATTACAACATTTAATTTTTGATCTAATTCAAGCACTTCACTTGGGTGATTGATTCTACTCCAAGAAAGGTCAGTAATGTGGATTAATCCATCAACACCACCAAGGTCAATAAAGACACCATAAGAAGTAATGTTTTTAACAACACCTTCTAATACTTGTCCTTTTTCTAATTGACCAATAATTTCTTTTTTCTGAACTTCGATATCCGCTTCAATAAGCGCTTTGTGAGAAACAACAACGTTTTTGAATTCGTGGTTAATTTTAACCACTTTGAATTCCATCATTTTGTTTACGTATACATCATAATCACGGATTGGTTTCACATCAATTTGTGAACCTGGTAAGAATGCTTCAATTCCGAAAACATCTACAATCATACCACCTTTAGTTCTACATTTAACAAAACCTTGAACGATTTCTCCAGTTTCGTTTGCAGAAATAACTCTATCCCAAGATTTAATTGTTCTTGCTTTTCTGTGAGACAATACTAACTGACCAGTTTTATCCTCACGTATGTCAATTAATACTTCTACTTTGTCACCTACTTTTAGGTTTGGGTTGTAACGGAATTCGTTAAGTGAAATTACACCTTCTGATTTCGCGTTAATGTCAACAATTGCGTCTCTGTCAGTAATTCTAACTACCACACCTTCAACTACTTCTTCATGGTCAGTTGAGATAAAAGTTTTAGTAACTAAGTTCTCAAACTCTTCCAAGTTTTTTTGATCTACTGCGTCAATTCCTTCTGCATAATTATGCCAGTTGAATTCATTTAAAAACGCTTCTTGTTCTTTGTTTAATACAGCCATGCTGATAAAATAATTTGTATGTTATGTTCTTCGAGTTTCTTGATGCGATAAAAACACAACAGTGTTTATATATAGATGTTTGATACCTAAAGGAAACTCTTGCTCGCCAAAAGGTTGGCAAAAGTAATCATAATTTCTTAATTACAAAACAATAGTAAAAGAAAATAGACGAAAGAAAAAAGAATAAAGAGTTGATCAATACAAGTGAAAAGCTCGAGAAACCTTGGTTTCCATATTCCTGCTATCTGCTATACTGCGTGCCGCTCCTATCAGGGCTAAACAGGAATTGTATTGAATAAAAAAGACCTGACAGGTTTTAAATCCTGTCAGGTCTGGGATAGAATTAAATTCTTTTAATGACTCACATTTTCAACCGCTTTTGGATCATGCTTGTGTTTAAACATCACAGCAAACAAAATGGCAATAACTAAAGCATATCCGGCAAACGAAAGCCAAATGCTATGCCAGTCTCTTGAACCATCGTGAGTAAAATATTTATCAATTACAATTCCGCTTAATAATCCGCCAAATAAAGCTCCAAAGCCATTTGACATCATCATAAACAAACCTTGAGCTGAAGAACGAATTTTAGAATCGGTAGTAGTCTCTACAAATAATGAACCCGAAATATTAAAAAAGTCAAATGCCATTCCGTATACGATACACGACAAAATAATCATCCATAAACCATCTGCCGGATCTCCATAAGCAAACAAACCAAAACGTAAAACCCAAGCAAACATTGAAATCAACATAACTTGTTTAATTCCGAATCGCTTTAAAAAGAACGGTATTGCCAAGATAAATACCGTTTCTGATATTTGGGAGATAGACATAATTAATGTTGATTTTTGCACAATAATACTATTTGCATATTTCGGTATTTTTCCGAATTCAGATAAAAAAACATCTCCATACATATTAGTCAATTGCAATGCGCCACCCAAGAACATTGAGAACAAAAAGAACAAAGCCATTTTGTATGTTCCAAATAATTTAAAAGCATCTAAACCTAATTTTTGTGCGGTTGAAGCATTATCAGCAATCAACTTTTGTGGCGGACATTTTGGCAATGTAAACGAGTAAATCCCGAGTATAAAAGCTGAAACTGCTGAAATATAAAACATGTTGGCAGACGCTTTATTTCCAGATAAATTGGTTAACCACATAGCGGCAATAAAGCCAATTGTTCCCCAAACACGTATTGGCGGAAACACTTTTATAACATCAAAATTGTTAGTATTTAATATATTGTATGCAACCGAATTGGATAGCGAAATGGTTGGCATATAACAAAGCATAGCCGCAAAAATTACCCAATAAAAAGTAGTAGGATTATCTACGAGTGGAATATAGAAAAGCGCCAAACCTCCTAAAATATGAAGTATACCATAAAGCTTTTCTGCGTTTATCCATTTATCTGCAATAATACCTGTGATTGCAGGCATAATGATAGAAGAAATTCCAAGTGTTGAAAAAATAGCTCCAAATTCGGCACCACTCCATTGTTTTGTAGCAAACCAATAATTACCAACTGTTATCAGCCAAGCTCCCCAGACGAAGAATTGGAGAAAACTCATTATTGTCAATCTGAATTTTATATTCATAAAAATAGTTTTGATTTAGTTAAAATAGAACGTAAATCTACTATTTATATCGAGATAAACAAATAAATGAAAATGCATTTATCATATGATAGTTCAAAAGGGAATTACTATTTCGTCACTTCATAAACCATTTCCAAAACGGCTTTGAATTGTTCTTCCCTAGTGAGATAGGAATTATCAATTTCAATTGCGCCATCGGCTTTTACTAAAGGAGAATCATCACGATGCGTATCAATATAATCGCGTTGTTCAACATTTTTTAAGACTTCTTCAAAAGAAACTTCCTGCCCTTTGCTTTGCAATTCGTCAAAACGTCTTCGAGCACGTGTTTCTGAACTGGCTGTCATAAAAATTTTAAGTTCCGCTTTAGGAAATACGACCGTACCAATATCGCGGCCATCCATCACTATACCTTTTCCTTTTCCAATTTCTTGCTGCTGTTCTACTAATTTGGCACGAACTTCAGAAACCTCTGCCACTAAACTCACAAAGTTAGAAACTTCAAGTGTTCTGATTTCCTTTTCAATATTAACATCATTCAAATACATTTCGGCAAAACCAAGCTCAAGATTGAACTCAAAATGCAATTTTATTGAAGGCAGACTGATGATTAAAGTTTGCTTATCAAAAAAATCAGCCGTTATATAACCTTTTTGCATCGCGAAATAAGTCACCGCACGATACATCGCGCCCGTATCAACATACACATAACCCAAATGTTTGGCTAATTGTTTGGCTATTGTACTTTTTCCTGTGGAAGAAAATCCGTCGATGGCTATGGTGATTTTTTTACTCACAATTTTATTTTTTGGTGTTCGTGAATTTTCGGTTTCTTAAGTTTTTATCTGTCATTTGAAAAGTCAATGGTCAAACCAAAAAGACTTGTATTGGCTGCTAAGGTATATCTAGAATAAGAATAATTGAATTTTAAATTCCCCATTTTTAATCCAAAACCTATTGAAAGTCCAGAAAAATTTCGTTGTTCCAAGATACGCAATTCTTCGGCTCTTCTGAAATTATAACCAACGCGTAAATTAAAACCTTTATCAGGAAATAATTCAGCACCAATAATAACATGACGTAATGCGTTTCCAAATATAGAAACTTTCTCCGGAGTCGACCCGCCGTCTAAAGAACCCTGTGCCCTATTTGGGTTGGAAAATGCCAATTGCCATTGTTGCATATTTTCTAAGGTTAAATGCCAACGAATGGGAACATTCTCCATCAATTGCGAAACACCAATCAGCACTTCTAAAGGTAACTTTTCACGCGTTTCAGCATAAGGTGTAATTTGCACACCAACATTTCGAATGGATATCGCCCAATTTACATCGTTACGTGTATCAATAAACATAGCACCAATATCAATTGCTGCACCAAATGAACTATAACTTTCTAAAGTAGAATTGATCAATTTTGCATTTCCACCAATATAAAAATCAGAACCTGGAATATTATAAGCATAGCCAAAAGTCAAGGCTATTTCGCTTCCAGTAAAACTTGATGTTTGCTGACCGTTTTCGTCATAGCCATCAAATTTTCCGTAATTTACATAATTCACGCCACCAAAAAAGGTTTGAACATGACGGTCATAAGTATACGCGTAAGATGCTGTCCCATAGGTAACTTCACCAAAATAACTTCCGTAATTGAAAGCCAATTTATTATCCATTTCTGGATTTATATTTGCAGGATTAAAGTGTCCTTGATTTACATCGCTATCATAAAAGGTAATCACTTTTCCACCTAAAGCTGCTTGTCTGGGTGAAGTTACTAAATTTAGAAATTGGTATATTGACTTTCCTCCAATTTGAGCAAAACTGACCAAATTAGCGAGACAAAATACAATACAAATTACTTTTTTAAACATCAAAATTGACTTATGCTATATACTATAACGGAAATGCGAAGATATTATTTTATATGGTATGAAAAAAAGTAAAAAAGAAAAGGCATAAGCGTTATCTACTTATGCCTTTGCAATATTTATTAAAAACCAGTTTACAATTTTTTTGCGTTTTTTACTTTTTGATTAGTTAAGGCAACATCAATAACCTCGCTCATTTCTTTTACGTAATGAAACGTTAGTCCTTCAATATATTCTGATTTTATTTCGTCAATGTCGCTTTTATTTTCATAACACAAAATAATCTCTTTGATGTTAGCTCTTTTAGCTGCAAGTATTTTCTCTTTAATTCCGCCAACAGGCAATACTTTTCCACGTAAAGTGATTTCTCCGGTCATGGCTAAGTTCTTCTTTATTTTGCGTTGGGTTAAAAGTGAAACTAACGAAGTCAACATTGCAATACCGGCACTTGGCCCGTCTTTTGGCGTTGCTCCTTCCGGAACGTGTAAGTGAATGTTATATTTGGATAGCATTTCTGGATCTAATCCAAAAATATCGGCATTAGATTTAATATATTCCAAAGCAATTGTTGCTGATTCTTTCATGACAGTTCCTAAATTTCCTGTCAAAGTTAAATTCCCTTTTCCTAATGATATTAATGATTCTATAAATAAAATATCCCCACCAACCGATGTCCAAGCTAAACCTGTTACCACTCCGGCAACATCATTACTTTCTGATTTATCGCGTTCTAATTTTGGCGCTCCCAGAATTTTAACAATATCTTCATCGGTAACTTTTAGATTATATTCTTCTTCCATCGCTACCGATTTAGCTGCATTTCGGATAACTTGAGCTAACTTTTGTTCCAAACTTCTAACACCGGATTCACGTGTATAACCTTCTACGATTTTTTCTAGTTGTTTCTTGCCTATAGTTAAATCTTTTGTTTTTAAACCGTGTTCTTTCAACTGTTTTGGAAACAAGTGCTGGCGTGCAATTTCAACTTTTTCTTCAATGGTGTAACCTGTCATTTTGATGACTTCCATTCTGTCTTTCAACGCAGGTTGAATGGCTGCCATATTATTGGAAGTGGCTATAAACATTACTTTAGACAAATCATAACCCATTTCCAAAAAGTTATCATAAAAATCACTGTTTTGTTCTGGATCCAAAACTTCAAGTAATGCTGATGATGGATCGCCTTGGTGCGAATTTGATAATTTATCAATCTCATCTAAGACAAAAACCGGATTGGAAGTTCCTGCTTTTTTTAAACTTTGAATAATTCTTCCCGGCATAGCACCGATATAGGTTTTCCTGTGTCCGCGTATTTCAGCTTCATCTCGTAAACCGCCAAGTGAAATTCGAACATATTCTCTTCCTAAAGCTTCTGCTATTGATTTACCTATGGATGTTTTTCCAACTCCTGGAGGTCCGGTTAAGCAAATTATAGGCGATTTCATATCGTTTCGCAATTTCAATACTGCCAAATGTTCTATGATTCTTTTCTTTACATCTTCCAAACCAAAATGGTCGCGGTCAATAATTTTTTGAGCTCGTTTCAGATCGAAATTATCTTTGGAATAGTGATTCCATGGCATTTCTAAAAACAATTCCAGATAGTTTCTTTGAATACCAAAATCGGGAGCCTGAGGATTCATGCGCTGCATTTTGGAAATTTCTTTCTCAAAATGCTTTGCAGTTTTAGCGTCCCAAGATTTAGTTTTAGCTTTTAAGCGCATTTCTTCAATTTCCTGATCATTTGAAACGCCACCCAATTCTTCCTGAATGGTTTTCATTTGTTGGTGCAAGAAATATTCACGTTGTTGTTGGTCTAAATCGAAACGAACTTTCGATTGAATATCGTTTTTTAATTCCAATTTTTGAATCTCGATGTTCATAAAACGCAACGTTTCTAAAGCTCTTTCTTTTAAGACATTAATCATCAATAAATCTTGTTTTTCTTTAACTGAAAGATTCATGTTAGAGGAAACAAAATTGATTAGGAAAGATTGACTTTCAATATTTTTTATCGCAAAAGTAGCTTCCGATGGAATGTTTGGACTTTCTTTAATTATTTCGATAGCTAACTCTCTCGTAGAATCAATTATTGCTTGAAATTCAGTATCGTGTTTGCCTGGTCTTTTTTCTTCAACTTCTTTTATAGTAGCTTTCAAATATGGCTTTTCGTTTGTTACAGCATCAATAGCAAAACGCTTTTTACCTTGCAATATAACAGTGATATTTCCATCGGGCATTTTTAAAACACGAAGAATTTGAGCTACAGTTCCAACAGTATAAATATCATTTTTTGTCGGATCTTCATCTTCTTCATTTTTTTGGGCAACAACACCAATAATTTTATTTCCAGCATTGGCATCGTTTATTAGTTTTATTGATTTATCTCTTCCCGCCGAAATTGGAATTACCACGCCTGGAAAAAGAACCGTATTGCGAAGAGGTAAAATTGGCAAAGAATTGGGTAATTCTTCGTTATTCATTTCTTCCTCATCTTCGGGAGTTAAAAGTGGAATTAAATCGGTTTCGGTATCGAATTCTTGTAGTGACAGATTGTCAAAAGATATTATATTACGGTTTGACATGTAATTTTTATTTCGTCAAATTGACATTAATTATTAAAAATGCTAAACAAATGTAGGACAACTTTTAAATGAAATAATTTAAAATCGATAAATAGCATTTGATTTAGACTAAAATCGATATAAATACCTATTATATCGACTAGCTTTCAGTTAGTCAATCTTTATGCCAAAAAAAATCCGCCAAATTGACGGATTATATACTATTATTGATTGTTAATACTCCACATCAAACGTTCCATCTGTTACTGTGAATGGAGTTGCGCCTGAAGTTACAAAATTAAAAGTTCCTTTGATTCTTGTTGCGGTTTTTGAAGTGACAATAATTGAGCCAGAAACTGCATTATAATTGGTGTTATTAAAGTCATAAATTGCTTGAACACCATCTGTAGTAGCATTGCCAGTTATAGGATATGTGCCAGTTCCTAAAGAACTTTTAACTGATACTGTTATAGAATTTAAAGCTGCATTTTGAGCTCCAATACTAATAAATTCTTGACTTCCAACAGAAATGGTAGTTGATAAAATATCAACATCTACAAATTCTGTCCCTCCTATTTTTGCGAAGAAAGAGTCACCAGTTTGAGCTTGAGTTATATAAGGAATGTTTTGAAAAACACCATTAGTAAATTGAACTGGCAATATTGAATTAACTGTTGTATCTGACCAATAACCTTTAAAATTAAATGTCCCTGATAAAGTTTTGTTTGTTGTATCTATATTCGAAATTGTTATTGAGCCTGTATTTTCCTCTGGATTATTAAAGTTTGTTGACCAATAACCATATTCAGAACCTGATGGTGTGTAAGCTAAAAGATTCGTATTTGCTGCGTAAGTTCCTGTTGTAGAAGCTTCAACTAGAAAACCAAATCCTTCTCCGTTTGCTTTAACTCCTGAAATAGAAATAAAATTACCCGAAATAACTGCCTGAAATGTAGTTGCTGTCCAAGTAGCTCCAGTAAAATCTGCTTTGAATAGTGCTGGACCATTTACACCATTATTAAAATCATCTAAATTGATAGCGCTATCTATTGGCTCATTTTCACACGATGTGAAAGTTAAAGAAGTTAAAATCAAAAAAAATCCCGCAATTAATTTTATGTTTTTCATAATTGTTTTATAAATAGTGACCAAAGATAATTTTTTTTTGAATTTATTACAATGCTTTTTTTGGAATTCTTATTAATAATAAAATGGCTGTAAAAAAAAATAAGCCAAGAAAAACAATTGCAAATCTTGGGCTACCCGTTATTTGATCTATCAACCCATAAACCATCATTCCAATAACAATTCCGACTTTTTCAGAAACATCATAGAAACTGAAAAAAGAAGTGGTATCTTCGGTTTTGGGTAAAAACTTAGAATAGGTTGACCTTCCTAAAGATTGAATTCCGCCCATTACTAATCCAACTAATGAAGCCATAATGTAAAAGTCATTAGGTGTTGTTATGAAATAAGCAAAAAAACAAAGTAATAACCAAAATGCATTTAGAAAAATAAGTACATTAATATTGCCAAATTTTGCAGAAGCTTTTGAAGTTAAAAAAGCACCAGCTACAGCTATTAATTGTATTAATAGAATACATGTTATTAATCCAGTCTGACTTTCTTCAGCATCTTTCCATTGAATTTCTTGAGCCCCAAAATAGGTCGCTACCAACATTACTGTTTGAACTGCCATACTGAAAACAAAAAAGCTTACTAGATATCTTTTTAAAGGAATTTCAGATTCAAGCATTTTCCATACTTTTTTTAACTCTCTAAAACCATTAAAAACTACTTCAAAATTCACTTTTTGTTTATTAGAATTCCCTTTAGGCAAGTAAAAATAAGTATACTGACTAAATACGATCCACCAAATACCAACCATTGCAAACGAATAGCGCATCATCTCTATTTTTTCTGCACCTTCAACTGACATAATCATTGCCAAATTAATAACCAAAAGGATTACGCTCCCTATATATCCTAAAGAATAACCTTTAGCGCTTATTTTATCTTGCTGTTCAGGAAAAGCAATGTCGGGTAAATAGGAATTATAAAAAACCAAACTTCCCCAAAAACCAATGAGCCCAAAAAAGTAAAAAGTAAGCCCAAGACCAATACTATTCAAATCAAAAAAATACAAACCAATACAAGAAAATGCTCCAATAAAATTAAAAAACCGCATGAAAATTTTCTTATTTCCAATGTAGTCTGCAATTCCGGAAAGTAGCGGTGAAAATAAGGCTACAAATAAAAAAGCTGCCGAGGTTACAAAACTTATTAAAGCTGAATTCTTAAGACTATAACCCCATAAAACTATATATGGATTATTTTTATCGAATAACGAATTATAAAAAATTGGAAAAACTGCCGATGCAATAACCAAACTGTAAACAGAGTTCGCCCAATCATAGAAAGCCCAAGCATTTAGCAGTTTCTTATCACCTTTATTTAAATTAGCCATTCCTTTTTGAATTGTTATATTTATTTAGCTAATTTATTTTAAATTTGTTTATAATCGATTAAATAAAATTATTTAACGCTACTATTTTTATTTTATTACTTTAAATAAACCTTCTTGGTATTATTTGGTCTTAGGAAAAATTAAAAAATGACAACTATGAAAAAGTTACTACTTATACTATGCCTTGTATTATTTTTGCTTCCTAATGTTATTAAATCTCAACCCCTTTATTACCCTCCAACTAGTACAACAGCAACTTGGGAAACTATTGCTCCATCCTCTTTAGGATGGTGTCAAACAAGAATAGACAATCTTTATGCTTTTCTTGAACAAGAAAATACTAAAGGATTTATAATTTTGAAAGACGGGAAAATTGTTTTAGAACAATATTTCGGAACTTTCACCAGCCAAAGTCTTTGGTATTGGGCGTCAGCTGGCAAAACCATCACTTCCTTTTTAGTGGGTAAAGCACAAGAGGAAAACCTATTAAATATCAATGATAGAACTTCAATTTACTTGGGTGAAGGTTGGACGAATTGCACATTAGCACAGGAAAATAACATCACCATCAAAAACCAATTGACGATGACCTCAGGACTGGATGATGGTGTCATCGATAATGATTGTACTGATCCGATATGCCTAGAATATACAGCAGACGCTGGGACACGCTGGGCTTATCACAATGCACCTTATACGTTACTTGACGATGTATTGCAAAGTGCAACAACGGTAAACCTAAACACCTATACACAACTTAAACTTAAAACCCCAACGGGAATGACTGGAGGTTGGACAACCATTGATTTCAACAATGTGTATTTCAGTAACGTGAGAAGTATGGCCCGATTTGGATTGTTGATTCAAGGAAATGGAGCCTGGAATGGTACTCAATTAATTAACAGTACCTACTTTAATGAAATGGTCAATACTTCTCAAAACCTAAACAAATCTTATGGCTATTTATGGTGGCTGAATGGAAAACCAAATTACATGTTGCCAACTACTCAACTGATTTTCCCAGGTTCATATGCTGTAAATGCACCATCAGATATGATTGCAGGATTGGGGAGAGATGGACAAATAGTCAGTTTATCACAAAGTTCAGGTTTGGTGTTTGTCAGAATGGGAGAAGCACCAAGTTCTACAAGTTCAGTTCCAACACTATTTTGCAATCAAATTTGGCAAAAAATAAACGAACTTGATTGCACATTAGAAATTAACAATCAAGAACTTAAGAAAATTGTAATAGGACCAAATCCGGCAACAAATACAATTTCAATATCAAATATTGAATCTGAAAAATATAGTGTAGAAATTTTTGATATGATTGGAAACTCAATACTCAAAGTTTCTAATCAAAGTACTATAGATATTTCACTCTTAGCTTCTGGCATTTATTTAGTAAACGTTCGGCAAGGAAATCAAAGTCAAACTCAAAAGTTTATCAAAAGATAATTAAAAATAAAAAAAACCATCTAATAAGATGGTTTTTGTGTTTTATTTGAAGGTAACTCCAAACTTTAAAGCTTCCGCTTTTGCTTCTGGAACTAACCTTCTTAAATTAGCTATTCTTGTTTCGTCAGATGGATGTGTACTCATGAATTCCGGTGGTTTATTTCCTCCTGAAGCTGTTGCCATTCTTGACCAAAACACTACTGATTGTTCCGGATTGTAACCCGCTATTGCCATAAGAGTTAATCCAATTTTATCAGCTTCACTTTCGTGGCTTCTATTAAATGGTAACATTCCTCCAAATTGAGTTACAGCACCATATGCAGTCATTGCTATTTGCTGGGTTTCGGTACTTTTACTACCTGTAGCTGCAGCAACACCAACGGCACCAAGTTGTTGCAACATTCCTGCACTCATTCTTTGCTGACCATGATTAGCCAATGCATGTGCTACTTCGTGACCCATTACAGTAGCCAAACCATCATCGTCTTTTGTAATAGGAAGAATTCCTGAGTAGACTACTATTTTTCCACCTGGCATACACCAAGCGTTTACTTCTTTACTTTCAACTAATTTGTATTCCCACTGATAATCTTTCAGATAGCCTTTATAACCATTTGCATTCAACCATTTCTCAGCAGCATTTTTTATTTTGATCCCAATGTTTTCAACTTTTTCTGCATCAGAGGTCCCTGATATAACTTTGTTCTCTTTAAGAAATTGCCCATATTGAGCAAATGCCGATGGCAATATTTCGCTATTGGGAACTAAGGCTAACGTATTTTTTCCTGTGAATGGATTTTTAGTACATGATATAACTAGGGCTATTATCAAGATGCCACAAAATAAAATTCTATTTTTCATACTATACTTTTTATTAGAAACAAATTTAGGATTTTTTATACCTCTATAATATGTAATTCTGTAATATCTTTAAATAATATGAATGTGTTGTCGTCGTTTAATTTTATTTAATCCAAAAAAAGCCTGCCTGCCGGTTTACCTGCCTAGACAGGACAGCGAACCGAGGAGTTTCGCCCGAACAATCTGCACCTATAAAAAACAAGGAAGCCTGTGCAATCGGACAGGCTTTCCACTAAAAAAAGGCAGCGGATCGACCGAAAGGACACGTTGCACCTATAAAAAAAGAAACCCTTCATCAAAGATGAAGGGTTTCATAAAAAAAGGCAGCGACATACTCTCCCACAAATTGCAGTACCATCTGCGCAGTCGGGCTTAACTTCTCTGTTCGGAATGGGAAGAGGTGAGCCCCGACGCAATAACCACCTTAAGTTTTAAGTCATAAAGTCAAAGGTCATAAAGTCGTAAAGA
>CANKLK010000038.1 GCA_947482805.1 Flavobacteriaceae bacterium
ACAACCGGACAACGGTCTTTTCCTCGCATGGCACCAATAGCAACATCACATCTTCGCAACGCTTTTAATAATGATTTGGGTTGTATGGTTGAAGTAAATATTCTTTGATTTAAATTATTCTGCAAACGACGTAATTTAGTAATCGAATTGTCAAATACTTTTACGTTGGCTCCCAAACCTAGCGCTGTTTTGGCGGCAAATTCACCCACAGTTCCAGCTCCTAAAATTACCACATCAGTGGGAGGAACCCCAGTAATATTACCAAGTAATAATCCTTTTCCGAATTCGTTGTTTATCATGAGTTCGGCTGCAATTAAAACTGAGGCGATCCCTGCAATTTCACTCAAGGATTTCACTGCTGGATAGGAGCCATCTTCATCTTTGATGTATTCAAAAGCAAGTGCGGTAATTTTTTTCTTGGATAAGGCTTCAAAGTATTCTTTTTTTCGAGTTTTTAACTGAATAGCAGAAATCACAATAGCATTCATGTTTACTATTGCAATTTCTTCCATAGTCAAAGGTTCAACCTTCAGAATCATTGGGCAACTCAACACTTTTTTAATGTCGTTGGTAATAGTTGCTCCGGCATCGCTAAATTCTTTATCTGTGTAGCTGGAACTTAAGCCAGCACCTGATTCAATCATCACTTTATGACCATGAGAAGTAAGTGAATTGACAGCATCAGGCGTCAAACAAATACGTCTTTCCTGATAAGAAGTTTCTTTTGGAATTCCGATAAAGAGTTCGCTTTTGTGACGATATACTTCTAATTTTTCCTCTTGAGGTAAAAGCTGTTGCTTAGTGAAAGGGGTAATAGCCATACTGCACAATTGTAATTTTGCACCAAATTACAAAAAAATATTCAACTATGTCAATCTCAGGTTTCTTTTACCATCAACAGATTGAGACAAATTAATGGTAGAAAAATCATCAGGAAGTAAATTCGGAATCTTTTCTGCCCACTCAATAAAGCACCAATTTCCGGAATATAAATAGTCCTCAATTCCCATATCTAAGGCTTCAATTTCCGATTTCAACCGATACATATCAAAGTGATATACCTTCTGGTTTTCCTCAGCTTGGTATTCATTTACTAAAGAAAATGTTGGGCTGCTGGTGGCATCTGTCACACCTAGTTCTTTTGCCAACGCTTTGATTAATGTTGTTTTACCAACTCCCATATTGCCATGAAAAAGAATTACTTTATGAGGCTTTTCAATTATGATTTTTTTTGCTACTTGTTTTATTTCGTCAAGTGAAAAGATGATTTCCATTGTCTCTATGTTTGAAGTTAGAAGCTGGAAGCTGGAAGAGGGAAGATTATTTTCTTCTAACTTCCGCCTTCCATCTTCCTTTTCTATTTTGGATTAAAAACTAAAAAAGGAACAATCATTTCTTCCAATGAAATTCCGCCATGTTGGTAGGTATTTCGGTAATAACTAACATAATGATTATAGTTGTTTACATAGGCCAAAAAGAAATCATTCTTCGCAAAAATATAAGAACTGCTCATGTTTATAGCTGGTAACCCTATTATCTTTGGGTCTTTCACTGCATAAACGTCTTTATCTTCATAGGTTAGACTTCTTCCTGTTTTGTATCTTAAATTCAAACTAGTGTTTTTGTCGCCAATAACTTTAGAAGGATGTTTAACGTTTATAGTTCCGTGGTCAGTAGTAATTATTAATTTAAATCCTAATTTTTGAGCTTGTTGAATTATTTCTAATAAAGGTGAATTTTTAAACCAGCTCAGTGTTAAGGAGCGATAGGCTTTATCATCTGAAGCCAACTCTTTTACAACATCCATTTCGGTTTTGGCATGCGACAGCATATCCACAAAATTGTAAACTACAGTAACCAAATTGTTGTCTTTTAATCCTTTGAAGTTTTCGGCTAATTTTTTTCCGCTTGCTAAATTGGTAATTTTAAAATAATCCTGTTTGATATTTAATCCCAATCGTTTCAAATGTGCTGTTAAAAATTCGGCTTCATAAAGGTTTTTACCTCCTTCTTCCACATCATTTTTCCAATATTGTGGGAATTGTTTTTCCATTTCTAATGGAGTTAAGCCTGAAAAAATGGAGTTTCTAGCGTATTGTGTTGCGGTTGGTAGACTGGCGTAATACGGAACTTCTTTTTCCAGTTTATAATGATTCGCAACAACACTTTCCATTACTTTCCATTGATCATAACGAAGGTTATCGATTACGACAAAAAGTATGGGTTTATCCTTTTTGACCAATTCAGGAACCACTAATTCTCTGAACAAAGTATGTGACTGAATCGGTTTTGCATCGCTCCGTTCGGCTTTGCCTCGGGTATCCGCTTTTGGATGGAACCAATCTTCATAGTTGCGCTCAATAAATTTTCCGAATTGCGCATTGGCTTCCACTTTTTGACTTTCGAGAATTTCAAACATGCTTTGGTCGTTGATGTTTTCTAATTCCAATTCCCAAAAAATAAGTTTTTTATAAAGCTCAACCCAATCTTCATGGCTGTTTACCATTGCCATTTCCATTGCAATTTTTCGAAATTCCTTTTGATAATCTAAGGTCGTTTTTTCAGAAATCAATCGGGAATGATCGAGATTTTTCTTCAAGCTCAATAAGATCTGATTTGGATTTACTGGCTTTATCAAATAGTCCGCAATTTTAGAACCAATGGCTTCTTCCATGATATATTCTTCCTCACTTTTGGTAATCATAATCATTGGTGTAGACGATTTTTTTTCTTTCATTTCTGATAGCGTCTCCAAACCACTCATTCCTGGCATATTTTCATCAAGGAATACAATGTCGTAGTTTCCCTCTTCAAATGCATCAACGGCATCCCGGCCATTATTGAAAGTAGTTACTTTATAGTTTTTCTTTTCTAGAAAAAGGATATGAGGTTTAAGTAAATCAATTTCATCATCAACCCAAAGTATTTTTATAGGATCCATATTTATTATATTGTTTTGTGCAAATTACTATAATTATAAAACGCAGTATTATTAAAATTATTATAAAATAATTAAAATTTGTACAAACTCAGTTTAAAATTTAGCGGTCAAATTAATGTTAAAGTATTTTTTGGTTTTATTATATTAATTACTTTTGGAATTATTGATCGACTAATTATTAATTTAAATCTATACAAATGAAAAAAGTAATCTTATCAATGGCTGTTGTGGCGTTTTTATTTTCAATGAATGTTAATGCTCATGAAACACCAAAAGAGAAAAAGAAAAAAGCAAAAACTGAAAAAAACTGTTCTATGGAAGAAAAGAAATCTTGTAGTTCAGAGAAAAAAACATCTTGCTGTGCTTCTAAAAAAGCAGAAGAGAAAAAATAGTTTTTCTTTGATATTTAATAAAGTGTCTCGATTTTCGTGACACTTTTTTTATTTAATTTCCTCTTAATTAGCCATAAAACTATACATTTGGCAACTATATTATTAAATAAAAACCAATAATTTTGAAAACAATAAACGTATGCAATTAAAAAACAAACTTACCCTTAGCATGCTTTCGGCTTTATTCTTTCTAAGCTGTAGTAAAAAAGAAATTCAATACGAAGATCCACTACTTACTAACCGAGACACAACTGTAAATCCAGGAGATGATTTTTTTCATTATGCCAATGGTGGTTGGTTTGCAAAACACCCTATTCCAAGCACGGAAAGTAGTAACGGTATTTTTAGAACTATAGGAGATACTATTAACGCTCAAATTAAAGACATCTGTGAAAAATCAGCAGCAAATAAAACTGCCTCAAAAGGGAGTAATGAACAAAAAATAGGTGATTTTTATGCTTCTGGAATGGATACGGTAGCTATTGAAAAAGTAGGGCTGAAATCATTATCAAGTGATTTGTCGAAAATTGATGCTATAAAAGATGTCCCAATGTTAATGAATACTATTGGTTATCTTCATACGATAGGAGCTGGTCCGGCGTTTTCTTTTTATGTTGGACAAGATGATAAAATAAGTTCTAAAACTGCTTTGTTTTTTTCACAAGGCGGTTTGGGATTAGGTAATAGAGATTACTATTTTAATACTGATGCCGAAACAGTAAAAATCAGAACTGAATATGTAAAGCATTTGGAAGCAATGTTTAAATTAATGGGAGAAGATGCCACTGAAGCAAATAAGGCGGCGTCTACAATTATTAATTTGGAAACCGATTTGGCTAAAAATAGTAGAAAACTGGAAGCCCTTCGTGACCCAATAAAGAATTACAACAAAATGACTTTGGCTCAATTCAAATCGTCAACACCATCTATCGCATGGGAAAATGTTTTGCCAAAATTAGGCATCACAAAAGTCGATACCTTAATTGTTGGTCAACCTGAATTTTTCAAAGGATTGGATAAAATTGTTACCACATATACTATAGAAGATTGGAAAACCTATTTGAAATGGGATTTGATTAACTCTTATGCTTCTTTTTTGAATAACGCTATCGAAAAGCAAAACTTTGCGTTCTATTCAACTATAATGAATGGCGTAAAAGAACAAAAACCGAGATGGAAAAGAATTGTGGAGCAAACAGATGGATCATTAGGTGAATTGATAGGGCAAGTTTACATAAAGGATTATTTACCTGCAGGTTCTAAGGAAAAACTATTAGAAATTGGAAATAACATTCGTGATGTTTATGCTGAACACATTAAGAAATTAGATTGGATGAGTGAGGCTACCAAGAAAAAAGCACTTTTTAAATTAAGTAAAATTGTAATGAAGGTTGGATATCCTGATAAATGGAAGGATATGAGCAGTATTACTATCAATAGAAATGACTATTGTGCCAATGTTATGGCAGTGAATAAATGGGAATACAATTATATGATTAATAAATATGGCAAACCTGTAGATAGAACAGAATGGGGAATGTATCCACAAACGTATAATGCGTATTACAATCCAAGCAACAATGAAATTTGTGTTCCTGCCTGTAATATTTTAGTTCCTGGATTTGAAGGAAGAATGCCAGATGATGCTATTTTATATGGAATTATTGGCGGTTCTACATTTGGACACGAAATTACACATGGTTTTGATGATCAGGGAAGTCAATATGACGATAAAGGAAATTTGAACGACTGGTGGACAGCAGAAGATAAAGCAAAATTTACTCAGAAAACAAAAGCAATTGTTGCTCAATTCAATAAGTTTGAACCGCTCAAAGGTAAGTTTGTTAACGGTGATGCGACACAAGGGGAAAACATTGCTGATTTAGGTGGTGTTGTTATGGGATACGAAGCCTTCAAAAAAACAGCACAATTCAAGAATAAAGAAAAAATAAGTAATCTTACACCTGATCAAAGATACTTCTTAGCATATGGTTATGCCTGGATGGTAAATTCTAAAGATGAAGCTTTATCCAGACAAATAATGTCTGATGTACATTCACCGGCTCAATTCAGGATAAATGGACCATTAATGAATATTCCGGAATTCTATAAAGCATTTAACGTAAAACCTGGCAATAAAATGTACTTGCCCGAAAGCGAAAGAGTCGTCATTTGGTAATTTTTGAAAACCAACAATATCCCTATCAATTCGATAGGGATTTTTTTTGGACTTACTTTTTATCTATTTAATTTTTTATTAATTGATTAAAATGTAAGATAAATACATTATAATATTTTAAAAATATGCATTTCATCGATTAAATATGCTTTTAATAGATATTTTTTGAATAAACTATTTACATTTGGTTTAAGATTTACGATATCATATTCAAAATAATAACAATTAGGTGTTAAAATTTTAATCTCCTTATTAAAAGATTAAAATTGGTTTATTATCAAGTCGTTATTACAAATGAAAAAATAGAATCACTTTTAATTGAATTATTAACGCATGAATTTTTTAGTTATGAAAATAAAAATTACCCTTCTTTTTACAGTGTTATTATTCGTAGGAACTATTTACAGAGTTAACGGACAAGTCGATAATACTTTTACTGGTGAAAATTCAGGTGTAGTTAATACTGGTAATTACAACACTGGATATGGCGTGAATGCTCTAAGAAACAATACTAGTAATAGTAATAGTGCTTTTGGAGTTGGAACATTAAGTAATACTACTGGAGGATTTAACTGTGCTTTTGGCAATCAGGCATTAGCTTTGAATGGGAATGGAAGATTAAATTGTGCCTTTGGAACAAGTTCTTTATCTAATAATAAATCTGGTTCAGCTAATATTGCTATAGGTCATAGATCTCAAGAAGCTAATATTAGCGGAAACAATAATACTGCGATTGGTTATGCAACATTATTAACTAATTTAGGAAGTTCCAATACAGTTTTGGGTAGTTATAGTCCAAGAAGTTTACTAACAGGAGATTCTAATATTTTTATCGGAGCAGAGACTGCAATTAATTTATTGAATGGAAGCAACAATGTTTTTTTAGGGAATAGAATTGCGGTTTCGAGATTGCCATCAACACCAATTTTAGCTGGAAACGATACTAGTAATTCAATAATTATTGCGGATGGATTGGGGAATCAAAAAATCTTTATTCAAAAAAATGGGAATACAGGAATTGGTTTGGGTAACAATGTCATTCCGGTTAACAGATTAGATATAAAAGGCGGTGTTGCTATTGGTAATAATTTTACGCCAAACGGTGTTACTCCCGGAATTGTAGCTCCTACAAGTGGTTTAATAGTTGAAGGAAAGGTTGGTATAGGTACTTCTTCACCTAACAATAAAGTTGAAATAACTTCAGGAATAAATGGTAATTCCGGTCTTCGTTTTACAGATTTGACTAGTAATTATAATCCAGCCACATCCATAGCATCTAATAGATTTTTAACTGTTAATCAAAATGGAGATGTTGTTTTAAATAAAATTTCAAATCCAATCGAAACGAATGTTTTAACATCAAACGCTAATTTGATGACTAGTAATGTAAATAGTATTTCTTCTTCATCAACAATTATTAATTCAATTTCTAATTCTGTAAATAGTAACAATCAATTGATAACTACTGTTAATGGAGTTGCTAGTGCTCCAATAAATTTGCCAGGAACAGATGAGCAGTCATTATCATTAACAGGTAATACTTTATCTTTATCTAATGGAAATAGTGTTACGCTTCCAACATATAATTATACTCCTCAAATACTTTCTCAATCAGAAAATACAATTACACTTTCAAATGGAGGAGGTTCATTTACATTGCCAACATTTAATGATACTGATTCACAATCATTAGCGTTAAATGGTAATACTTTATCTATATCTAATGGAAATAGTGTGACACTTCCAACATTTAATTCTACACCTCAACTACTTACTCAATCAGAAAATACAATTACACTTTCAAATGGAGGAGGTTCATTTACATTACCAACATTTAATGATACTGATGCACAATCATTAGCGTTAAATGGTAATACTTTATCTATATCTAATGGAAATAGTGTGACGCTTCCAACCTATGTTGATACGCCACAAACAATTTCACAAACAGGAAATACAGTAACGCTTTCAAATGGAGGTGGATCGTTTACTATGCCGAATACAAGTGTAACAGCTGGAACTAATGTTACAGTGAGTGGCAGCGGAACTTCTGCCTCGCCTTATGTTATATCAGCAGGAGATACAAGTCTTTATGCTAATAACGGAACTATAAATAGCGCAACCACAACAAATGGAAACAGAGTTGTTACTATGAACAACAGTAATATTTGGTTCCAATCAGCCGCTGCTGATACGAATAGCAAAATCTATATTGGTACATCAGCAACTTATCCAACTACTTCGGGAAATTATAAATTGTTTGTTGAAGGTGGAATTCTAACAGAAAAAGTGAAAGTAGCCTTGAGAAGTACAGCCAATTGGGCGGATTATGTTTTTGAAAAAAATTATGACTTAATGCCTTTGAAAAATGTAGAGGAATATATTGCAATTCATAAGCATTTACCTGGAATTGATTCAGCAAGTGAATTGGCTAAAAACGGACTAGACTTAGCGGAAATGCAGGCTAAACATATGGCTAAAATTGAAGAGATGATGCTTTATATAATTGATCAAAATAAAACCATTGAAAAGAACATCAAGGATATTGAAGAGTTAAAAAAACAAGTAAAAGTATTAACCGCTAACGAAGATTGATATGTATAAGATACTAAAAACAGTTATAGTTTGTGCTATTTGTTTTAATTCTTATAACATTTCAGCACAGCTCAATGAGTACTTGAATTCTGAAGAAAAAAGAATTTCATCTGCTAACCAAATCGAATTAGAAATTCAGAAATTCATTGACAATAATTACAATAATTATGTGTTGTCAAAAGAAATTACAGACGATCTAATCACCCATCTTAGGAGTGAAGAAGAGTTTACGGATGCTGAACTGCAAAACGCAATTAAAAAAACAAAAGTTTACGAATTAAGAAAACTTTTCTTTTCCGAAAATCCGGATAAAAAAGACAGTTATTTCGCAAGACCTATGCCTCTTTCTGTGCAACAATCATGTGTTAATGGTGATTTTGAAAACGGAACTGCAGGTTATACCTTCTGGTCAGATGCACACCCGCAACCAGCTTCGGGAACTGCATTTTTTTTATCGTGCGCCACTCCAACAGCCCCCACCGTTTTAAATGCTGTGACGCCGGCTAATAATAATTTAAACGCGGCAGTAACATTGATTGACAATACAAGTCCGGGTTATACTCAATATGATCCAACATTAGCAGGTTTAGGGGTAAACATTCCTACCTTATTTCCAAGCGGTGGAAACAAATGTATAAAGTTAAACAATGAACAAGGTTTTGGTTCGTCAGACATCACAACGGTTTCTCGTTATTTTCCAAATATAAATCAAGAAACGATTGATTTTAATTTTTCGTTGATAATGGACAACAAGCCAGCTCATGGACAACCAATTCAACCTTTTTTTAGAGTTAGGGTATTAGACCAATTTAATAATGTTGTAGATGAAATATGTATTATTGCTAATCCTGATAATTGCTTATTTAATGTAATATATGTTAGTAACAACAGAAGAGTACTTTATACCGATTGGATTTGTGCTAGATTGAATGTTGGTGAAATTCTAAACCAACCCGGAACAATTGAATTTACGGTTAGTGACTGTCAGCCTTCGGCACATTTTGGAACAGTTTATATTGATAATATCTGCGGTTCTGTTTGCGCTGCTCCAAGATTAGGTGCGCTGAATACAAATGCAACTAATATCAATTGTCCGGATACTATTGGCAATACACCTATTCAGGTTTGTGGAACTTATCAGGCGCCATTGAATGCTACTTTAAGTTCAATGTCATTAGATATTACTCAAAATGGAACAGTTATCGGATCAGTTAACGCACCAACACAACTTACGGCTTATACATTTTGTTTTACTGTTTTGCCGAGTATGTTTGGAGCAAGTCCAACTGGGAATTTCGAATTTCAGATTGATGCCAATTTCAATGTAAATTGCCCCGCGGGAACATTTATTTACACTATATCTGATAACTCTGCCAATATTGGTCCCGATGTGACTTTTGTAGATTGTTGTTTGCCCATCTTAACATTAGCATCTCCCGCAGATGATGTTAATAATTTGGCTCCTTCAATAGTAAAGAAAAAGGAAAGATCAGATTGGATTAAGGCAGCAAATATTGTTTCTGTTGGAGATAATGCTTTATCAAATGGAGTAGTGTATCATGCCGCTAATTATGTTGAATTAAATCCGGGTTTTGAAGCCGTTTTAGGGGCGCAATTTTCGGCATATCCCGAAGGTTGTTCTGCAAATTATACTTATAAAACGCAAGCGCCAACTACTATTCCGAGAAATAGTGACACTTCAAATGGTGATGAAACAATCAACTTGATAAAAGTGTTAAAAGATTTTGCCATAGTGCCAAATCCGTCAAGCAGCACTATAGAGGTTATAATGAACGACGCTAAATTTAATAGAGTAACCATTTCAACTATTGATGGTAAAATAGTAAATGAGCGAAATATTGAAAAAACAGATAAAACCTTAATAGATGTGAGCACTTATGCTAATGGTATATACATAATAAACGTAACTTCAGAAAACGGCCAAGTATTTACTAAAAAGCTAATTAAGAACTAATTGTGATTTTATAGTAAGACTGTTTTATTATCTACAAAAGTAAAGTTTGCTTTTTTAACAAATTATGCATCTATATAATTGAAAAATCGCACTTAGTTATTCAAATTAATGACTAATATTGCACAATTATTAAAAAATTATAAATATGCCTTTTTTAGAAAAAAAGTTTTCTTGGCTTTCTGTGTTAATTTTTTCAGCAGTTGCAGTACTAGTTTTCTTTTCGATTACTAGTTGGATCAATTGTGATGATACCACTTCAGAAACAGCAAATAGTGAATATCACTGTAAATATGATATAAAACGTTTGAATGGTTTAAAATATATAAAACCAATAATGTTTGTTGATGACGAATGCGAGTCAGAAAACATGCAGGATATTAAACAGCAAATTGTTGAAATTGTTAATAGATATAAAAATTTTGAAGGAGTTTCTTCAGCTTCAATTTATCTCAGACAGTTTTCAACCAATGACTGGATGTGTGTTAATGAAACTGATAAATTTGAGCCAGGTTCTCTTTTTAAAGTACCAGTGTTGATTTGTATTTTAAAAATGTGTGAAAAAGATCCGAGCTTTATCAATAAGCGCATTTCTTATGATAAGTCTATAAATGATGGTAAAAATGTAGCATATAAATCAAAGTCTATTCAATTAGGACAAAGTTATACAGTAAAAGAATTGTTGACTTACATGATAAAATATTCAGACAATAAAGCAACAATATTGTTAGAGTCCAATATGAAAACAGAAGTTATACAAAAACTTTTTACCGATATGGGTTTAGAAGTACCTAATATTTACGCAACCCAATATTTTTTTACAACTTCTCAATATTCATTATTTTTTAGAGCTATTTATAATGCATGTTATTTATCTATTGATGATTCGGAATTTGCTGCAAAGCTTTTGAGCGAATGCAATTTTAAAGAAGGTATAGTGAGTGGATTACCAAAAGGAACTCCAATAATTCACAAATTCGGAGAATCGGGTAGTCAAGTCGAAATGCAGTTACATGAATCAGCCATTATTTATGCCTACAACAAACCTTTTTTATTAACTGTGATGACCAAAGGCAAGGATAATAAAACATTATCAAAACTTATTAAAGAAGTAACAAATAAGGTATATACCGAAATGGCGAATAAATAAAACTAATTTAAGTTTGATAGGTTTTTAACACAATTTAAAATCAATTTTTAATATGCGCATCAGGTTAAAGCATGTTTAAATACTTATAAACAAAGCTTCTCATAATTGGGAAGCTTTGTTATATTTGTCCATTGCCAAAAGTTATTTTATGCTTCAATTAAATGTAAAAAACGAAACATCACGACTACGAGCAGTTGTGTTAGGTTCGGCCCTTAATAATGGAAAAACGCCAACTATTGAAGAAGCTTACGATCCCAAATCTTTAGAACATATTTTAGCAGGAACTTATCCAGTTGAAGCCGAAATGGTTAAAGAAATGCAAGCTTTTAATCAAGTTTTTCAAAAGTATAATGTGAAAGTTTTTCGTCCGCAAATGATTGAAAACTACAATCAGATTTTTACACGTGATATCGGTTTTGTAATAGATGATATTTTTATTAAAGCTAATATTCTTCCTGATAGAGAACGCGAATTAGATGCTATACAATATATCATCGACCAAATAGATCCTGCAAAAGTGGTTCGCCCGACCGAAGAAGTTCATATAGAAGGTGGCGATGTTATGCTTTGGAATGATTATATTTTCATCGGAACTTATAAAGGTTCGGATTATAAAGATTACATCACTGCACGGACAAATATGCAAGGTGTAAACTATATAAAAGCCTTATTCCCAAATAAGATTGTCAAAGAATTTGACTTGGTAAAATCAAAATTAGAAGCTCGTGACAATGCCTTACATCTCGACTGTTGCTTTCAACCTGTTGGAAAAACCAAAGGAATAATTTATAAAAGTGGTTTTCGTGAAGAAGCAGATTATGTTTTTTTAGTTAAACTATTTGGAAAAGAAAATCTTTTTCACATCACCCGTGACGAAATGTATCATATGAATTCCAACGTGTTTTCTATCGATGAAAACGTAGTGGTTTCAGAAAAAAACTTTACAAGATTAAACAATTGGCTTCGTGAAAACGGTTTTGTTGTTGAAGAAATACCCTATGCCGAAATCGCAAAGCAAGAAGGACTTTTGCGCTGCTCAACTTTACCCTTAATTAGAGATTAGTTGTAAGTTGTGTGTTCTAGGTTTTAACTTAAAAGTTAATTTATGAGTAGTTATAGAGATTTGGATGTTTATAATATTAGTTTAGAACTTTTTTATATTGTTCATCCGGTATCATTAAAATTACCTAAATATGAATTATATGAACTTGGAAGTCAATTGAGAAGGTCTTCGGATAGTGTTGTGACTAATATTGTTGAAGGATATGGAAGGAATAGATATAAAGCCGAGTTTATAAGATTTTTAACTTTTTCATGGTCTAGTTGTTTAGAAACAGTTAATCATCTGGAAAAAATAAATCATTTATATTGCGGGACAATTGAAGACTCAGAAGAATTAATAAGAAAATACAATGAACTAAGTGCCAAGATTTTCAATTTTATAAAATATGTAGAACAAAATTGGAAAACTTAATAAGACAAACCTACAACATAGAACATAGAACTTACAACAAAAGTAACATGAAACAAACTACCAATTCCATATTGATGATTCGTCCTGTAGCTTTTCGCATGAACGAGCAAACGGCTGTGAATAATTATTACCAAAAAGTACTTGACGGACTTTCTCCTGAAACGGTGAATGCCAAAGCCCAAAAAGAGTTTGACACTTTTGTAAATAAGTTGCGAAGAGTGGGTGTAAATGTAATTGTTGTTGAAGATACTCTAGAACCAAACACACCCGATAGTATTTTTCCAAATAACTGGATTTCGTTTCATGAAAATGGAGATGTGGCTTTGTATCCAATGTTTGCAGAAAACCGTCGTGCCGAAAGAAGGGAAGACATACTTGACACTCTTGAAGATGAAGGTTTTAAAATTAACCAAATAGTAGATTATACTTCGGCAGAAGAAGACAATGTTTTTCTGGAAGGAACAGGAAGTTTGCTATTTGATAGAGAAAACGGAAAAGCCTATTGTGCACTTTCGCCAAGAGCTGACGAAGAAGTTATGATTGAGTTTTGTGAAGATTTTGAACTAACTCCGGTTATTTTCGAAGCTTTCCAAACGGTTAATGGTGAACGAAAACTGATTTATCATACTAACGTGATGATGTGTCTTGGTGATTCCTTTGCTGTGATTTGTGCCGATTGTATTGATGATAAAAAAGAACGCAAAATGGTTCTCGATAGCCTACGTGGTGATGACAAAGAAATCATCTTAATTACCGAAGAGCAAGTGAATAACTTTGCAGGTAACATGTTAGAAGTAAAAGGCAAAAACGATAAAAGATTTTTAGTGATGAGCGAATCGGCCTATAAAAGTTTAACCAAAAAACAAATCGCTCAACTTGAAGCTCACGTAGAGATAATACATTCAAGTTTAGATACCATTGAAGCTTGCGGTGGTGGAAGTGCACGATGCATGATGGCAGAGATTTTTTTACCGAAAAATTAACATTATTGTCATTCCGACGGAGGAGGAATCTCATTTAGTTTGTAAGGTTTATTGAGATTTCTCATTCTTCGGAATGGTAAAAAACAGAAAAATCCCATCAGCCAATGTTACAGTTGGACTTTGGGATTTGTTATTTCAAATTTGTAATTTTCTGTCCGTTATTCTTTTATTTTTATCAAATGGTATCCTCCTTTAGTGGTCCCCAAAGTTGTTTTCCTTACAGAAACTAAATCATTTAGTTCGGAACTGTTTTTTGATGATTGATTTTGCCCCGATTTACAACTAATAAATAACGTAATTCCAGCGAATAGTAAAAGTGTTTTTTTTACGATAATATACATTAAATTCCTCTGATAATGCTCAAAACCGAGCTGATAATGTATTGAATTCCAATGGCAATTGTTAGAAAGCCTATAATTCTTGAAATCGCAACAATACCAGATGCTCCAAGAATTTTTGCCAAATAGTGAGCACTGCGTAAAACTATAAAAATTAAAACACTAACAATTAAAATGGCTAATGAAGAAAAAATAATTTCATTAGTAGTATTGTGTTCTTGATAGAAAGCAATCAATAACGAGATAGAACCCGGTCCGGCTAGCATTGGCATGGCAAGTGGAGTAAGTGCTATTGAATTTCTCATTTGAATATCTTCCTCCACTTTTTTATCAATACCTCTATTTTTACTAAATTTTCCATTTAGCAAAGAAAAGCCTGAACTGGCAATGATAATACCTCCGGCAATTCTTAGTGCGGTTATGGTTATACCAAAAAAAGTTAAAACATATTGGCCAATAAAAAAGGAAATAATCAATATAATAAAAACATTCAAAGCCGTTAGTAATGATACTTTTGAACGTTCTTTTTTTGTGTAATCCTGAGTTAAACCTACAAAAATTGGTACAGTGCCAATTGGATTTAGAACCGAAAAAAGCGCCGCTAATAGAAAAATAAAAAGCTCCATATTTTTTTGGGCAAAGATAAATTTTGAATTTTATTTTAAATATTAAATAGAAGTTAAATAAACCTGCCCGATTATAAAGTTACTATTATCTTTGACACCAAGAAATGAAATCATGAAAAACAAAAAAACGCTGGTTCTTGGAGCTACCACAAAACCCGATAGATATGCTTTCAAAGCTATAACAATGCTTGTCGAAAAAGGCCATTCTGTTTTGGCTATTGGACAAAATCAAGGTGAAGTTGCCGGAATAAAAATTTATACGAAACAAATTCCACTTGCCAATATTGATACAGTGACTTTATACCTAAATCCGCTTCGTCAAAGAGACTATTATAACTACATTATAGAAACCAAGCCAAAGCGAGTAATCTTCAATCCGGGAACGGAAAATCCTCAGTTTTATCAATTACTCGAAAGCAACGGAATTAAAGTCGAGGTAGCTTGTACATTGGTTTTGTTGGCGACTAATCAGTATTAGTGCTAAATTTATTTCAGTATTAATATCGGGTATTTTCAGTAGCAGGTTTACTTATCAAGAGTAATCCAATAAACGTAATCAATCCATTTACGATAATCAGTTCGTTATCAATTACATAATTTCCAAAAAGTGCTGCTGAATTTTTACTAATCAGAAAGCAAATCACCGGAGAAAGTAAGCAAATAAAAGGCACAAACTTGTCGTGCACCGTTTTAGATTTCATAAACAGCCCAAAGGCATACAATCCTAAAAGTGGTCCATATGTATAACTTGCCACTTTAAAAATCATAGTAACAACCGACTTGTCGTTAAGTGAATTAAAAATTATAATAACCAAAAACATCAGCATTGAAAAGCCTATGTGCACAAAATGACGCGTTTTGATAATGTTAGGTTTGTTCTGATTTTCGGTTTTATCCATTCCTAAAAAATCGACGCAAAATGATGTTGTCAAAGCGGTCAAAGCCGAATCGGTTGTAGCAAATGTTGCGGCAGTTAATCCCAATAAAAAGATGATTGCCGGCACAATGCTCAAATGTTTGAAAGCAATTTCTGGAAACAAATAATCGGTTCTTGCAACACCATCAACCATTGGAATGGCAATACCATTTTTGTTGGCATACAAATATAACAAAGCACCCACACTCAAAAAGAAAATATTGATAATAACAAAAATTCCCGTGAAGGTAAACATGTTTTTTTGTGCTTCACTTATGTTTGCGCAACTCAGATTTTTTTGCATCAAATCTTGGTCTAGCCCAACCATAGCTATAGTTACGAAAATTCCGCCTAGAATTTGCTTTAGCACAAAGTTGCCCTTTAGATAATCTTCATAGAAAAACACTTTAGAATAATTACTGTTTTTCACAGCTTCAAAAGCTTCGACTGCTCCAAAATCCA
>CANKLK010000039.1 GCA_947482805.1 Flavobacteriaceae bacterium
AAGAAACGTTACGATTCGGTTATAGGTAAAAATTTGCCTTCCAAATTATTTAATTGGGCTGCACGAAAAACGTCTGGCGTTAAACTTAATGATTTCAACTGCGGCTTAAAAGCCTATAAAAATATAGTTGTTAAAAACATAGAAGTATCAGGAGAAATGCACCGTTACATTCCTGTCTTGGCCAAAAATGCCGGATTCTCCAACATAGGCGAAAAAGTGGTGATACATCAAGCCAGAAAATATGGCGAATCCAAATTTGGAATGAGCCGTTTTATCAATGGTTTTTTAGATTTGATAACGATATGGTTTTTATCTAAATATGGGAAACGACCGATGCATCTTTTTGGCGCACTTGGAGTAATTATGTTCATTATTGGTTTTATAGCTACTTTTTTAATTATTGGAATAAAACTAATGAAATTATTTGTGTTCCATGAACCAACAATTTTAGTTGCTGCAAATCCACTTTTCTTTATCGCTTTAACTGCAATGATAATTGGTTCGCAACTATTCTTAGCCGGATTTTTAGGTGAAATCATTTTAAGAACCAAAAACAATGAAGAGCGTTATAAAATTTCTGGAGAGGTAAATCTATAATTCACTCGAGGCAATCCCGAAGCTTCGGGAGAACTGAGCGGAGCTAAAACCTCAAACAAAAAAAAATTAGATTATGTACATTGAAAAAAATATATTAGACAAAGTAAACGAATGGCTTACGCCTACATTTGACCAAAAAACACAAGACAAAATCAAAGAAATGATGACTTCTTCTCCGAAAAACTTAGAAGAAAGTTTCTATAAAAATTTGGAGTTTGGAACGGGTGGAATGCGAGGAATAATGGGCGTTGGAACCAATCGCATTAACAAATACACGCTTGGAAAAAACACTCAGGGCTTATCCGATTATTTAAAAAAATCATTTCCCGGCGAACAACTAAAAGTTGCTATTGCATATGATTGTCGACATAATAGTGATACGCTGGCCAAAGTCGTTGCTGATGTTTTTTCAGCAAACGGAATTGAAGTCTACTTATTTTCTGAAATGCGACCAACTCCTGAACTATCTTTCGCGGTCAAACATTTAAATTGCCATGCTGGAATTGTTTTAACAGCCTCACACAATCCACCGGAATACAACGGATACAAAGTATATTGGCAAGATGGTGGACAAATAGTCCCGCCAAATGATGCTGAAATTGTTCAAGTAATTGAAAACTTAAATTACAGCGAAATCAAATTTGATGCAAACGAAAATCTGATTGAATATATTGATGTTGCCGTTGATGAAGCTTTCTCCAAATCTACAGTGGATAATGCAAGTTTCAACACATCGGCAGAAGCCAGAAAGAATTTAAAAATAGCTTACACTTCGTTACACGGAACTTCTATCAAAATGGTTCCAAAAGTTTTGGAAAAAGCAGGTTATACAGATGTAAATATTGTTCCAGAGCAAGCAGAACCTAACGGAAATTTTCCAACAGTAATTTCTCCAAATCCTGAAGAACCAGAAGCATTGACAATGGCTTTGGATTTAGCAAATAAAATAAACGCGGATATTGTTTTTGGAACAGATCCGGATAGTGACCGACTTGGCGTTGCCGTTAGAAATAACATAGGTGAAATGCAGTTGTTAAACGGAAACCAGACTATGGTTGTCATGACGCATTATCTTTTGGAACAATGGCAAAAAGCTGGAAAAATTAATGGAAAACAATTTATTGGTTCAACTATTGTTTCCACACCAATGATGTTGGAATTAGCTTCAGCTTACAATGTAGAATGCAAAGTTGGGTTAACCGGTTTTAAATGGATTGCCAAATTCATCCATGATTTTCCAGAACTTGAATTTATTGGCGGAGGTGAAGAAAGTTTTGGTTACATGGTTGGTGACGCTGTGCGCGATAAAGATGCTGTTGGAGCAATTTTATTAATGTGCGAAATTGCGGCTCAGGCAAAAGAAAAAGGAAGTTCGGTCTACAAAGAACTAGAACAACTATATGTAGACTATGGTTGCTATAAAGAACATTTGATCTCGATTACCAAAAAGGGAATTGAAGGCGCCAATCAAATAAAGCAAATGATGGTTGACATGCGTGAAAATCCAGTTTCCGAAATCAATGGACAACGTGTGATTATGGTAGAAGATTATCAAAACTCGACAGCACGAAATCTTTTGACCAATGAGACGGAAACGTTATTCATTCCGAAATCGGATGTGCTGATTTATTATTTAGAAGACGGTTCCAAAATTTGTGCACGTCCAAGTGGCACGGAACCAAAAATAAAATTCTATTTTAGTGTGAATATAGCTATCGAAAGTTTGGATGAAATTCCGGCTGCAGAAGTACATTTAGATACTAAAATCGCAAACATAATTACAGAAATGCAATTGAACTAATGGATAATAATCTTAAAAAACTCATTCCATTTGCCCTTAAGTATAAGAAGAATGTAATTCTAAACATTGTCTTCAATATATTTTACGCTTTGTTCTCTACACTTGGAATGGTTTCTATAATACCAACTTTAAAAGTACTTTTTAAAGAAACAGAACAAGTAACAATACATCCAACGTATAAAGGTATAGGGTATTTAGGTAAATATGGAGAAGATTTACTGAATTATTATATCACGAAATTATCAACTGAAAGAGGCGAAGAATATGCGCTTTTACTTGTAGTATCTATTGTAATTGTAATTTTTTTACTGAAAAATATCTTTAATTATTTGGCTTCTTTTCATGTAACAAGATTAAGAACAGGTGTTTTGAAAGACTTACGAGAAAAATTATACCGAAAAATTATTCATCTTCCTGTTTCTTACTATTCCGACGCAAGAAAAGGCGATGTAATGTCGAGAATGCTTGGCGATATTAATGAGGTTCAAAATTCCTTTTTTCAGGTGTTAGAATTAGTAGTTCGCGAACCGTTGACTATCATTTTTTCGATTGTTGCGATGTTAGCGATAAGTTCAAAACTGACACTCTTCGTATTTATTTTTATTCCAATTTCGGGTTTGATTATTTCAAGAATTGGAAAAAATCTGAAAGCTAAATCCACTAAAGCACAACAGGAAACGGGTTATTTCATATCTATTTTAGACGAAACTTTAGGCGGAATGAAAGTTGTGAAAAGTTATAATGCTGAGAATCTTTTCATATCTAAATTCAACAATTCGGTTAAAAAATTACAACAGTTATCCAATAGTATCGGAAACAAAAGTAATTTGGCTTCGCCGATGAGTGAATTCCTTGGAATCCTTACTATTGCTGTACTTTTATGGTATGGCGGTTATATGGTTTTGGTTGAAAAATCGTTGGCTAGTACTGCTTTTATTGGGTATATCGCTTTAGCTTACACCATTTTAACTCCGGCCAAAAATATTTCAAAAGCTTCTTATCAGGTAAAAACCGGTTTAGCTGCAGCCGAGAGAGTATTTACTTTGATGGAAAAAGAAAACACTATTACTTCTAAAGAAAATGCTGTTCATAAAGATACTTTCGAAACCGGAATTTCTTTAGAAAAAATCAATTTCAGATATCACGAAGAAAATGTTTTGAAAGACTTTTCGCTTCATGTTCCAAAAGGAAAAACGGTCGCTTTAGTTGGACAATCCGGAAGTGGGAAAAGTACGATTGCCAATTTATTAACTCGTTTTTACGATGTTAATCAAGGTAAAATAACCATTGACAATGTTGACATAAAAGACATCGATTTGCATTCGCTTCGCAGTTTGATGGGATTGGTGACACAGGATTCAATATTATTTAACGATACAATTAAAGCGAATATTTCATTAGGAAAAATTGACGCAACCGATGATGAAGTCATTGCCGCTTTGGAAATTGCTAACGCACATGAATTTGTAAAAGAGTTACCTGACGGAATTTATACTAATATCGGCGACAGCGGAAACAAACTATCAGGCGGACAAAAACAACGTTTGTCTATTGCGCGTGCTGTTCTGAAAAATCCTCCAATAATGATTTTGGATGAAGCTACTTCGGCTTTGGATACGGAAAGCGAAAGATTAGTACAAATTGCCCTGGAAAATATGATGCAAAACCGAACATCAATAGTTATTGCACATCGTCTTTCAACAATTCAAAAAGCGGATATTATTGTGGTAATGCAAAAAGGAAAAATTGTAGAGAAAGGAAATCACGAAGAACTTTTAGCCAAAAACGGAACCTATTCTAAATTAGTTTCGATGCAATCTTTTGACTAATTAAATCGGTTTATAACTAATTACTTTCCATTCTTTATCCAATAAATTTACAAACTGATATTGAAGGCTGTCTTTTGCATCAAACTCGCCATTTTTATTGGTATCTTGAATGGTTCTAAAATAAAGAAGGTTTTTAGATTCGATGATTTTCCAATCGATTAATTCTTGAAAATCGGCAGAAAGTTTGGTGAATTTTTGACCTGAAACCGTGCTTAAATACAACGATTTTATATCGCTGTTGTCTAACTTTCCGTCTTTGTTTGTATCCATATCAGCCAAAGAATAGACTATTAATTGCTGTTTACTTTTATCAGCAAAAGTCTTTAAATACGTTGCTGTTTCAATTAAAATCTGCTTGTCTGTCAAAGCATAAATCGTGTCCTTACCTATTTCCTGAAACTTCAAATTCTTCAAATAACCTGTAATTTGGTATTCACCATAATTAGAAACCGTAAAACCTTGCTCAGAATCGTACGAAGATTTCATTCCTTTTCCGTTGCCTGACATCAAGCCAATTGGGTGAATTAAAAAATTGGTTCCATCCATATTGATAGGCAAATCAGCGACTTCAATCTGATTGGCATCAGACACCACTTCAGGTTTTGCTTTTGAAGTTGTTTCGTAAATAACTTTAGGCTTTTCTACTTCTTCTTTTTTGCAGCTTACAAAAAGACCCACAAAAAACATAACGATATAGAGAAATAAATTTTTCATTTTCATAAAATTGATTCCCAAAATTAGTGAATTATTTCTACAATTTCGCAGTCAACTTAACATTGAAAACCCGAGTAGTCATATAATTTGGAATGCCGTATTGATTTTTAGTATAGACATCGCGAACCCAAGTATTGGTTATTGCATTTTGGTTATTAAACAAATTGTAAATTTCAAATCCAACCGATAAATCTTTGAATTTCTTTAACCAATGCCCTTCAGATCTTTCATTGTTTCTTTCTGTCAATACATACGAAAAACCAACATCGGCACGACGGTAATCACGCAAACGGCTTTGATAGACATAAGGGTCAGCATAAGAAGGCGAACCTCCGGGCAAACCGGTATTGTAAACCAAATTCATATACAATTTCATATTCGGAATATTGGGCATATAATCCTGGAATAGAATTCCAAATTTTAATCGTTGATCAGTCGGACGGGCAATATAACCTCGATCGTTTTGATTTTCTTCTGTCTTCATATACCCAAAACTCAACCAAGATTCTGTTCCGGGAACAAATTCTCCATTCAATCGCATGTCGAAACCATAAGCATAAGCTACTGCATCATTGTTAGCGCGATAACGAATTCTAACATTTTCCAAAGTATAAGTATTTACATCTGTCATTGTTTTATAATATGCTTCGGTAACCAATTTGAACGGACGATTATTCATTTTGAAATTAAAATCATTACTCAAAACAAAATGGATGGATTGTTGTGCTTTCACATTCGGATTTACTAAGCCATTTTGATCTCTCAACTCACGATAAAATGGTGGTTGATGATAGTAACCAACAGACAATCTGAAAAGCATATCTTTTTCCCAATCAGGTTTTAATGCGAATTGTGCTCTCGGACTAAAAACAGTTTGTCTTTTTGCCCCAGAAATGGCATCACCAGAAACTAACCAACTATGAAAACGGGCACCAGCGGTAACCCAGAATTGATTTTCTCCAATCTTGGTTTTAGTATTCCATTGTGCAAATCCGGAAAATCTATCGATATCAACAAAATTGGTGGCTCTAACATTCTGATAAGGAACTAGCGGACCAATATACGGATTGTAAGGTTGGTCATTTGGAATGTCGATTATTGGCGGATTAATATTAAAACCAGCAGAGTCAATAACTTCCCATTCTACTATTCTGTCTCGAATATTTTCACGAGTGTATTTAAAACCCCAATCTATTTGGTGCTTCTTGTTATTAATTTGATGTGTTCCTTTAATTTCAGCATTAACTATTAAAGCATCTAAATCGTTTCGGGCATGGTTTAATTGCGTTCCAATTCCACGATTAAATGTTACTTGCCCTAATGTTTCCGAACCAATATTAGTATCAACTTCTCCCAAAAAATAGGCTGCATAAATATCAAAATATTCTTGCTCTTGGGTATGATAAATTGAACTTATTAATCTAAACGTGTTATTTTCATTTGCAACATAATTGGTTTTGAAAGCCCCAAACAGCGTTTGGTATTTATCATTTTCCTGGCCTTCATAAAAAACTTGTAAAGCAATTGGTTCGTCAATAGTTCCAAAATTAGTCTGACGGGTTAATGGCTGATAATTGTAGATATTTTGGGAAACATTGCCAAGAAAACTAAATTGCCATTTTTCATTTGGATTGAAATTAACGTTGGTTTGAACATCGGCAAATGTTGGTCTGAAATTAGTTTGAGTTTCCTGACTGTTGACCAAAAGTGAATTATCGCGATAACGGATTCCGGTAATGGCGGACCATTTTTTATTCTTAGAGATTCCTTCCCCCGTTATACTTCCGCCGAGGAAACTAGCTTCTGCCGCTATGCTGTATTTGGTTGGTTTTCTATAAGTGATATCCAAAACCGATGATAACTTATCTCCGAATTTTGCCTGAAATCCACCGGCTGAAAAATCAACATTCTGAACCATATCAGTATTGGTGAAACTCAATCCTTCTTGTTGTCCAGAGCGGATTAAGAATGGACGATAGACTTCTATTTCGTTTACATAAACCAAATTCTCGTCATAATTCCCACCACGAACAGCATATTGAGTACTCAATTCGCTGTTAGAATTTACACCGGCAAAAGTTTTTAATACACTTTCAATTCCGGCATTGGCACTGGGATTTCTTCGAATAGTTTCCGGTTCAATAGAGGTAATTCCCTGGACTCTTCGCCTACTGCTAGTAACCACAACATCTTGTAATTGTTCCGCTTTGTCATTCATCATTACATGATACTCAAAATTTTCTCCCGGTTTTAATTGAATCGGAACTGTAATGCTTTTCAAAGCCTTATGTGTAAAAACAAGAATTATTTTTTGATTGGCTGGAACTGTTAATTCATAAAAGCCATTTTCGTTTGTTGTTGCTGATTTGGTTTGGTAACTTATAGTAACGCCTTCTATAGGTTTGTTGTTTTCGTCGAGGACAATTCCGGCTACTTTAGCGGTTTGATTTTGAGCAAAAGCAATAACACTTATTATAAAAAAAAGGAGCGTAAAAAGGAATCTATTTGTTTTCAAATTATAGCGTTAAGGTTTTTGACTTCTAAAAAATTGTGTTTCAAAGATAGTAGAATTTCCAACATTATCAGTAATGACAATTTTTAAATCGTTTTTACCTTCAGCTACAATACCATCAGAAAATCGATGAATGAGTTTTCTAGTTTTGTATTCATATTCCAACAATATCCATTTCCCATTCAAGTAACCATCGTAACTTTTAATCCCTGATAATTCATCGGAAATCGAGAATTGTAATTCATTCAGGTTGCTAATCCATTTTCCTCCTATGCGCTTATCCGATTTTATTTTTGGCGGTTTACCATCTTTAATAAGTTTATAAACACCTAAATATTTAGAATAGATAGTAAACGAATTTTTGTAGCGTTTAGTATTGTAGTAGCTGATTTTTTTTCCGTTTATTAAACCAATATACATTTTTTCTCTATCTTTTTGAGGAGCAATACTATCGTCAAAAGTGATTGAAAAATTAGTAAATGCGGGAACAATATCCTCGTGAAGTTTTAATTCTCCCTTTTTTACTTCAAAATTCATATAAAAATCATCATAAAAAGTATTTGCCGGGAAATTCACTGTAACATTGTCTAGAGAAAAAATGTTTTCCTTTTTAGCTTTTACAAGATACTTGGAAGTTACAGGCACTTCAGCTACTTTGGCTGGCAAAGAGGAATATTGAATTGGAATGAAAATTTTAGCAATATTTTCGCTAAAATCTGCAACTTCAATGCGATAATTTTGAGTTATATTACTCGAAACTGGAATTACTCCGTTGTTTGAACCCGTTTTTATAATACTCAAAGGAAATGAGGTTTTCATAAATAATTTTTGGACACGTTGTCCCAGTTTTTTGTAGCGCTCATAATCAATCAAAACATTAATCAATCTAGTTTCATCAAAGGCAAACGTATCAAATTGATAGCCAAAATCGGTTTTACCGTTGAGATAGGTCTGCACTCGGAAAATTCCATTAGAATTCCAGGAAACATTATCATAATCGAAAGTTGTTATTCCGAAACCTATTTTTCCTGTGGCAGATATCTTTTCCGCTAAATAGGTTCCGTCTTCCTGCAAAGATAAATTTACTGAAATTGGTCTTTTTGATTGATTTACTATGCTATTTTCGTCTAACGGATAAACCCACAAGCTGTTTATGGCAGGTCGTTTTGAATCGGTAATAACCGTGTCAAATCCAAAATACATTGGATTAATAATTTTTTCGGATTGTGTATCCCGAATCTCAAAATGCAAATGGGGTCCGTCAGAACCGCCTGTGTTTCCGGAAAAAGCAATAATATCTCCTTTTTTTATAATTAAATCATTTGGGTACAAAGGAATATCTATCTCATACGATTTGGCTTTGTATTGTTCTTTTTTTATAGTTTTTTCGATTTCTCCGTAACCCGATTGCAAGTGTCCATAAACAGTAGTAAAACCATTTGGATGGGTTATATAAATAGCTTTTCCATAACCGACTTCTGAAATTTTTATTCTAGAAACATAGCCATCGGCAGCAGCGTAAACGAATAAACCTTCTTTTTGCTGGGTTTTAAAATCAAAACCAGCATGGATATGATTGGGACGCAATTCACCAAAATTACCTGAAAGCTGTAATGGAATATCGAGTGGTGAACGAAAATAATCCTTTGGATATTGGGTTTGTCCAAATGCATAAATTGAAAATAAAAAAACAAAACAAAAAAATCTCATAAAAAGTTGTTTATGCTAAGGTAATTAAAAGTGCGTAAAAATTTACAACTAACTACTTTTTATAACTGCTTAAAAACAATTTATTATAATTTCATCTCAAATTTGCGATAAATAATTAGTAAAAATATTGCGCAAACAAAATAGAATCCTAACTTTGTGAAGTAAGTAATGAATAAAATATTTCATGAGTGAAATTGCAGAAATAATTGATTCTGTTGAAAGTAGAATAACGAAACTTTTTACTAAAATAAATAGTTTAGAGAATAGTTCTATTTTATTGAAAGAAGAATTATATAAAGCTGCTGCAGTGATTCAAAAGCAATCGGATGAGATTGCCGCTTTGAAATCGGAATGCGAATCACTCAAAATGGCTAATTCATTATTAGGCGGTGAAGAAAATAAAAGAGATACAAAGCTTAAAATAAATTCATTAATCCGAGAGATAGATTACTGTATAGCACAGTTATCACACTAAAAACATGGATGAAAAGCTTAAAATAAAATTATCAATTGCAGACAGGGTTTATCCATTAACGGTTGACATGTCACAAGAAGAAGGACTGCGAAGTGCTTCCAAAAAAATTGATGCAATGATTAAGCAATTCGAAGAAAACTATGCTGTTCGCGACAAACAAGATGTATTGGCCATGTGTGCTTTACAATTTGCTTCGCAGGTAGAACAAAAAAAAGTTGACAGTTCCATTGACAGTAAAGATCTTGAACGATTGAAAAAGATTAATGATTTAGTAGCAGATTATCTCGAAAAAAAATAACGTTCTTTTAACATAGGATTACAATACCGCCTACATTAGATTTTAATTGGTAAACTCAACACTAACAAATTAGAATGAGCAAATCGTCGTTACTAAAGCACGCCACTTTATCGTGGATCCTTGACCAACGAGTTAGCTCAAAACTTGTCTTTTCGAGTTTATGCATTCACCTAATGTAGGCTTTTTTTATATATAAACACAAACAAAAAAATGGAAACAATACTAATTATAGTTGCGCTTACAGGGGGAATTGCTGGAGGTTTTGGAATTGCAAAATTTCTCGAAAAAAGTAATATCTCCAACTTGGTTAAAAATGCCAAAAAAGATGCTGCATCAATTTTAAAAGATGCCAATCTTGAAGCTGAAAATATCAAGAAAGACAAGTTATTACAGGCAAAAGAAAAGTTTTTAGAATTAAAATCTGAGCACGAGCAGGAAATTTTAAACAAAGACAAACGAATTGCTGAAATAGAAAAAAGAACTCGTGATAAAGAATCACAAGTTTCAAGTGAATTAGCAAAAGCGAAAAAAGTAAACGACGATTACGAAGCCAAAACAACGGAATACACTTCAAAAATTGAGTTGTTAGACAGAAAGCAGCAAGAGCTTGAAAAGCTACACAAAAGCCAGGTGCAGCAGCTTGAGGTTATCTCAGGTCTTTCTGCTGAAGATGCCAGAGAACAATTGGTAGAAAGCCTAAAAGCGGAAGCCAAAACTAAAGCCATGTCGCATATCCAAGATACGATTGAAGAAGCAAAATTAACAGCACAACAAGAAGCTAAAAAAGTCATCATCAACACTATTCAACGTGTTGGAACGGAAGAAGCTGTTGAGAATTGTGTTTCTGTTTTCAATATTGAATCAGACGATGTTAAAGGAAGAATCATTGGTCGTGAAGGTAGAAATATCCGTGCGCTTGAAGCCGCAACGGGAGTTGAAATCATAGTGGATGACACACCAGAAGCTATCATCCTTTCTTGTTTTGATCCGGTTAGAAGAGAAATTGCTCGTTTGTCATTACACAAATTAGTAACTGACGGTAGAATTCACCCAGCTCGAATTGAAGAAGTTGTGGCTAAAACAACCAAACAAATTGATGACGAAATCATTGAAGTTGGTAAGCGTACTGTAATCGATTTAGGAATTCACGGTTTGCATCCTGAGTTAATTAAAGTGGTTGGTAGAATGAAGTACCGTTCCTCATACGGACAAAACTTATTACAACACTCGCGCGAGGTTTCTAAACTTTGTGGAATCATGGCAGCTGAATTGGGCTTGAATGTAAAATTAGCCAAGCGTGCCGGTTTACTTCACGATATTGGAAAAGTGCCTGATGCAGAAAGTGATTTGCCACACGCACTATTAGGAATGCAATGGGCCGAAAAATTCGGAGAAAAAGAAGAAGTTTGCAACGCCATTGGAGCGCATCACGATGAGATTGAAATGAAATATTTAATCTCTCCAATTATTCAAGTTTGTGACGCAATTTCGGGAGCAAGACCAGGCGCTAGACGTCAAGTTCTTGATTCTTATATACAACGTTTGAAAGATTTAGAAAATATAGCTTTTGGATTTAATGGCGTTAAAAATGCTTATGCAATTCAAGCCGGTCGTGAACTACGTGTGATTGTTGAAAGTGAAAAAGTAAGCGATGAAAATGCGGCTAGTCTTTCTTTTGAGATTTCCCAAAAAATTCAAACGGAAATGACTTATCCTGGTCAGGTTAAAATCACGGTTATTCGTGAAACCAGAGCGGTGAATATTGCTAAGTAAAATTTATACTGATTTTTTAAAAAGACTTGTCATAAAAGATAAGTCTTTTTTTATGCCTTTCTGGGATGAAACGAATTGATAATTTGTGTCAAATGCTTTCGGTCTAAATGCACGTAAATTTCGGTAGTAGTAATAGATTCGTGACCTAGCATCATTTGAATAGAACGCAAATCGGCACCGTTTTCAAGCAAGTGTGTCGCAAATGAATGTCGAAGTGTATGTGGACTTATATTCTTCTGCAAATTGATCTTTATTGCCAACGATTTTATGATTGTAAAAATCATAGCACGGGTAAGCTGTTTCCCTCTTCGGTTTAAAAATAGTGTGTCCTCAAATCCTTTTTTAATATCAAGATGATTTCTTATTGAGTTTCTATACAACTCAATGTACTTTTGTGTTGAATTGGCTATAGGAACAAATCGCTGTTTGTTACCTTTTCCAGTTATTTTGATAAATCCTTCATCAAAAAACAAATCCGAAATTTTCAGCGTGGTAATTTCGGAAACTCTAAGTCCACAACCGTATAAAGTCTCCAACATGGCTCTGTTTCTTTCGCCCTCTGGAGTTGACAAATCAATAGCTGCAATCAAATTATCAATATCGTCAATAGAAAGTGTATCAGGAAGTTTTCTACCCAATCTTGGTGATTCAATTAGCTCCATTGGATTATCAGTTCGATAATCTTCAAAAATAAGATACGAAAAAAAACTTTTTAGTCCGGAAATAATCCTAGCTTGTGAACGGGCATTCACTTCTTTGGAAACCGCATATATAAACTGTTGAATGGTTTCTTCGCTTATGTTTTCAGGAGATATGCTTATTTCATTTTCAAGCAAAAACTTAGACAAACGCTCCAAATCAAAGCTGTAATTGGCAATGGTGTTTTTAGATAAGCCCCTTTCTATTTTTAGATAGGATTGAAAACTTTTGATATAACTGTTCCAGTTCATAGGACAAAGAAACGAAAAGTAGGGTTATAAAAAAACCGCGCCAATGGCGCGGTTTAAAATAAAATATTAAAAATTTACTATTAATTAAAAATTTTATCAGCTATAGACGAACTCAATCTATCAAATCTACTGTTTGTCCAATAACTTCTATAAGATTTAAAACCTCCTATTACTTTATTGTTTTGATAAATTGAACCATTTATAGTTGTTCTTCCTCCAGAAGACTGAGTTGAAATAAATAAAAATATAAATTCTTCATCTTTTGTTATAATGTCAATATTTCCACATTCTTTAAGAATGCAAATATTTTTTAAATCTTGAGGGAAATTAACTTTTAAACCTTTTTTACTTAAATCATTCAATAATTTTGTTGATAAAACTTCTGAATACTGCTCATCTTCCGACAAATCAATATTACTATCATCATAAACTATTTTAATTTGTTTATTAACATCTATTTTTGAGTTGATGTGAAAGTCTAAATTATTTGGTTGACTAGCAACAAACATTGGTATTAAAAGAATAAAACTATAGATACATTTATACATAATATTTTATTTAAAATTATTTAATAAAAAAAAGCATATATATAATATGCTTTTAAAATTAAAAAAAATTAATTTTTATTTTTTTAACTGTGCCAACCTTGCTGTAGCTTTAACAGTACTCTTTTGAAAAATTAATCCAATACCTAAAATAGGGCGAATAACTTTAGTTTCATATTGAGGATACAAAACTACATCATAATTTGGATTTTTTTGCATTAATTCATAAAGAGCATAACTTGAGGTTTTATCAGTAAAAGCATTTCCAATTACTGGTATACTAGACAAAGAAACTGAACTACCTTCTACAGTACCAGTTTTCTTGTTGAAAAGACGCTTAAAGTCTATACCCAAAATAGTTGTTGTTGATGCAGTTGCAGAAACTTGATCAGATAAAGAAAAGTCGCTTTTAACTAATTCTAGCCTAGAATTTGGCTCACGCATTGATTGATTAACTGAACTACAACTGGTCAGAAATAATGAAGTTAACAAAGTAAGTAATAAAAAATTTTTCATGTAATAATAATTTTAAAGATTAATTGATGCAAAAATAATATTATTTAATTAAAATGCAAATATTTTGTAATATTTTAATTATAACAAAAAAAAACCGCGCCAATGGCGCGGTTTAAATGTTTACGCTCTAAACTAATTACAGTTTGTATAACAAACCAAAATTGATTGAAGACATATCTAATTTTAAATTAAGAACGTTTAATGCTTCTGCTCCATCAGTATCAGCTTTTGATGTCGTATAGCTTAAACCAGCCCAAGAAGTTGTAATAGCAAAGTTGTTCGACACAAAGTAATGTAAACCTACAGGAACTGCAACACCAATAGTATTTACTTTTACATCAGTTGCATCATTTTTAGTTGTCCCATAAGATAATTCACCTCCCATAAATAGTGAAAATTTACTTGCAGGAGTCCAAAAATATCTAGCACCAGCTGCAATTCCGAAACCGGAATCTTTAACATCATCTACTTCAGTTGAAGTGTAAGCAACTTGAGCTATAATAGCCCAATTACTGTCAATCATGTAACCTAATCCTGGAGCAACTGTTAAACCATTAGCTTTAGCGTCACCTTGTTTAGCATTTGTGAAATTAAAAGTACCTGTAAGTACCGCATCTCCTGCAGCTAATCCTTCAGAACCTTCTTTTTTGTCTTGTGCATTAGCAAACGTCAAAGCGAATACTGCTGCAACTGTTAAAATAATTTTTTTCATGTTTGTTTAATTTTTATGATTAATATTAGCAAATTTATATGTAATCATTTTGCATGAACGTAGTTGGTATTTGTAGTTATTAACAATGTTATTAACAAAAAATATATCTAAATCATTATTTTACAGTATTTTAAATCTAATTCAGGTTTACAACATGAATATAACCATTATGAAAAACTCAAAATTCTAAGGTATAAAATTAATTTTTCCTATTTATAATTGCTTTTTTTAGCAAAAACCAAACGCTCATTTAAACTGTTTATTCCTATTTTTACAGAAATATATGTTCCCATGAAAATAATAATAATTAACGGTCCAAACTTAAACTTATTAGGAAAGCGTGAGCCAGATGTCTATGGCAACATGACTTTCGATACTTTTTATGACCAGTTGAAAGAGAAATATCCAAACATTTCGCTTTCTTATTTTCAAAGTAATATAGAAGGGGAGCTAATTGATAAAATCCAAGAAGTTGGGTTTACGTATGATGGCATCATTCTGAATGCTGCGGCTTACACTCATACATCGGTTGGTATTGGCGATGCTGTAAAAGCAATATCAACTCCGGTGATAGAAGTGCATATATCCAATACCTTCTCTAGAGAGGCTTTCCGTCATCAATCTTTTATTTCGCCAAATGCTAAAGGAATAATTATTGGCTTTGGTTTGAAGAGTTATGAATTGGCGTTGCAATCATTTATTTAGTTACACAGACCT